>WTIT01000062.1 GCA_011526375.1 Methanobacteriota archaeon
GTCATGAAAGAAGGAGCTAAGGATGTGGAATCTATCTCCAAGACTGCACATAAAAATCAAGGAAAAGCAGTTAAACACATACTAAAAACCCTGTCATCATTGTAGGAGTATATCTATGTTTGAAACCGCTGAAATGTCCAGACTTACTGTTGCGTCTGCGGTTGATAAGCTAGAGGATGTTTTGAGAATTTGCGCTGATCTAGGCTGCGTTCACATTGAGGAATATGGTAACTTTGAAGATGGAATTGGCGTTGGAAAATCGATAGATTCTGAAGAGTCAGCGAAAACTAGCCAATTGCTAACTAAGGCTAGAGCCTTGCAGTCAGAAATTTCAGCGATTAATGCTGATGGTCCTAAGTCTGTAGCAGAAGTAAAAAAACTAGTGGAATCAATGGGTGCTAAAATTGACGATGCTCTAGCAAATGTAGATGTCGTAAGGGATTCAGAAGCCGAAATTTCTAATCTTAATGAAAGAGTCAAGGCGCTAGAAAGGGTAGCTCCTTTGGGTATACCACTAGATTTGATGGCAGGTTTCGAAGGGTTGGAATTATTTATTGCAGAAACTTCCAAGGCATCAAAAGCACATTCAGAATTCTCAGATATACGAGCCGATATCGAACTTCAAGTAGCAAAAGGCGTTGTTGCAGTTGCATGTAGGCCTTCTGACAGCGCAGCGGTTCAAATTGGATTAAGCTCTTTAGGGGCAAAACCAATACAAATTCCATCAGGAGAAGGGTCAGCAGTACAAATGATTGCAGAAGCCAAATCAAATATTGAATCTCTAGAGAAGTCCATTGAATCCGCAAATAAATCGATAGGCAAATGGAATAATGAATATGGCAGAGATCTCGTCATACTGCTAGAATATCTCGAGAGAGAAGAATCGATTTATACCGCTCCAACTCTAATGGCAGTGAGTAACCAAGCGTTCGTGTTAGATGGGTGGATACCATCTTCAGATAAAGCAAGGGTAGAAAAAGCACTTGCTAAGGTCGCATCACATATTTCTATAGAAAAGCATGTTGAAGATCATCATCACCACGACGACCATCATGAAGAAGCTGGACATGTAAAACAAGTTCCTAAAGAATTGCAAATGCTCTCAGACTATTTAGAGCTCAAAAAGTTAACAGTTTTCGAGTTCTTTACCAGCATGGATCTTGATGATTCGGGAGAATTAGAATTCCCTGAAATTGAAGCAGCGATGAAAAAGGCGGACATCCCTGATATGCCGCCATTAAATATGGCTAGATTCCTTGCAGCAATCGACTTAAATCGAGATGGAAAAATAAACTTGCCAGAATTAGATTTGGCAATTGGGGCGATACATAATGGAACATATAGTGCAGCAGAACATCATGATGATGCGCAACCTCCTATCAAGTTTGAAAATGGCGATTTTTCCGAACCATTTGAACTACTTGTCGATTTGGTAGGCAGGCCAAAGTACGGTACCTTTGATCCTACGCTATTGATGACCTTTACCTTCCCAATTTTCTACGGCATGATACTTGGAGATTGGGGATATGGGTTGGTATTATGTGCTATTGCAGCATATTTCGGCACCAAACCATTTGCTAGCGATCCATTAGCACAAAATGGCTTGACTATATTGAGATGGATGGGTATTTGGTGTATTATTTGGGGACTAATATTTGCCGAAGGATTTGGATTTGTATGGGATGATACAGGGCAAATGGGTAATTCATCTCCGTTTGATTTTATCTATGATTGGACCTATGCGAACATTCACGTTCCTGGAACTTTAGCGGATTTACTTGCGATGGGAGGCCTTCATGTCCCATTCCACAGAGCGACACCAGGTGGAGGATTGCAAGAATATGTTGTACTATCAGTTTATGTCGGCATTCTTCACATATTTGTTGGACTGTTTATTGGACTATACACTGTTTGGAAGGCTCATGGAGCAGCAGCAGCATTCTTCGAAAAGGGCTCTTGGCTTCTAATCATGACAGGTGGCACAATGCAAGCTAGAAACATGGTCATGGGCTTCAATGAATTGTTTGAATTCCAAATTTGGACAGTGTTGATGGCAATTGGACTGGTATCTTTGGTTATCGGATTAGCAGTATACGAGAAATTTGGATGGGTTGGAGGTTTGGTTATGGGCCCTATTGAAATATTCGGCTTGCTTGCTAATACTCTTTCATACCTAAGAATCATGGGTGTTGGTGTAGCCGGAGTAAAAATAGCCGAAATTTCCATCAACATGGGATGGGAGAAAATCGGGCCAGCAATGGATGCAGGAGATTATTTTGGATTGATTCTCGGCATTGTATTATTCGTTCTAGTACAGTTGTTTGCAATCGCATTAGGAATCCTCTCACCTTCAATTCACGCCATTCGTCTACACTTTGTAGAGTGGATGGGTAAATTCTACGACGGAAGCGGCACAGCATTCTCGCCGCTTGGTGGTAGAACCCTTCATGTGGAGGGTAAATCATAGTCCATTGGACACAAAAAAAGGAGGTAGCAAATATGAACAAGAATACCCTGAAAATGAGCCTAAGAACCCTGATTGTCTTGCTGGCATTGACCCTTGTAGCACAAGGTGTCGCCGCACAAGATGCTGCTGCAGACGACGGTGGAGAAGATACGAACGTAGGAAACATCGGTAACCTCGGTGTTGGAATTGCGCTAGGATTAGCCGGACTTGGTGCTGGTTACTCACAAGCTGCAATCGGTAGTGCTGCAGTCGGCATGCTAGCAGAAGACGGCAGCAAGTTCGGTTACGCACTGATCTTCACTGCTCTGCCAGAATCTATCGTTATCTTGGGCGCATTGCCGTTGTTCCTACAGTGAACATTGACCTTTGACAACCGATATGGTTGTTGGAGAATTTGGAGGAATAAAGATGACGCTCGAAACGTTGGCTAAAGATATTGCCGCTTCTGCTGAAGCGGACATAAAGGCATTGATTGATGAAGCCAAGAATGAAGCAAAGAAAATAACTGATGAAGCAAAAGATAAGGCGTCTAAAATTACTGAAGACGCAAATACTCGGGCAGAGCGAGAGGCATCTCAAATTTCAAGAGAGGTCGTCGCGAGTGCTAGACAGGCTAATCAAAAAGCAATACTAATTGCAAAAAGAGAAGCGATGGATAGTACGCATGCAGCACTGAAAGAACAACTCGCCGATCCGGGCTTCAAAGGTCGTGCAAGCATGCTTAAGTCATTGATGGCTAAAGCAGACAAAATGGCAACATCGGACTTCGTTATTAGACCGGTTGAAGTTGACAGAAAAGCACTTGGAGACCTGAAAGGCAAGCGAAAGGTTGGAGAATCAGTAGATGGTCTAGGTGGATTCATTCTAGAGGCAGCTGATGGTTCAGTATCATTCGATATGAGATTTGACACAATGTTGGATACAGCATGGAATCAATCCCTATCAGAAGTAAACAAAATATTGTTTGAGTGAGGTGAAATAAATGGTTGGTAATACTGCATATGTCGCTTCGAGAGCAAAATCTCGAAGGAAGAAACTTGCAGATATTGCGCGTATGCGTCAACTAATTAACCAATCAACAGATCAACTCACAGCTTCGGTAAGTAACATGGGTTATGGTGATGAAGTCAATCTTTACGCAGGAAAGTTATCTGGTGCAGATCTAGTTGAAGCCGCTTTGACGCACAACTTAGAAGCAGAATTAGCAGATATCTTGAAGATGTGTAATGGTAAATTAAAGGATATTGTTGAAATTTACACCACGCGCTTTGATTATCAAAATGCTAAGGTTGTACTTAGGTCCGTTGTAAACGAGGTTTCTCTAGAGAAAGTCTCAAACTCAATATTGCCGGATTTAAATGATATAAATACGCCATGGCTGAAAATAATTGAAACAGCAGACGATTTACGTTCAGCAGCCCTTCAAATGCGAAGGAAATCATTTGGCTCTGCCCTCAAAGCACTGCCAGAAGATGCAAAACTTTCAGATTATGAAGATGCTTTAGACAGACACTATTTCAAATCGGCATTGAAATCTCTCCAAATGAATAATCCTGCAACTAGGTATTTGAAAGACTACCTTGCAATGGAAATAGATCACCGCAATATCTTGAATATACTGGAATCAGATTCCATAGGTATTTCATCAGAGGAAATCTCAAAATTGCTGATTCCTGGAGGTAAATTACTGCCAGTTAGATCTTTTTCGACTATTGCAGCGGGAGGTAAATCGGCACTTATGGATGTTTTACGAACATCTTCAAAGTTCGATATAGGCCACTTTGATGGTTTATTAGAACAAGTAGCAACTTCAAGAAGCCTCGATTCTGTAGTAACATGGTTCAAAGAACGGGAATATAAGTTCATGAAGAAAATGAGCTATCTCCATCCCATTTCTGCGTTACCAATAGTATACTATGTTGCAATGAAGGTTCAAGAAGTCGCTGATTTGAGAATAATCGTTAGAGGTATGTTTGCTGGATTGCCTGCTGAAGTGCTTGAGGCGCATATTTTGTGAGGTGTTATGATGGAATTAGCAGTTATTGGTTCGCAAGAATTCACACTGGGATTCCAGTTGGCAGGTATCTCTAATATCTATAATCCTGAGAATGATGAGCAAATGTCTTCTCAATTAAAATCACTACTTAATTCAAAAGAGGTTGGAATTATTGTTATCGACTCTTCAATAATGGCAACCTTGCCAGAAAGATTGCGAGATCAACTTTCTGCATCTGTAACCCCTACAGTCCTAGGAATAGGCACTGAAGAGGATACAACCTTACGAGACACAATTCGTAAGGCAATAGGAGTCGACTTATGGAAATGAATTCCAATTAGGAGGAAAAAAAATGAGCAATGAAGGAGTAATATACCGAATATCCGGTCCGGTTGTAACCGCTACTGGAATGAACGCAGCTATGTATGACGTTGTCAGAGTAGGCCATGAAGGTCTAATGGGTGAAGTAATCGAACTTCACGGTGACAAAGCGGTCATACAGGTTTACGAAGATACCTCTGGTATTAGACCAGGTGAGCCAGTTCTAAATACAGAAGAAACACTTTCTGTATCATTAGGGCCTGGATTACTAACCCAAATTTATGATGGTATTCAAAGGCCATTGGCAACACTGGAAGAAGTAATGGGTGTATTCATTACTAGAGGTGTTGATGCCGATGCTTTCGATTTGGAAAAGAAGTGGACCTTTGAACCAGTCGTTGCTAAAGGTGATGAATTATCTAGCGGCCAAGTAATTGGCCATGTTCAGGAAACTGAAACCATTGTTCACAAAATCATGGTTCCTCCGGGTAAAAGTGGCAAGGTTAAGAGTATTAAGTCCGGCGATTTTAACGTGACTGAAACAGTTTGTACTATGGACGATGGTACCGAATTGCAGATGATGCAAAAGTGGCCAGTACGTTCACCAAGACCTTACCGTCAGAAGTATGCACCAGATACTCCGTTGGTTACAGGGATGAGAATTTTGGATTTCTTATTCCCGCTGGCCAAGGGTGGTGCTGCAGGTATTCCAGGGCCATTCGGTTCAGGAAAAACTGTAACTCAACAATCATTAGCAAAGTACTCAGACGCTCAACTGGTTGTATACATTGGATGTGGAGAGCGCGGTAATGAGATGACAGAGGTACTTGACGAATTCCCGCACTTGATTGATCCTAACACAGGTAAGCCACTGATGAACAGAACTGTGATGATTGCTAATACATCAAACATGCCGGTTGCTGCTCGTGAAGCTTCGGTGTATACAGGAATCACTATCGCTGAGTACTTCAGAGATATGGGTTATGATGTAGCACTGATGGCTGACTCTACCTCAAGGTGGGCAGAAGCAATGCGTGAAATTTCATCCCGTCTTGAAGAAATGCCTGGTGAAGAAGGTTATCCTGCGTATCTATCTTCAAGAATTGCAGAATTCTATGAACGTGCAGGTCGTGTTGAGACTCTGAACGGCGATGATGGTTCAGTTACCGTAATCGGTGCTGTATCCCCTCCAGGTGGTGACATTTCTGAACCAGTTTCTCAAGGCACACTAAGAATCGTTAAGGTATTCTGGGGTCTAGATGCAGGATTGGCTAGACAAAGACACTTCCCTGCAATTAACTGGCTAAATTCATATTCTTTGTATCCACAAAGTTTAGACCAATGGTTTAGGGATAACATCGCACAAGATTTCCCAGAAATCAGAACTCAAGTCAGTGGTTTGTTACAAATAGAGGCTGAACTTCAAGAGATTGTTCAACTAGTAGGTTCAGACGCACTGCCAGTTGACCAACAATTGACCCTTGAGGTTGCTAGAATGATCAGAGAATTCTTCTTGCAGCAAAATGGTTTCCATGAAGTTGACGCATACTGTGACATTAATCTTCAATACAAGATGGCTAAGGCGATTCTTGCTTTCCAAGAATCAGCTAAGTCGGCAATGGCCTCTGGCGCCCAACTAAATGATGTAGTTAACGTACAGTCTAGAACAGATCTCATGAGAGGTCGATTTGAAAAAGGCTATGTCGATGAAATCGATGAAATGGTCAAGAAGATGAACGCTGAAATCGCGGGTACCGTGGAGGGTAACTAGGAGGGATAATCATGAGTGGAAAAGAATACAGGACAATTACTGACGTTAAGGGACCTCTGGTCTTTTTGAATAAAACTGAACCAGTTGCTTTTGGTGAAATTGTAACTCTTAGATTAGCAGATGGTTCAATCAAGAACGGACAAGTTCTTGATACATCAGATGAATTAGTCATCGTTCAAGTTTTCGA
>WTIT01000057.1 GCA_011526375.1 Methanobacteriota archaeon
CCCTCTATCGAAATTTCTGAAGAGTCTCCGGGAGTAGGGCCGACATTCTTGAACTCAGGGAAACATGGCCTTCCTGCAACATTGTCTAGTTCAGCTGGAGGAGCAACATTGCCATCACAATTTAGATTGTGATAATCAATTAGAAGCATGTTCTCGGTTTGCAACCTATGTGCCATTAAGTCGGTGTGGCTGTGGTTTTCATCTTCAATTTCTACAACAGGGTCGACCCAATCCATTGATTTTGAATCAGAACCATCTTCTTTATCAGAATCCAGGCTCATGTAAGCGATTGCTGAAATTACACTGACTGTTAACAAACTGACAAGCGCAATCACAATTACCTTATCGGCTGCACTTACGTCATCATGAAGTTCCCTTCGAAGCATGTTGCCCGCTATTATCTGTTCTATTTCAATTAACGGGTAAAATAATCGCACAATTTAATTTGTTTTATTTAGGCATATGAATTGGGTTAGGTCATGAGGCGAAACTACGGACTTGTTGGATTTATGTTGATTGTCTTGATTCTAGTCCCAAGCTTCGCTCAGGCTCACTCGGCTAGCACATTCAATGTGATTATCAAACAAAACGATCTCCAACCAATGACTACACAAATTGAGTATAATGATTCAATAATGTGGTATAATGCAGATTCAAGAGAAAACGTAACACAAAGAATCGTCTATGATTCAGACGGTGATGGACTCTACAACGGTTCAGAGGATTGGGATTCTGGAGAAATTTACCAAGACTGTCCTCCTCCGTCTAACAACTCATCATCAGATTGTCAAGAATCCTTCACGGTTTGGTTCAATGGAACTTGGGGCGTTGGCGAGTATAATTATCAATCAATTTCATCCGATGGTGATGTACAAAATGGGACAATAGTGGTCATCGAGCATGTTGAAGAAAATACCGGACCGGCAGTTGGCAGCACCTTCGGCTCATTTGACGATGAAGATACCGAATCGCCAGATGATGACTCAGAAGATGATAACATCAAACAAATTTTCCTATTTGTTGGTATGATTTCTGCAATTGGTTCAATGGCATTAATTGTGATACTCATCAAACGCTAAACATAGCAATCATGTCCTAATCTCGACGATTAGTCAGTGTGGAAATAGTAACAAATCATCCTTGAGTGATTAGATGGTGCATGGTTCTAACATGAACTCCAGTGGCACCATTTTTGACCATGGTATTGGTCTTAGCGCCCCAGTAGGTTCCAGCGATATCCATGTGAGCCCAAGTAATCTGTTCACCGTCTTTGTCATAATCGACATTTGGTACGAATTGCTTCAAGAAGGCAGCAGCAGTATTTGCTCCGCCCCAGCGTCCTGCACCTAGATTTCTAGTATCGGCAATCTTAGAATCGGTCATCTCTTTCTCGAATGCAGGTAATAATGGCATTGGCCAAGCCAACTCATCGACAGCATTTCCAGCATCGTGAATCCGGCTTCTAAACTCATCATTATTTGACCACAAACCAGTTGCTTCGTGTCCAAGTGCAACAACACAAGCACCGGTTAATGTTGCGAAATCAACGATGTATTCTGGGTTAAATTCACCAGCTTTCCACAGTCCATCAGACAACACTAGCCTTCCTTCAGCATCAGTGTTCAGAATTTCAATGGTTTTGCCAGATAGGCCTTTGATTACGTCACCAGGTCTTGTTGCATTAGCAGCAGGCATATTTTCAGCCATACAGGTGATTCCGACAACCTTGCCTTTGTGGCCTGTTTGTGCCAACGCTTCCATAGTGCCGAATACTGTTGCAGAACCGCCCATATCGTATTTCATTTCGTCCATGTTTGCACCAGGTTTCAGCGAAATACCACCGGTATCGAAAGTAATTCCTTTACCGACAAGCACCGGACACTTGCCTTTGACATCCTTATTCATTTCAAAAATAACCATACATGGTTTACGTGAAGAACCCTTTCCAACAGCCACTAATCCGCCCATTCCGGCTTTTAGTGCTTGATCGTAATTTATGATGGTGACTTCGACATTGTCATATTGCTTAGCCCATTCCCATGCTCGGTCAGCAAATTCTTCAGGATACATATCGTTTGGCGGACAGTTTCCTAAGTCTCTAGAGAGGTGAACTCCCTTAGCTATGCCTCGATATTTTTCTACCAATGAGGTCAATTCACCGGCTTCTTTTTCGCTACATGCCAGTCTAATTTGCTTGGTCGAATCTTCATTATCGTCATCATCTTTCATTTTATAATGGTCGTATGAGTAATCTCGTAGCATCATGCCCTCAGCGAAGGCTGCCATGTGTGGTACTCCAGCGTCAATAAATCGAACAGTGAAATCATTGCCGTGAATTTTCTTGATACTGGCAAATACTGCAGCACCAGCCTTTCGATAATCATGGGCTGAGATTCCGTCACTCTTTCCTAATCCAGAGAGGATGATATTGCCATCTTCTCCACCAACCAAAGACAATGTTGTTTTGGCTTTCGCTTTGAAGTCTCCATCACTCAGCACTTTGTTGATTTGTGCTTTCATCGATTGTGGCAAACCTCTTTCACAGTCCTCAGGTATTGATTCAGTTCCTTCGACTATTGGAAGAATTAGTGTTCCATTGATGTTATCATTTACGCTTACGGTCATTTCCATGTTATCGCCTGTGCTGGCGTATGTACGATAGCATTTCAATTATCGTGTATCTCGGATTCACAAATTTCTTCGTCTTCCGGCCTTAGTAACGCCGCTAAACCTACAATCGATACAATCACAGTTAGCGGATTGAATATCCCATAACCAAACAACCCTTCTCCGTTATCACTAGATTTTGACATTACGGCACTACTGTTAATTGGCTCTGTGACCCACTTGGACGAATTTATCACTCGCTTTTGATAGTATAATTGCCAACTACCATCATCATCAACGCTTATCTCTGAGATATCTAACTCCACATTTGTTCTATTACTTGCGTTCACGGTGAATGCACCAGATGTCCATACAATTTCACCGTCGGAGTTTACATGTTGAAGTGTAGCATTCGAGGTAGAAGCTTGTCCGTGATTTACCACATCGAGCATTACTGAATCACTGTCAACTTCAAGACTTCGAACGTCCAATCTGGCTCGCCAATACCAGACATTGTTAATCAGATATCTCATCACGTCCATCTCCTCTTCGAGACGATCGTTTAGATTCTCAAAAGAGCCTGGAACAAATTGCTCATCATCGGTTTCAAAAGTAAAAGTTGGGAAACCCATTACTCCATAACCATAGTCTCTACTTGTACCACAGTTTGGATATAGCCCCTGGTTGGCATTTTGAATTGGAATGCTAGAAACATTGGCTTGTACATCTTCTCGAATCTGCCAAAACAATTCCCAATCTGCTGGTTGATGTGCCCACTTACCCCATGGATAGAGCATTATCCAGACTCCCGTATGCATTGTAACATACAAGTCTGCATCTGTGACATATTCGTTCATGTAAGCCGAATTAGCGGCTGTTTCAGACTCACTGAATGCACTACTTCCCGGTTGGGTTGTCGGACATGTATTCCAGTAGTGGTCATAATTTCTGTTCAAGTCAACTTGGTTGATATTCCATCTTGTATCGATGTCATTACCGTCTGGGTTGAGCATGATTAGAATGTGCAATTCAGTATTTCGCAGTACATTGATTGCTTCTTCATTACCTTCAGCCCAACCGTTGATGTACCATTTTGCTGAAAGCCAAGCCAGAGCAGTTCCGAGGTATTCATTGCCGTGGTGACCCCCATCAATGTAAACAATCTCTTTCGGATCACCATTTTCTTTAGTATCAACCGACCAATCAGATAGCCTAACTACCCACAAAGCCTTGCCTAGTTCAGATTCACCTGCGCTCGTTAAGTCGACAATTTCAGGATAGTCATCTGCCCAGCCGTTAACCTCCAAAGTCATGGCTGCCCAGGTCATGTGAACATGACTATCAATTGGGTCTCCTGGCCACGCCGCATCATTTCCCGAATCATTTTGTGCAGCGGTCAAAGGAATCGATGCGAGCAGCATAGATACAACAAGGAACAGCGCTACTCGCATGTCTATCCGTAATTATGGTATAACAAAAATGCTTTGATATAGCGCGATTTCACCAATCGCTGGTGAAAGCATTTGGATTAACTACCTTTTCAGATTCTCTAGTCCATATTTGTCCTGCATCGCCGCTTGAATATACATCAGCATATGGATCGATTTCTTCAGATTTCTTACTGCGTTGCATGTATGCTTCGACGCTTTCTCGTAAATCAGGCTTGAATTTCCAGTAATGGATACGCCATTCACGACCGTCCCACAAAGTCGTTTCTTCACTCTCTGTGGTTAGTAGGTTATAGTCCTGAAACATGTAGAATAGGTTTCTATCAGTAGGCTCAAGAGCATTGTCAATAATTCTGTTGTAGAACCCAAAGAATCCTAGAGCGTGCTCTGCCATACCCTGAGCGACTTCACTGTCCATTTCTAGGTCGATGTGTTGTTGAATTGCTTTGGTTAATTCTCCTAATGTCATGCCCATCCGAAAACCTCCGCCCCCGCATTTATTGCCCGAGAACAGTAATTATATTGTACACCGACCAATATAAAATCATCGGTAAAAAAGGGGCTTTTTTACTGACATCCGGCAAATTCTCACCGTAAAAATGACACCAAACTCTCAATACCACAAAGACCTGCCAAGGTTCGTGGCAGAGGAATTCGTCGAAGGTAACTTCTTGGGTTTGCCAAGCAAAGATGGCGAGCCTGACATCGTTGTTTTGCAGGTGCCTTACGAACTTACAACATCATATGGCCAAGGAACTGCTCAGGGCCCTGCAGCATGCGTTGCCGCAAGTGGCCAAGTAGAACTGTTCGACCCAATAATTGGCGAAGATTTGCCGGCCGGATATAACATCTACACCGCCCCAGAATGGAGCGGAGAAGGTAATACTCTTCAGCAACAATTAGCTAGCATTTCACAGTATCTCAGTGAATGGAATAACGGAAGATCATTCCCGGTAATTCTCGGCGGTGAGCACGGAATACTGCCAGCAGTAATCGACTCCCTTAGCGACCATCCGGCAATCGAAGGAGATTACACTAAACTCAATATTGTCCAAATCGATGCTCATGCAGATCTGCGCGAGGAGTTGGACGGCGAACCATTTTCCCATGCTTGTGCCGCTGCAAGAGCAATGGATTACGGACTTAAACACCTCTATCAAGTAGGTATTAGGGCATTTTCCAAACAAGAATATGAGCGAATAATCTCAGATGATAAAATCACCACATTTTTTGCTTCCGACACCTTAGAGAGTGACACCAAGTGGCAACAATGGCTAGATACCTTACTGGCAATAGAGGGACCGATTCATTTGACCATTGATATCGATGGACTCGATGGTAGCATTGTTCCTGCTACAGGCACTCCGGTTCCAGGCGGCCTCAGTTTTTGGCAAGCAGTCAAAACTATCGAAACGGTTTTTTCTGCACCAAAGGCGACAGTTATCAGCATGGATGTAAATGAAATTGTACCGCAGCACGATACACCATTAACCCAATTCACTGCTGCGATGCTTGCCACAAAGGGAATAATTAACCACATTAATGTAAGAAAATCGCAATAAAATAGATACTAATACAAAAAAAAGAGACAGCGGAGGAAATAGATTTCAATATTTTATTCTAGTTTGATGATTATTTGTTGAAATCTTTATATCTAACTCTTACCGGGGCGGCGGAGATGTCTAAGGCGCACGGCACCCATATTTTGGCTGATTACACAGGCTTTTTTCCCAATTTAGAAAACGTTGGGAAATGGATGCTTGGATTGATGGAACACGCTATCGATGAAAGTACAGCCAATCGCGTCCATTCTCACGTCGAGATTTTCGATGGCTCAACGTCCCCTCCGGGATTTGCCGCAGTTGTACTACTGGATGAAAGCCACTTAACAGCACACTGTTATTCAGACAAAGGATGGCTATCGATTGATTGCTTTACCTGCGGGGCTACCGACACGGCATCAATTATTGATACAATTGACAACGCCTTGCAAGCGGTTTCACCAGAAATTAAGTTAGAAAAAAGAAAAGCAGAGTCAAGATTTACTAACAGGTGAAAACAATGTCTGTACGCGAATTTATCGATTGCCATTTTCATCATTTTAATGCCGGAGAGGTAAGAAAGTCAGCTAATTCTTTAGTCGATTTTGTACAATCTGGCGGCAAGCTATTCATTACTTTAGCCGGAGCAATGAGTACTGCAAGATTGGGCAAAACTCTGGCGCCGCTAATTAATTCAGGACACGTTGCCGGGATATCATGTACTGGAGCAAACCTAGAGGAAGATGTCTTCTTACTTACCGCCAATTCTCATTATGAAACAATAGATGATTGGCGCAGTTTATCCGCTGCAGACGATACAGAATTACTAGGTAGAAAGCTCAACAGGGTCACCGATGTATGCATACCTGAAGAAGAAGCAATAAGGCATATCGAATCCGCTATTTTGCCGCTATGGCAAGATTATTCCAGCAACAGTAAATCGGCATTACCGCACGAGTTTTTCTACGAAATCTTGCTTTCGGGAGATTTAACAGTTGATGGTCTGGAAGATGAAAGCTGGGTTATGGCTGCAGCAAAAAACAATCTGCCACTGTTCGTTCCGGGGTGGGAAGATTCGACAATTGGCAACATCTTTGCTTCACACGTGATCGATTCTGGAATCAATGCATCTACAATAAAAGGCGGTATACATTACATGACGGAACTGGCAGAATGGTATGAGAATCAAACCACTCCTCTCGCGTTTTTCCAAATCGGTGGCGGTATCGCAGGAGATTTCCCAATTTGTGTTGTACCAATGCTCAATCAGGATCTACAGCGAGACGCGCCGCTATGGTCATGGTTTTGTCAGATAAGTGAATCAAGTACATCGTATGGTGGCTATTCCGGGGCTCCGCCTAACGAGAAGATTACTTGGGGAAAACTGGCTAAAGAAACCCCTAAATTTGTCATTGAAAGCGATGCGACAATAGTTGCGCCACTAATTTTTGCCTATTTGCTAGATTTGTAACGAGATGAGAAATCGGCGGCAAATATATGATTATCCACCACTTGGCAATCTCATGCACCCATTATTTGAGATGGACAATTACATTATCCAAACAAAATTCTTGAAAATCTTTGGTGGAACTTACTGGTTCAAAGATTTAAACGGCCAGACCATAGCATACTCCAAGCAAAAAGCCTTCAAATTAAAAGAAGATATAATTCTGTATTCTGATGAATCATGTACTCATGCCCTGCTACAAATTAAAGCTCGTCAGATGCTTGATTTAGCTGCAACGTATGATGTGATCGATCTAACTACCAACGAACATATAGGCTCAGTAAGGCGAAAATTCCTAAAATCGATCGTCAAGGATAGTTGGAAACTGCTTGATACAGAAGGTAACCAGTACGGCGAATTAATCGAAGACAGTATTGCGATTCTACGCCGATTTATTCCATTGATTCCAGCAAAATTCCATTTTGAAATTCCAGGACATGCTGGCATCACTCTCCATCAACAATTTAATCCAATCATCAAAAAGACTCTGCTAACTATTCCTCCAGGCCATCCAATGGACAGAAGAATGGTGGCCGCAATCGCCCTATTGAACTCGGCGATCGAAGGTAGACAAGGCTAGTCTTGACCAATCAATGGATTCATGCCTAGTATCTTACTGGGATAGTTGTGGCGAGAGTAGTTGTAATCGGTGCTGGCATTGCAGGACTAGTTGCTGCAATACATGCTGTTTCCGATGGCCACCATGTAGTTGTCCTTGAGCGTAAATCCAAGATAGGTGGCCGAGGCACCTCGCAAAATAGTGAAGGTTTTTCACTTCATTTCGGCCCTCACCTAATAGATAAATCAGGGCCGTTTTACAAATTATGTAAACAACTAAGCCGCGTTAAACCATCAATAAAATCTGTTAGACTTGACAAAATAGAAGTTGCAGGCCATGGATTAGTTCGGCCCGTCGGCAACATCAAACAAGCCGCTTTGAACAGGCAATCAATAAGGGCAAAAGTAGTCGGTAATCCAATGTATGAGGCAATGAGATTTCTCGCTACATGGGGAATATCCGAAAACGAATCACGCTTGAAATCGTTATTGAAATCTAAACTAAGCGTGTCTACCGAAGGCTGGATTGGCCTAATTGGCAGATTAGGTGCAGCACTAGATGAGGTTGGGGTGCTGATTGAAACAGGCTGCGAAGTAGTTAGTTTGTTAGACAACAAAGTCAAGCTCAAGGATGGCCGACAAGTCGATTTTGATGCCGCGATATTGGCATGCGGTGCAGGGGCAGCAAGAACGATTTTACAAGAAGTGAATGAAGAAATATTTGCTAGTAGTTTCGCTAATTTATCACCTAAATTTGCTAGTAGTATTGAAGCCGGCCTATCATCAAAACCAATGCTTGGCAAACACTGTCTAATTGATATTGAGAATAATGCGGCGATTCTTGATTATGCAGCAATTCAGCCAAGGCTTACGGCATCAGGTTCCCACATTTCGGCAATAATTACCGGTGGTTCTGAAGAAGGCAGAATTGAAAGATTAGAGTCAATACTCGATACACATATATCGGGCTGGAAAAACCACTTAATCACCGATTTAAGGCAACAGAAAATAGTTGTCGGTTATTCAAATTGTGTTGAATATGATATTTTTTCCAATGAGCGGATTTTATTGGCAGGGCCTTGGGTAAAATCCGACTATCTTCTAGCCGATGCCGCAGCAGATACTGGAAAGCGAGCTGCAAAGGCTTTGAAATCAATAATTTAGATTGTGAAATTGTTATTCACTTCCTAGCCTGACAGAATACCATGCGTCTAGTATCTTGGAATGTAAACGGCATTAGGGCAGCAATCAGGAAGGGAATAGACGGCTATTTTTCTTCGATTGATGCAGATATTTGGATGCTTCAAGAAGTTAGGGCATTACCCGAGCAATTACCCAAAAACTGGTCTTGGCCAGAAGGTTATGATGTCCACCTTCATACTGCGGAAAAAAAGGGTTACTCAGGAGTTGCTACCTTGTCCCGCATTCCTATGGAGGTTATTCAAACTGGCAAACCATCAAAGGTAGACCCTGAAGATAAGGAAGGTAGAATCGTCGTTACAAAACACGGTGGCCTAACCTGCATCAATACATATCTGCCAAGTGGCTCGAGCGGAGAAGAACGCCAGCAACTCAAAGAAACGTGGATGAATGAATGGCGCGAATTTTTATTACCATATCTCAGTTCTAATGAGCCAGTAATTGTTTGTGGCGACCTTAATGTCGCTCATACAGAGGATGATATTTGGAATCCGAAAGGTAATGCTAAGATGAGCGGATTTTTACCACAAGAGCGACAGTGGTTTTCCGATTTATTGGAGGATGGTTGGCATGATGTGTTTAGGGAAAAGCATGGCCAAGGCGTCAAGAAGTACAGCTGGTGGTCCAACAGAGGTCAAGCAAGAGCAAAAGACCGTGGCTGGCGAATAGATTACTTCTTACTCAACGAGGCAGCGAATACACTAGTTACCGATGTTAGGATTGAAAGACAAGGCGGCCTTGATATTTCAGACCATGCCCCAGTAATCCTCGATATTGACTATTGATGATTTTCTTCGATATCAGACAGGGCAATCATCAATTCATCAACTCTGTCTCTAAGACTTTGAATTGAGGTATCTTGTACGACGATAACTAGTTTCGAGTGATTTCCATCTTCGGTGAGATTCGCTGAGCAACCAGGCCTCGAAGCGGCAGCAAGCAAAATAGTTCCTAGTGCTGCATCACCAGCCCATTCTATGGTTGCACGATAGGACTCGACCATGAACAGTGGAAGGGGTGGGCTGATATGAGGCTGACTCTTAGCATATCCATGGCGAAGCAAGAACCAAACTTCGAGGTTCTTGCCGGTGCCGGTGGTGTAGCGTTAGGAGAGGCTAGAACTAACCATGAAGGTAGGCAAGCATTGTTACTAGTTCGTGGTACTGAAGACACAACAGAATTCATTAGTTTGGTGCAAACTATGGGCATAACCATTGTTGAATCGATATATCAACCAGGAGATCAAGACGCTAAAGGTTACTTTGGCAAAGGTCGCCTACAAGATATCTCAGACGAATTACGGTTGCGAGTTGATGGTCATCCATGGCAAAAAATCGACCTTGTATTGATTCATACAAACGCCACACCAAGACAGTTAGTCGCGGTTAGTGATGCAACTAATGTTGAGGTATGGGACCGAGTCCGATTGTTACTCTCACTATTTACGGCTCATGCCAACTCGCTTGAAGCGAGAACCCAAGTTCGTATTGCTCGCCTTCAATCAGATAGAACGGTACTCAGAGAGTTGGCTAATCAAACTACAACGGGCGAACGTGCCGGATATGGTGGTGGCGGTGTGACTGCTTTACAAGCCGTGATTGCTAATGTAAACCGAGAATTGACGTCGCTTAGAAAGCGACAGCGTAAACACTCCAAGGCTCAAGCCGAACGTCGTAGACAACGTACTCGTAGCGGTGCAGTAACTATTGGTATAGCTGGCTATACCAATGCGGGTAAATCGAGTTTCTTTCTAAAAATGTCTGGCAAAGAGGTATTGGTGGAGGATAAGTTGTTTTCAACCTTGGAGACAACTGTTGGGCGACTTGCCGCAAGCCCCAGAGTCTTGCTAGCAGATACCATTGGGTTCATCGACAATTTACCCAATGCAACACTGGATGCCTTTAGAGCAACTCTGTCCGAGGCATTAGAATGTGATATGCTAATGGTTCTAGTAGACGCAACGGATTCAGAGGACGAGTTTCGCCGGAAGATTTCTGCCACCCAGAGAGAAATCAACTCTCGTTATCTTGGTGAGGAAGACGTTGATATCTTAGATGAGCGAAAAATAATGTGTGTTTTAACCAAGATAGAGGGCATCTCAGAAACCGAACTAGCAGAAAAACAGTCTATTGTGAGGGAACACGGCTATGCTCAACCCTTGGGTATTTCTGTGCATGAAAATATCGGCCTTGCCGAGTTACAAGATGCAATGCTGACCCAATTATTTGGCAGCCCAACATCGTTGCAGTTAACATATAGTGAAGTAGGCAGAAGTATTGAAGGATATCTTTCCGATGTATATGATTCAGGCATGATTATCGATAAACATCCACAAGAAAATGGTGACATGATTGTCGAAGTTTGGATTAACCAACAATCGCTGGCAAGACTTGTGAGTAATTCAGACGGGCGCATTGAAGTCAAGTAGGAAGAGGATTTAGCAACTTTATGGGCGAGAATGATTCTACCGATGATTACATCGATGAATTGACTGGCCTTGCTGAACCTTCAAGCGAATTAATGTTCACAACCTCTCAAGCAAAATTAACTATCGAAGTAGACGAGTTGAGTAGAATTGGCAACTCAATAGCGGTGTTATTACTGATCACTTGTCTTTTGGGATTGGTGAATGGACTGGATTTTACTCAATCTGAATCAGGTTTGGTCAGACCAGATGAATTTGTCTTCAGGTTTGCTCAAAATGCCCCTGATGAATCAGCTATATTCAATGGCCACGTATATGACCACCAAGGCAATCCAATTGAGAACGCAACAGTCTACATTTCTTGGTATGAAGGCGACTATTGGAATACCAGTTCCTCGCAAACCGACAAAGCAGGATTTTTTGAAATGAATAGATTAGATCCGGGAATCACGAGAGTAGACATAATCGTTGATAGAGATGATTTCAAAGATAAATATTCGAATCGAGTATTACTTTCCCCGCCTGCTTTATTTGAGCCGTATGGCTTTACTTCTATTGATTTTGAAGTCCCTTCTGAAGACGAATTTGCCCAGCAAGATTGTGCAGATGGAACCTCGAATTGTACAATTAGAGAAATCGACAACTCACCGAGGCAGATGGAACACCCATTGATGGATTCTGGGGCCTCAATGATTTACTCTACTATTGGCATTGGATTCATTGGCCTGTCGTTATTGGCTGCAGGATTTACCATTTGGGCCATGAAGACAGGCTCGGTATACATCCTCAGGACTGCATCTGTATTGTCATTTTTTACCATGGGGCACTACTATTCAGCCTGCCTGTTCAGTCTAGTAGCATTTGTCTTAACTTTCGCTATCACCAAACCTAGAAGGCAATTAAATTGATTTATTCTTGAGCAATTATCCATTTGTATTATCATATTGAACCGGCTAAGCCGGTGCATGAACATGATTGGCGCATGTTGGATGCGGCGCTCTCTTGGGGAGCCAGTCTCTGCGCTATTGATTGACTCAGATAACTGCACTATCGCTGGTGGCTGGAATGGGATATTGACCAAGTGGTCTTCAGAAGGTGATAGACAGTGGAGCGCCCAACTGCCCGACCGAATTGCGAGCATCAGTATAGATGAAAATGGCATCTATGCCTGCGCAGGATTGCATTTAGTTGCGGTTGATAGCGATAGTGGAGCAATACTCTGGCAGCATGCTTTGGAAGGTAGCGCTGATGAGGTTACCACATTTAGTGGGTTGATTTATGCAACATCATCGGTTTATGATATCGAGCATAATGATTTCATTGATTCGGCAATATGGTGCTTTGACAGTAAAGGCGAGAAGGTTTGGGAAACACACATGGACGAAAGACCGTGGACTATGGTTGTATCAAATAATCAAGTGATACTTGGATTAGGTAGGCCAATGATGGGAGCAGCAATTGTTGACAACAATGGCGCATTAACCTACCAAACACTTGACTCAGAATCTCCGGTAACGACCGGAATAGACTCTGTCAATGGAGTTATTTTTGGTCATGCAAATGGAGATGTGACTACTATGGAAGGAAAATCCATGGAAGGGTTAGGAGATGCTATTTCCAATATATGTGCGGCAAGTAGTGAGTTAATCACCGTTAGCAAAGACCGCGAAGTAGTCACTCTAAATGCTAATTTTGAACCACAGTGGGCAAGTGAGATAGGGACAATATCAACAATATCTACAGGGTTTTCAGTCGAGAATAAGCCTACCATTTGGGTTGGTATCCAAAACGGCATCAACGGCCAATTGAATGTGATTCATCAGGAAAGTGGCGAAATTATTTCCTCCATGGAATGCGCCAGAATAAATTCCATAGCATCGAGTAGTGATATGATTGTGGCTGGTGACGAACAAGGCGAACTGTTTGTTTGGCAGGATGAGATGTTTAGACGTCGACTAACTAGCACCGAATCTAATGATAATGATGAACATCGTCAGACGATGAGAGATCGTCTCAAGGCGCTTCGGAAACGCTAGAATCAACTTGCTCATCAAGTCCAATCATCTGTAATACGCGTAACATCCAGGCTAATTTTTCGAGTTTTCTAACCGGGTTAGTTTGCCCCGACCATTTGCCAATTTTGGTAGTTGAAAAACCAATCAAAGATATATTCTCTTTGGGAACACCTAGTCCGATTGCCAAACAAACCGCTCTATCCCCATCGGTAAAACCACCAAAATTGTACATTCCATCAATTGATTCTGTTATTTGGTGTGTCAAAATCAATTCAGGCGGGTGTTCGAGAGCCTGCCACTTATTGAGGCAATTCTGCCAATTGGTGATATTATCTCCGTGTGCATGAGCAATGAACAGGGCACCAGATTTTGCAGCATCATCTAAATGTGGATTGCCGTCAAAATCTGTAACGACGCAGGCAATATTGGCCGATTTCGGGATTCCACCAATAGATCCATCTGCCGCGATAATCACGTTATTATCAAAATTGAAGTCGATAAAATCTACCTCATCAACCGCAGCACCAACAACTACAACCTTGGGGGCAGCAAGCAACTTTTCCTTCAACCTATCAAGCACGACTGCTCTATTGTTTGGTGACCATATATCAACATCATATGGGTTTTCATTGTCCAATGATTCAGCTAGTAAATTAGCACTGAGTAAATCGCTTTGGTAATCCCAGCCAAAAGACTCTCTCACCGTGGTTTGAATGTCTATCAAACCGGAAAAAATGTCTTCCGCCACATCACTTCCAAACCAATCAGTCAAATGAAATATTATCATCGTGAAATTGATATGACTCTTAGATTGTGCAAGGCTCATGCCGACTCCGAAAGTCACTCCTCTCATAGAGAACGAGGTGACTTTAGCAAGATATCCATTCTTGCCCCAGGCGACCGAGTGGATTCAAAAGTTGGCAGTCGAACATGAAATTGACTTAGATGAATTATTGGACGGAGAATGGATGGAGAAAGCCCGCTCTAGAGCGAGGATTCGGTTGATTGATTCGATAGAATCAAAGGACGGCGTTGCTGTTGTTGGCGGCGATATATTCACCGAAGAAGGCCGAATTATCGAAGCATTTTCGTTCTATTACGCCCGTTTAGTGGTATTTGCTTCTGAGGATGAAAGGTTAATTTCTCGATGGGCCCAAGCAGAAGCAACAAGAGCAGAACAGGTGCTAACTCGCGATAGTGAAAATTTAGAAATAATTGCTAAAACCTTCATTTCCGAAATAGACAAGGATGTCGACTTAAATCAGACAAAACAATCACTAAACGCGACCAACAGCCGTAAACTTAGACAAAGTCAGGATGGTAATTTATGGAAAATAGGGATGGCGGATTTTATCGAAATTTGTCCAAAAATAACTGGTGCAAGGTGGCGTTTAGCGAATGCCCAGATAAGCAAAGGTAAAATCACGCTGTTTAATGAACAACAATATTCCTCATCTGCAAAACTGGCTAGATTGCTAAGGGAGCGAATCAAACATCATATTGAACAAGAAGCATTACAAAAAATGCAGAATATCGACATGGAATTGGCGATGCGGCTAGCAGAACCTGTTGGTATGGTAAGAAATTTGATGGCTAGTAAGGCTAGTGAGGCAATAAATCTAGTCGGTGCCGAAGAATCCGATTGGCCTCCGTGCATGAGGAAAATCATTGCTGACTTAGCAAATGGTGTCAACGTGAACCATTTTGGCAGAGTCTTCTTAGCATCAATCTCAGCAAAACTTGCTTTGCCAGAGGAATCTTGTATAGGCTTCTTTCGGGGTGCGCCGGACTTTAATGAAGGAACCACAACATATCAAGTGAATCACGTATACAACGGAGAATACACTCCCGCATCCTGTGGTAAACTCAAAGTCAATCACAATTGTCCAGTATTGCCAGGTGATGACCGATTATGCGATATCTCTTGGATGGACCATCCGCTAAAGTATATTCGAGCCACACAACGTTGGAAGGCAAAAAATCAGCAAGCACAAGCGAGCATTCGTAAAGACGACGAGCCATTGACGGATGAAAAAAACGGCGTAGATGACTCGGAAAAATCACTTGAAAATTCAGTCAATGAGTGAGCAATTCGCGCGAAGGATTTGAAATGTAGGACATACTAGCCTATTCAACCAAAGGTGTGTATTATGACTAGGACTCTCGTTTTGACCGTCGACCGAGACAACGATCTTGGAATTAAGACGGCAATCAGAGGCCCAGTAGTCGGCCGCCGACAAGTTCTAACCGCGGCGTTGAAACTTGGTATTGCCGACCCAGAGGAAAGTGACACTAACGCTATTTTAGGCGCACTTTCTCAACACGATAACCTATCAGAGTCGCTTGGTGACGATGATGAAGTTGAGATCGCAATCTTAACCGGAGATGAAAAGGTTGGCATTAGGTCGGACCGCGCAATTGCAGCACAACTTGAGGAAATCGTCACAACCTTCCAGCCGGACAAGGCAATTTTAGTGACAGATGGAGCAGAGGATGAGTCTGTATTGCCTATTATTCAATCACAGGTTAGAATTGACCACGTCGAGAAAATTATTGTCAAACAATCAAAAGGTATCGAGGGAACATATTACTACATCGTCAAAGCCCTAGAAGACCCTAAATGGCGAGCAAAAATCATGATACCATTCGGTCTTGTGCTAGCTATATTGGGTCTAGGAATTATGCTGCCAGCAGAGATTGGCGGCATCGTAATTGGTGCCTTACCATTAGTCACTGGACTGTATATCTTTAGCAAAGGAGCAGGAATTGAAACAACCGTTAATCGAGTAATTCAAGAGATGCGAGACAATGCTGATGCAGCTATGTTTTCATCACTATTATGGACTGCAACCGTATTCAGTGCAATCTTTGCGGTAGCTGAAGGATACCAAGAATACACGCTACTAGTTGCGGATAGCAGTACGTCTGTGCTTTGGTTAGAAGTCACTCATGCAGCCTTGGCATGGATTGTAATTGCGTTTTTGACCTCAACCGCGGGTTTTATGTTCTTACGTCTAAGACGAGGATCATTTTCAGGCAGACTGATTGTGTTAAGCATATTTGGCATGGTCGTATATTCATTTGTCGACTCTGCACTACAGATTTCAACAGAAGTATTGAATGGTCAATCTTACGAATTTAGTGTCAATCAAATTCTTGACGATCTATTTTATCCAATAATTTGGGTTGTAGTTCTTTGGATGGCAACCACAATTAAGAATTCACTGCAAGCAAAGCAAGCCCAATCTGAAAGATATTGGGGAATTTGATTAGAGAATAAATCTAGGCAAGTGCTTAGCCATTGTTTTGTGGCCAACAACTCCAACTAGAACACCGTCGGAATTAACAACAGCAATTTGGTTTAGGTCATGAGTCAACATAAGCGCACCAGCCTTTAGTAGCGGAGTGTTGGTTTTGACAGTTAATGGCGGGAGGTTAATCAGTTGTTTAGCAGGTACGCTAAGCATCCATGCGACCGACCGCTCAACATTTTTCTTTGCGACGATTTTCAACACGTCAACAGCATGTATTCTGCCCATAGGAACACCCTCTTTGTTAACGACGAAAACGTGGTCCCAATCATTCTGAGTTAGATCATCTAATACATCTGCCATTGTATCATTGGCAAAAACCCAATTTGCATCAACCATAGTCTCTCTGCAAGTAATACTTCGAACAATCCTTGACCGCTCTTGCGGGGTCATTTTCTCAGATTTACTACGTGAAGATTTTTTCATCTTAGATCTACTCATCCCTAGGTCCCTCAGCCCATCGCCGAACCCTGTTGCTTTTGAACTCTCTCAATATATATATCATATTTTAGCCGTCTTCGATTACGATATATCATTAATCAAACCATCTAAACTATCTAAAGCGGTTTTGCTGTGCCAAGACTATGACCATTATCTCACCTGATGAATACACCTTGTTGATGAGCATCTCTGGTTACGAATTAAATCTACAGGCAACAAATATCGGCAAAAAGTATGGGCTTAGTGCCAACCAAATAATCGCAATGTTACCAAATCAGCCTTCGAGCCAACAACAATCTAATTTAGGAACTGGGCTCCAACAATCGATTAACACAAACCTTCCCCCTCAATCTAGCCATCGATTTGAGTACGATCCAAGTCCAGACGCATCACAAAGGCGCCAACAAGTTAGTCAAGCGATTAATTGTCCAGGCTGTGGTGCCGCTTTGGGGATTCCATCTATCAGGCCAATTAAGGTGACATGCCCACAATGTTTCCAGGAAAACACCTTCCTTGAATAAGCGGCGTTTTGAATAATACTAATCGATAGGGATTGCTATGGAGGAAATGAAACCGTCACATTGGCAGTATACGCCAAATAATTCTCCCCAACCCTTGCCTAAATCGCCATTTGTTTGTACTAGAACCGATTTACTCCCCCTTGAATTTGAGCTAACTCACGGAGAAGAAATCCAAATTAATGAACTAAAGCAAGAAGTGTCACAAGCTAGGTTAAATGGCACAACACTTGATGAATTTCTTACGGCTAATTCAGCCCCAAGTCTTGGAGACAGGATGCCGATTTTGCTGCTTGGCGAACTAGCCAATCCATTCCAATTATCGAGACTAAATCTAGGCATTATCCCAGTTATTTGTGTTAGGATAAACGGACTTTGTCGTACTTATGCTGATGGTTTGGATAGCAGGATGGTACGGCCAGGAGTGCATCACGTTACTTTGGCAAGAACTTCAGGTTGGTGGGAAGTCACCCATCTTGCTTTTGCAACATTGCCACAAATGAAGGCAATGGTTACCTGGCTGAATAATGGTAAGCGAGGCGATTGGCGAGGAGTAAAGGCAGATGAAGGCTCGATAAGAGTTGAGAATCAACCACAATTGAGACACCCCTCGGTAGAATCGATCACTTGGGATGGCAAAATAGAGACTTGTACGGATGAAGAGCCGGAAGCCAATGGACCATTGTTTGACATATCACAAATTATGATCCCAATCCATACCAATTACGGTTGTTACGATAGCAGAGGGAAAATAATCCGATGCATTCATGTTGGACAAAGAGATTTTCACTCTAATTATTTCCGCCGCGGTTCATCAAAACGTTGGCAAGACATATTGGACATTGTTTAGGGCTCCCATGGACTGCCCAGATATCGGGTTATATATCTGTAAAGACAATGTATTATTGATACAGATGAGAGGAAAGGGTTCACAAAAAGAAGCAAGACTTGAACGCCTCAAAGAAGAGATTGTAGAGTATATCGCAGTAGTACCAGACTGCTCTGCTGCAGATATAGTTCACTATCTTTCCAACGAGAGGAGAATGCGTAATCACGGCCTTACAACTAGGAAGGTTGGCCTATTTATCCCGAGATATCTATCGGATCTTGTGGGATTCAAACTTGATAATTCAACAGGAAAACGGCTTTACAGGCTTGCCGCTTGAACGGCAGATTCATTTTGACTAACCATTTCGCATGGCTATGGAATGGCCTAGTCATGCATTTGCGAACTCGCTATTTCCTAGTCTTACAACCTCACCAGTCAAGATAATTCCAAAAATTGCCAATGACGTACCTGCATGGCATATCTTAGATCCAGAGTCTAACGACAGCCTGAAACAACAAATGCTCAAACTGACCCAAGCAACCTTGGATTTGATTGACAAAATGAACTTACCGGAGACAACAACATTTGACGAATCTAAAGGCCCGGTAATGATTGAGGCTGGTGCGGTTATTGAACCATCAACCCATTTCATTGGACCGTGCTTTGTCGGTAAAGATGCAACAATCAGGCACGGTGCTTACATTAGAGAAAATGCTTGGATTTGTTCTCATGCCTTAGTAGGTCATTGCTCAGAAGTGAAACACTCAATATTATTGCCATATTCAAAAGCCCCACACTTCAATTATGTTGGAGACTCAATTTTGGGCAAATCGGTTAATTTGGGTGCCGGTGTGAAGTTAAGCAATTTGAGAAATGATGGCACTGAAGTATACCTAAGAATTGAAAAATCAAGGGTTGGCAGTGGTCTAAGAAAATTTGGAGCAATACTGGGTGAAGGCTGTCAATTAGGTTGTAATGCTGTTACCAATCCCGGGACTGTGTTAGGAATTAATAGCGTAGTTTGGCCAAATGTCACAGTAACAGGGGTTCATGGTCAATCATCAACCCATAGGTGATTGAATGAGTGTTAATTTATTCGGCACGGACGGTATACGTGGTAAAGTAAATTTGACAATCGTAGACGAAGAAGAGGCAATTACAAAACTGATTGAACAGCGTGAAATTTCACCTCCTGTACTGAGATTAATTGGCGAATCATTAGGACGTTGTGCTGAAGTTGGAAGCAAAGAAGCGCCAAGGGTGGTCGTAGGATGGGACGAGCGTCCAGCGAATAATTTGCTGGCCAACCACCTCACGGTTGGACTAAATATTGCTGAATTTGAAGTGATTCATATTGGATTATGTGCAACGCCTGCATTACATTATGCCGCTATTTTATTCGAGGCAGAATTTGGCTGTATGATTACTGCTAGTCATAATCCAGTAGAAGATTCGGGGTTGAAAATATTTTCAAAATATGGCTATAAGACTACACCAGAATTTGAACTGGAACTTTCTCGTAATGCGATATCACTTTCACAGGAGGAGCGAGAAATCGATTCCATAGATAACGAGCGGCTGAGCCAACCCACCGTCTCGCATGATTTGGCAGAATGGAGCAAAATCAACCACCCGAAATGGCTTACTCAGCGTTACCAGATACTTACTGACTTAATCCAACAAGATCTCTCCAATGCGACAAAAATTCGACAACCACTACTTATCGATTCATCGAAAGGAGTTGGCCGATTATGGTTAGCAGATTGGCTTTCAGGCAATGGCATCCAAGCAGTAGAGGTTAGTGATGAAGCGGCTGCGTTAAACAATAATTGCGGCGCAGGGGATTTTTCTCCAACTCAAGAATGGACCTTTGAGGAGGCGAGAAAATCACCTCATATCTTGATTAATCAACTACCACAGTGCGAGGCCGGTACATTAGTCGCTGCTGCACTTGATGGCGATGGCGATCGATGCTTACTTATTGAGACAACGAATACGGGATTTAGGGTAATAGACGGTGACAGAATTGCCGATACGTTTCTTAGTTGCGTAACACGCTTTGACACCAATTGGCACTTGGCAGCTAGCATTGAATCAGATTTATCCCTGACCACTAACCTTCAACGATATCCCAAACCAGTTACCGTTAGCGAAACCGCAGTTGGCGATCGCTGGCTCTCATTCAAATTGTCTAAGAACGAAATTACCAATTTCATGACCAGTTCTTCATTACCAGGAGTTCTCGGTGTCGAAGATTCAGGTCACATAGTACTTGCCTCACCTCATCCAACACAAAATGAATCATGGTCGCTAGTCGGAGATGGAGCGATGACGATGGTAGCATATCTATTGGCAACAACTGCTGACAAGTCAGGGCTTATGCAAAGAGGTTGGAAACAACGTCAATCGGTAAAAAATGTTGACAGAAGTAAATGGAATGGTAAAAACGAACTTTCAGATAATGTAGAAAGGGCATTTCTAGAAAAATTATCTGGCTTTGGCAAGGTGACACAGTGGAGTAGAACAACAGTACCCGGTGAGCCAAATTTAATGCTAATTTATTGCTTATACCGAGGCGCTAAACTGTCAATTGGAGTAAGGAATAGTGGGACACAAGCAAAGATATCAGTATCCGCTCGTCTGGAGCATGGCGGCGATAATCATGGCATTCAACAAGCGATTGATGAGGCATGTGATTTATTGGCAAAACATATGATTAACCATTGATAATTTGCTTTTCATAAGTTTGATTTAGATAGGTTACGATACCCAATAGAATCGATGATGCAACCAAGATGGCTAACATCGCTTCTATTCCCGCTCCAGTACTGAACATCACCATTGCGACAATCCAGGCAAGCACCATGTCTAATGCGCCAAATACCCGCCAAGATTTTCTCATGACCAAGATGCCACTTACCCAAGATGTTGCAGAGCAGATTATCATCAATACCGCAACTACTGTCAAACTACTCCAGCCAAATCCAGATGGTATGAGCAATATGTGTACTGACCATAGGCCTGCAGCCAACCAAACACCAGAATCTGTTGCTACCGACCAAATTACGAAGAATATTGACGCACCGCCAAATACAGTGGCTAGCACATGTATCCCGATTGGGTCAATACCAACGGGTTCTAGACACCAATAAAACAGCCCTGAAATCGCAATTGGGGCAAGCAGCCAAGATACCATCACGGCAGCAGGCTGAGTCCAATTCCAACTACGACGAATGACGAATATGATAGCCAATATGCCGGCAAATCCAACCGAAATTAAACCAGCAAAAATTACCCATGCTGAGCGACCAACAGCCCCGCGATGATCCTCAAGCCCGCGAATTAAGCGCTGCTTTTCAACCCAATCATAGGCAAATACACAGGCGAGCAGAACGAACTCGACAAATAATATCGGCAATGTCCAATCGACGAGACCGCCATCAAATGGGTCTACTCGATACATAATTGGCACTTCGCCGCCGATGATTAGAGCGAATACTCTGTCTAAGGCCAAAAGATAGACAATACCCTCTACTGCATTAGGAATACGCAGACCCAAATCGTTGCGACCAATCAAACCAATTCCAGCGAGTACACATAGACCTACAGTTATCACAGCCAAATGCTTTGCATCATCTAAGCCCACAACTGAATCAGATATCCTCCCAGCCAAATGGACTAGAACCAGTCCAACCATAGAGATTGCAATGGGCAACTCTATTCCAGCAATATCTGGCAATCTCAATCCTATGTCATTAGCTCTAATTCTTGCCAGTGCAATGAATAATATTGAGACTACAACACAAAATGCCAGAATAAGATATGACAGAGAACTTGTAAAAGAAAGGTAAGTTGAGGCTAAGATAGTAGTAACTAGGAAGGCTATAACGATTACAGGTCTGTGATGTATATCGCCGATTTCTAGATCATACTGCCCTGAAGTGCCAGCCCGTTTGGCTCTTTTTCTCTGCTTTTCAACTAAGTCTAACATTTCTACATCGATCATCTTCAACGTTGATTTCTTATCTTGCTGTGACAAACTGGTTGCAGATTCGCCTTTCTGTTCGGCTTGAGCCTCGACAAATTTTTGCAGTCTTGCCTGCTTCTCTTCGATTCTTAGTAAGCGCTCTTCTTTTTTGGCAATAGACCTCATTTCGCTTCTAAATTCGCCTTGTATTGCTAGATAAGCACCCGATCCAATAAATGCTAAGACAGTCGCAAGTAACACTATCGCCGAATCCTTTACTTGTGCAGTTATGGCCATTACCGCTAGTAAGCCCACTGCAGCGATTGCTGGCGGCAATAATTTCTCGACAGTAGCAGCTCTTCTCAGATAGAGAACTAATGCAACCAGTGTTATGCCAGTTAAAGTGTACAAATTGAAACTTTCTTCAGGCAGCATTGAACTACCATCTAACTCCATCAAGTTTAGTGGTTCCAAAGCGATGATAATGAATAATCCAGATAGTAAACCCATCATCAAAGTCAGTAATTGCCCGGGCAAAGCTTCAGCTTTCTTGAGCACTTCATCACTAACTCCAGAACGCTTCATTCTGTCAGATGAGATTAGCAAGATTGCACTCGTGATAACTAAGGTGATAGCCCAAATCCCTTGCTGACCATAGGTCCAGGATAGGGCGATAACTGATACACCCCAAATGGTCATTAATGAGCGAGGCCTGCCTTTGTGCTTGTCAAATAAAACCATCAATGCATGACTAATCATCAATAACGTCAACACTCCAAATAGACCAATCGCTGGAAGTGCCCCCGGCCGGGTAATCGACCAGGTAACGAATAGTGCAAGCAAGAAACTTAGATTCCATAATTGTAGTACTTCAGAGTCTCTCAAGCGAGCGCCTAATTCAGACATACCGCTTAGTTTAGAAGCCAGATTGAATCCAGTTTCACCATGTTTCATGTTTACCCATATTTGCTGGGATAAAAGCACTAGCATCCAAATTGCAAGATCATATTGCTCGATGAGAATGGGAACATAATCCGCTGAAACTAAACGGCTTTCGACGTCAGTAGCAAAGAACAGCAACCATAACCATGGCCCTACTACAGCAGTTCCGGCTATTGACGGAGAATCCCTATACATCGATAATTGAGCAAGGCCAACCCAAACCAGTCCTTGACTAACCAATAATGTCCTTGCTCCACTTCCAGCATCATTAGCCGGAATTAACAAGGTCAATAATACCACAATGAGCAATCCTCCAGCCCACAAAACATGGTCTGATACTGCGGTTTGATTCTTTAGTAAAGCTCCAGCTGTTAGGGCTGCGGTTATTGCGGCATAGATGCTATACGGTCTTAGTCCGTAAGGCAAACTCAAATCAATAATTCCACTTTCTAGTATTGCTAGTGAAAACAGCAGAATTGGGGCTGGAAGCACAATAAGTGGTAACAACCTTGGCCACTCAACACCTCTTACGATAAGGTAAGAAGCGCTGAATGCTGTCAATAACAAGACTAATTGAGCAAGCGCATATCCAGTTTCAAGTCGATTAGCGGCCACTGCTAGTAATGCCCCAATCATTCCTAGGCCGACAGATACCGACCACAAGCCGGGTTTTCCAAGACCCAACGATTTGAATGCGTCAGAGAACCAGTTGTCTTTGTTAACGAACATAGCAGCCATGGTTGAATTTGTTGCAGTAACACAAACCATCAGTAAAAACAACAATAATTCATCTTCAAATGGTAGAATTTCTAATCCAAAGAAATTCCAGTTATTCGATATGGCGTGAACTCCAACCCAAAGGTATGAAACAGCAATTCCCATGCTTGCTAAATTACCAGAATTTCTAACAATGGCTAGCCCATGTAACAAAATAGTTCCAAGGCCGATCATAATTGCGACACCAAATTCACCGTATACTGCGCCAGCAGCACTCCCCACAACCAGCAAAATCAACGTCGCTTGAGCAGCAATTGCATCTTCATCATGTCGCTGGGCGATTACAATGTTCAATACCACGCCTAACAACAACAGAGCCCCTAATAGGTCATTTTCATCAGCAAAAGAAAAATCGTCCAGCCATCCCCAATGCCACAAATCAAGTACTAAACCATAAATTAGCTTCATTGATATTATTACCCATGTAACTCCTAATATTCTCATATTTGGATTAGGTATCCATTTTTCTCCCAAGTATAAGCCTACGATTGCCATAACACTCAGGCCTATAGCGCCAAAAATCGGGTCTAGTACTGTGCCGACAATAGTTCCGATTAACGACCATGAGAAAATCATGGCAATAAGCAAACCAAAACCCAATCGCTTCTCGCCATAGACTGCCAAATCAGTGACGCTATCGTTTTCTGGGGCAGTCTTGACTGTACCATCTTTTTGGATTGCTCCGGGCCGGGCAAAATCTTCACCTCCCTTCGAGAAAATCTCAGCGATTTCGCCCATTGCGATGTCCTGCTCGACCTCGATTTCATCGACAACCTCTGCAGATTCTTCTTTACTACCGTCGTCGACCATAAATGAAGAAATATCTATTCCTCTGGCTCTTGAAAAGGAGCGTTTTCTAATTATCTCATCTCGAGACTCGTCTTTGCTAGAGGACTTTTTTGTTCCACCAGCCTCTTCAGACATATACCTCGTCGATTGATTATATTTATTCAAGCCTCGCCCTGAATAAATCAGCAATGAGCATTTTTTGGTGCAATAATATTGTCACGAATATCCCATTCATGATAGCGCTAAAAAACGAAAAGGACAAAGACATCCTCCGACACGATTCAGCATGGCCGAAGTTCTGGGTTCGCATCATGGCGACCTATCTGTGCACGGATTGAAGTGTTCAGGAAACATACACTGGAACTTATCAGTGGAAGAGTTAGTAGAACTTGCAGTTTCACGAGGCGAAGGAGTTTACAGCGCTCACAAAGCCTTGGTGACGGAAACCGGGGAAAGAACAGGGAGGTCGCCTAATGACAAATTTATTGTTTATGAGCCAACGACAAGTTCAGATGTTAATTGGGGTGATGTCAACGTTTCTACCGACATGGCAACATTTACCAAAATGCGTGCCAAGGTAATTGATTATTTGTCCAGCCAGGAAGACTTGTTTGTTCAAGATCTGTATTGCGGTGCAGATATGTCTGAAGCTTTACCGATTAGAGTAATCAATCAAAATGCTTGGCACAATGCCTTTGCTCGAAATATGTTCATTAGACCTTCAGCCGACCAAATGGCAAAACATTCTCCAGAATTTACCGTATTCCACGCTCCGCATTTTGAAGCAAGCCCAGAAGACGGGTTGAACTCTCAATGTTTCGTGATTGTGAATTATCAAGCGCAAGAGGTATTGATTGGTGGGACCAGATATGCGGGAGAAATCAAGAAATCTATTTTTTCAGTAATGAATTTGATATTGCCGAAGAAAGGCATACTGCCAATGCACTGTTCAGCAAACACCAATGGTGACAATACTGCAATATTCTTTGGTTTGTCAGGTACCGGAAAAACCACACTTTCGGCCGATCCAAAAAGAGCTTTAATCGGTGATGACGAACATGGATGGGGCGCCAATGGGGTATTCAACTTCGAAGGCGGTTGCTATGCAAAATTAATCGATTTGTCCGAGGAAGATGAGCCAGCAATCTTTGGAACAACTAGGAAGTTTGGCTCTATTTTGGAAAATATTGTCATGGACGAAAACGGCGTTCCAGATTTCCATGACACGTCAAAAACCCAGAACACTAGGGGCTCTTACCCGATTGAATTCATCGATAATCGAACGGCAGATTCTACCGGCGGCCACCCTCAAAATGTTATATTCCTAACATGTGATGCGTTTGGTGTTTTACCTCCAATATCCCGACTTACTCCCGAACAGGCCGCCTACCATTTCATCTCAGGATATACTGCAAAGGTTGCCGGTACTGAGGTAGGAGTCAAAGAACCTCAAGC
>WTIT01000096.1:0-34383 GCA_011526375.1 Methanobacteriota archaeon
CGCCAGATTGTTGGCGCTCTGAATGATGCTGGGCGTGAGGTCAAAGCCCATATCATTCAGCGTGCGCTCATCAAATCTCCATTCGTAGCCAAGGCTGGCGAAACCAGCATCGACGGGGAAATTCATTCCCTCTGGGTATTTTCTACCGACTAAGTTCACAGAACCTTGTCGAAGATCCAACCGAAGGTCGACATATCTCCTGGACCAAGGTAGAACATGGTCATGAAGATTGCAATACCATACATGATTGGTCCTGGCTCGTCGAACTTGCCCATACCCATCTTGATTAGTACGTAGGAGATTACACCCCAAGCAATACCATCAGCGATAGAGTAAGTGAATGGCATAAGTACCATAGTCAAGAATGCTGGTAGAACGATCTCTTTGTCATCCCAGTTGATTTCGGTTGCTTGCTTCATCATCATAGCACCAATGACTACGAGGGCACAAGCAGCAGCGAAGGTTGGAATTGCCATGAATATTGGGCCAAACAATATGCCTAATAGCATCAATACACCAACTACGATAGCGGTCAATCCTGTTCTGCCACCCTCTTCAACACCTGCTGCAGACTCGATGTAAGTGGTCGTTGTGCTGGTACCGACTGCTGCACCAACGATTGTTGCTGCTGCGTCAGACATGAAGGCCTCTTCAGAGTCTACTAGGTTGCCATCTTCATCAAGGTCACCAGCTTGGCGACCTACAGAGTAAAGTGTTCCTGCAGTATCAAAGATATCGACGAACAGGAAGGCAATCATGACTAGCATGAATCCTGCAAGGTCGTCACCAATGTCGCCAAATGCGCCGAAGGCCGCACCCAAACTCTCCTCTGGAAGACCATTCCATTCGAAAACCTTTGATGGCCAATCTGCTTCTGCAGCAGCCCAACCGGCTCCTCCTGCCAAGAAATCGTTGTATGGATCATAAGCGCCTACTAACCAACCGTAAACTGATGCTGCAAGAATACCATAAATGATAGCACCCTTGATGCCTCTTGCCATCATTACTGTAATGGCGATTAGCGCAACCATTGAAATTATTGCCCCGTGTTGGTAGATGGCATACTCGCCTGAACCCCAAGCCTCGGTTGTTGCAAGGTTAACTAGTGTTGCACCGTCATCCTGAATCCAGCCCATTTCTCTTAGACCAATAATGGCTAAGAACATACCAATACCAGATCCGGTTGCAATCTTTAGATCTCTTGGAATGGCGTTGATCATCTTAGTTCTCCAACCGATTTGTGGTAGAGAAATAATTAGGAAGATAATACCTTCAATGAATACTGCTGCTAGAGCGACTTCCCAAGGAATGCCCATAGCAAGTACTACTGAGAATACGAAATACGCATTCAAACCCATACCGGGCGCCAATGCATATGGCTTGTTGGCCCATAATCCCATTACTACACAACCAACAAAGGCTGCGATAGCAGTTGCAAATAATGCATCATCAAACGGTATTCCTGCCACGGCTAGCATTGATGGGTTTACCACCAATATGTAAGCCATGGTCAAAAACGTCGTTAGACCTGCTCTTAGTTCTCCATTCAGCGTTGCTCCTTTTTCTTCGAACTTGAAATAGTTCGCTATATTCTTTTCAAAACTCATGTTTTAACCCCCCCGTTATAAACGGTTAACTGTTTTATAAATCGGCGACCTTATATAGGTTTAGAGCCAAATCTGTAAATTTGAATAGATTTCGAGGGTTATGCCATTTTACCGATTCAGTAGTGAACTAGTGATTTACAAGGTGCTGATAGATTGTTTTTACCGTTTAAGAAATCCAGTTCAATTACCACACCGCAGCCGACGACCTCGCCACCGACCTTTTGGCAGAGTTTGATTGAAGCTTCTAATGTACCTCCGGTAGCTAGTAAGTCATCAATAATCACTACTTTTTGTCCCGTTTGAATTGCATCGGCTTGAATCTGAATTGTATCGGTGCCATATTCAAGATCATATTCGTAACTAACGACTTCCCCTGGCAGTTTGCCGGCTTTTCTTATCATCATCATTGGGAGATCCATTTTCATTGCTAATGGAGTGGCAAAAAGGAAGCCACGGCTCTCAATACCGGCAATAATGTCCGGTTGCCAGTCCTTGATTTGGTCGTGCAGTGAATCAATTACGTATTCCATTGCTTCATTACTTCGCATGATAGTTGAAATATCATAGAATAGAATTCCTGGAATTGGAAAATCTGGAATTCCGCGAATGTGTTCTTTGAGGTCCATCAAACAATTGTTTGATTGTCGGTTGATGAATTTGTCTCTTGATATTACTCAGAAACTGTGGCACTGGTAATTATGACTGGGATTACTGGGCGGTCATAAGCGCCAGTCTCTACTTCTGATAGAGTAGTAACATGTTCACAGCCTGAAATTACCTTCCCAAATACGGTATGTACGCCATTTAACCAATCATGTTCTGTGATATCATCAGGCATTATGAAAAACTGTGAACCACCGGTATTTGGTTGAGAAGTTTTAGCCATTGAAACCATGCACGGCAGGTGTCTAAGTCCATTATCTGCTTCATCTGGCAAAGTGTAGAGGGTTTCGCTGTCACAATCGGCGGAGTTACTCATGTATTGGCCGTCACAATAACCGTACCAATGTGCGGCATATCCGCCAGTTCCGTCATTGTTTTCGAAGTCTCCGCCTTGAATCATAAAGTTGTCAATTATTCGGTGAAAGGTTACATTATCGTACATACCAGCTTGTGCCAAACTCCTCATATTGTCAGTATGAATTGGCGCTAAATCATGATATAATTCAATTTCAATAGTATATTTCAGTGTTTCATTATCAGCAGATTCTGCATGTATTATGTTCATCGTAACGTAACTGCTATTACCCTCGTAAAGGGCATGATTATCGGCATTGCTATTGGTAGAATCTTCGCTTTCTATACAGCCTGGCGCTAAGCACACCAACATCAATAGCGATGCTAAGTAAACACTCTTTGCCCTGCTATTAAGGGTGATTAATCCGTTCATGGTCTTGCCATGAATTGGATGTTATTAACCTGTAACAGTGACTTAGATTACGCTTCTGCTGCAGAATCACTAGACCCTGGTGCATCCAACTTGCCCATAACCATCATTACTCCGATAACGATGTGAGTCAGCATGGTTACTGGGAAAATCATATCAAAATATGCTGGATTATTCATGATTGGTGCAAGACTAAATCCAAGTCCAACAGGCATTAATAATGACCACATGTAATCCATTCCCGATGGTTTTTGCATCATAAATGCCGTCACACCAACAAGAATCATTGCCATGCCCCACATAACAGGCATCATTGCCCATCCAGAGTTTGCTGCATCCCAAGAAGCCCTAATTGAAGTCATTTGATCATTCTCATCATCCCATGCTAAATCATCATCAGCATCAATATCGATGTCGTTTGCATTGATAGAATTGACATTACCGCCAAAACCGGCCATGAATAATGCTAATGCAGCGATAATACACATACCGCCAACCGTAAGCATTTGTTGGTGCATCTCTCCAGCACCTTTCTTCATTTTTTGGATTAGTAAGTACAATCCCCCAAACATAATCACAATGCCAGTTGTAGCAATTGCTAGCATTATCATTAGTGTCATTCTTTCTTCTTCCATCAGTATTTTTATTGCATCTGCACCTACTTCATTTGTTTGAGGCCAGCTAAAAAAAGCTACCATCAATAATATTGGTCCACCTGCAAGCATGTATGGTGTTAAATCTCTCCCCATGGGAGAAAATCGCACTATTTGCCTATAACCGTTGCTACATATATGCAACTAGAGAGCCTTATTTGGTAGGCTAGCGTAAATTACCGGAGTGGTCTAGGACAATTTTCAAGCAGACTTGGTGGTTGAGATAATCACTGCGGCAATTTTGTATGGATCGCCATTTGATGCGGGTCGGCGGTCTTCAAGACGCCCTTTCCAGCCATCTTCGATGGTTCCTATTGGGATTCTAATAGATGCTCCTCTGTCAGAAACGCCATAAGAGAACTCGTCGATCGATTGAGTCTCGTGCTTTCCAGTTAGCCTCATGTGATTATCTGCACCGTATACATCGATATGTTTCTTGATATTCTTGCCAAATGCTTCACAAATCTTGGTGAACACTGCTTCATCACCAGATTCACGCATTGCTGTGTTGGAAAAGTTTGCATGCATTCCACTACCATTCCAGTCAGTATCGCCCAAAGGTTTTGGATGCCAGTCTATTGTAAGTCCATATTTCTCTGCATTTCTTTCAGCCAGGTACCTAGAAACCCATATCTGGTCTCCAGCATCTTTTGCGCCTTTGGCAAATATTTGGTATTCCCATTGTCCTGCTGCTACTTCAGCATTGATTCCTTCAACATTCAATCCTGCTTCTAAGCATTGGTTGAGGTGGTCTTCAATGATTTCCCTGCCAAATGCATTCATGCCACCAACAGAACAGTAGAATTGTCCTTGTGGGGTTTGATCTCTAGGGAAGCCAAGTGGAAGCTTGGTTTCTGGGTCCCAGAGGAAATACTCTTGCTCGAAACCGAACCAAAAGTCATCATCGTCATCATCGATTGTGGCTCTGCCATTCGATTCGTGTGGGCTGCCGTCGGCATTCAAAACTTCACACATTACCAAGTATCCGTTAATTCTGTCTGGGTCTGGGTATATGGCGACTGGTTTTAGTAAACAGTCTGAGTCTCCGCCATCTGCTTGCAGTGTTGAGGAACCGTCGAAGGACCACATTGGGCATTCCTCTACCGTGCCGCCAAAATCACTTCTAATCATGGTTTTGCTACGCATGCTTTGGGTTGGTTTGTATCCGTCTAGCCATATATACTCTAACTTCGCTTTATCTGTCATAGTTATCATTCGCGTCGAAATGTGGGCGGTATATTAACCATACGCACATTTTTATGTGTGTTTTTTGAGTGTATGATGACAATTATTGGTAAAATATTATTCTTATGTGCAACATAAACGTGAAATTTTGGGATTTATTATGCAAATGCGCGAGAATTTTTATGAATTTGAGCGATTGAATAAAATGAAATTGTTGGCTTAATTTACCATCAATTCGTTCGCCGGGGCAACATCTATGCTGTGGCTAAAAGTGGTTTTACCATGGATGACAGTGTGATGAGTATCGAGAACAATGCGCAGATGAGGCAATTTATTCAGTTGTGGATGATGAGTGGCGGTATGGTGCTAGCGACTGTTAAGGAAATCTTAGATGATGGTCGGCAAATCGAAATGCCAGAGATGATGGGGCGTGATTTCAAAGCCGAAATTATTGAGTTAAGTAACTCGTTTAGTGAAATAGTGTCGAGGTTTAAGTGATGGAAGTCCCTACTGGAAGTCATATCAGAAGATGGCGAAAAAGTCTCGGTATAACCCAGAGTAAGGTTTCTGAAATGAGTGGTGTTGCTCAATCGATTATTGCTAAAATTGAGAATGAGACGGTTGATCCCAGGGTGTCAACTTTACGTAAATTAGTTGAGGCCCTGTCGAGGTTTGAAAACCCTGAATTATTGCACACAGTTCAAGACATCATGACAACGGATGTTGCCGCATTAAGATTTGAAGATACGATACAAGTTGCGATAGACCGAATGGTAAAAGATGGAATTAGTCAATTGCCAGTATTGTCCGAAGAAGGAAATATCCTAGGCATAGTTTCTGAAGATAGCATATTGCAAAAAGGCGCTCACAGGAATGGTGTAATCGGACAGGTGATGCATACTAGTCCGGAAATTGTTGATATTGGTCTATCCGTTGCAGAAGCAAGAAGAAGATTGACTGAGGTAGAGGCTTTGCTTGTTGTAGAAGGTGATTTATTAGTCGGATTAGTCAGTAGGATGGATTTGGTTAGAGCGTTAAGGTTGAACAGTATTGCATGATTACTGATTATTTGCGGCGTCTTCACCTTGAGGGGTAATTAGCACATTACTGCCATCTCGATAAATGACAGGGATTTCCACGGTCGAGACACTTGGAATTATGTGCATTGAGCATGAGGGGGTGCAAGCTGGTGGAAGATAGTCTTCGCCAGATTCTGATAGAACGAAGGTAATGCCATGCCCAGCAGGCAGAAGTGCATCAATTCCTTGAAATTCCATTAGCATAGTTATTGTTTGTCCGGGAATTACCGTTTGCGCATCATACCCGCCGGCGTGATAGCGTACATCCATAGTCGCATGTCCGAGCCTAATGCCGGTTTCTGAGTCTTGCATTTCGATGAATACTTGGCCGCCATCAAATGATGGGACTACTGAAAGATGGAAAGTTGCTAAACCGGATATATGTGTGTCTGCATCATCAGACATTGGTGGGCAGGTTGTAGTGACTGTTGCATCACCACCAAGAACCAAACCGCCTGCTCCAGTAAACGCTCCAGATGATTGGCATTGAGACATGTCTAGTTCTATCCGTTCGACGTCTAAGGGCGGCCAAGTATCTTCAATCCGCCATTCCCCATCATTTCGTTGAATCTGTGCATGTAAGGATGGTTTTGGTCCTATGCCTTTGAGGTAATATTCCATCCATTCAAACAGATCCTGTCCCCAATCCCAGCGAGTCATGTTGTGGATGGCTTCACCGCCGTAACCGGAATCTTGAGCATTATGTTTAGACCACTGATCTGGATAATTGTGCTCCCATTGGCCAAGCATTCCGGCAACTTCGTAACCTGCATCTATGTAGGCCTGGTACCAATTTGTACCAGGGGGCCCGCCAAAGACTTGGTGTGGATCAACATTCCAATCTTGCATACCTTGAACCCAATATATGCTACCATTATAGGTGCCTAACGCTTTATCGATGTGGCTCCTTTCATCGTAATAATTTGCCATGTATGGGTCTAACTCTCCTAGCCCATACCGTGTTGGTCCAGCGAGGAATCCTTCCACGACATCAGAACACATGTTATCGAGGTCATCGTCGTCATAATCCAAAATGCTGCTGCCATAATTTGAGTGCATTATTTGTGATCTGGCCTCTGCACTACCGTTTTTGTATAGTAAAGGGGCTAATGCAGTAGTGCCTGAAATCGGTACTATCGTTTTCAAGTGCTCGCTTCCTTGGGCGGCTGCTTCCCAAGCAGTCGCACCTTCGTAGGATTTACCGTAAATTGCAACATTGCCGTTGCTCCATTCTTGGTCACCAAGCCATTCTACTGCTGAATGAATGCCGAGTCCTTCGCCATCACCACGATAATCGAAGCACCCGGTGCTTTCTTCCGTGGCAAAAACTGCTACCTGCGCTAGAGCGTAGCCGTGTGGAATGAAATTATCGTAAATGAACTCTCCACGGCCTGCTGCCACAATATTGGTTGGATTTGATTCGTCACCTGGTTGCCCGTATGAAAAATATGGGCTAACCACAGCAATTACTGGAACTTGCTCTCCCGCTTCGGTATTCGAAGGTAACCAATAGGAAAGGTGGACGTCGGCGCTGTTGGGCCCACCGCCCCAAATTCCTGTTGTGTCAACAGTAATTGTCGCTTCTTGGACATCAAGTGCCTCGTATGGTCCATTTTCTAGGACCATGGCATATGACCCATCCCAATTCCACTCTAGCTCATATCTATCGTAGATATTTGGATAGATAGAGTCGTCAGTATTGGTCACAGAAGTTTCATCGGGTGAAAAACAGCCAGAAAGAGGTAATGTCAGGCACATCACTGCTAGCAATATCGCCTGACGCATGATGATGGGGTGGTGTTCTCTTTCAATAAACTGATGTCTTACTGAATTAATCCGCAAGTTATGTGTTGTAGCAACATCTGGGCCTATTCATGCAGGCATCAGAAGTGTGGGGGAATAGGTGGTCAAATGCCGTACTGCCTATGGCTCGAAAGTACATGGAGGTGGCAACGGAAAAGCAAAGTTTGGTTTGTTTGGCTGCAGATAGAACAACTATGTCGGGGCTTTTTGAATTAGTGAAAGAGGTCGGCCCATACATTGCTGCATTGAAAACCCATGTTGACTTGGTTGATGATTGGTCAATTACTGCCTGGGAAGAATTCTGCCAGCTAGCTAAGCAGTACAATCTACTGATTTTCGAAGATCGTAAATTCGCCGACATCGGAAAAATAAGTCAATCTCAGATGGGTGGAATTTATGATATTCGTTCATGGTCTGACATAGTTACTGCTCACTTGATTTCCGGACCGGACATTGTAGATGGTTTACAATCTGCGTGGAAAGGTGTCGATAGGCAAGGTGGAGTGTTACTACTGGCACAGATGTCTAGTCGTGGTAATTTACTAACCGAAGACTATTCTCAAAGTGTTGTAGACAAAGGAGTGCAAAGTGAAGGAGTGTTAGGATTCATTGGTAATGGCTCCCGTCCAGAGGAGTTGAGGGTTTTACGTCAACGCGTTGGTGAGGAAAAAATGATCTGGACTCCGGGCGTCAATATTGCGGTTGGGGATGGGGAGATGGGACAGAGATATGGCGATCCATATGAGGCGATAATTGCTGGCTCTGACTGTATCATTGTAGGTTCCGGTATTCACAAAGCAGAGAATCCTAGTGATGTCGCTAAGGAATATGCTAAACTCTCATGGCAGGGCTTGCTCGATAGGTGATTTGTTGCTCGATTTATTTTTATGGATTATCGCCTTTATCTGTCTTGGAATTCCAAGTTGGCTAATATTCAACTCTTGGAATAAAAGCAGACTGCTTAATCAAAGATTAGAGCAGTGTGACAATACATTGTTAACCGATTCTTCAGTGAAAGTAACGCAAATTGTCTCTGCACCAATTGGCACGACTGTAACTGAAAACGCTACTCTGGTGGTGGCTCAAGTGCCCTCAAATCAGATTCGCTGAGTAAACTGCATAGCCTATTCCAAAACCAATAAACAAAATTATCGAATACAATAACTTTCGAGATTTTTTTGGATTCTCGACAGGTTGAGCAACTGGAAGGGGTGCGTTTAATTCTAGAGGTGGTAATGATCCCCCGTCCGAAATTACCGGGTTTGTGGGAATTGGTAAATCTGGTAGCGGCATACCAGGCAAAGCCGGTAGCGGCATTGGTCCATCATCTTCCTCCGGCTTTATTCTATCAATGGGATATAACTCATCTAAATCTTCTAGACCTGGTGCATCTGGAATTGGTCCGAGAATTGTCTCCCACTTTTCTTCTAATACTGACGCTGTGACCGGTTTCTGCAGCCAAGCAACTGCCCCAGCAGAAAACTTCGCGTCTGCGGCAATATTTGCCAGTCTTCTCGGTGCGACAAAAACAATTCTTGCATCACCGCCGTGCTCCCGCATTTCAAGTGCGGTCAGGTGGCCGTCAAGAGATGGTATATCGAGAGATATCACGACTAGTTCTGGGTCCAAAGTGATGTATTCGTCGACCGCTTTGTCTCCATCTTGGCAAATTTCGATGTTGAAATCCTTAATTTTGAATATCGATGAAAGGCGTTGAATTGACATTGCATTTGACTCTACAATGAGGACGGTTGGAGATTCCTCATCAGAATTATTTGAGACGTAAGCCATGTCAATCTGTCCTGCCGAAAGAGAACTAACAAATCAATCAACCGGATAATTTCCTCATTCTTCTTCGGTATTTGAAGAAATATCCTCTATCGGGCCTTCTCTTGGATTGGCGAATGTCTCACGTATGGTCTCAGATTGGGCTTGATCGTCGTCTGATTGCCGCTTCAAACTAGGCGCTCTGGTGAATTGTAATTGTAGTTCGCTGATGACGCTGCGGAAAAGTTGCGCCTCTCTATCCGTTAGATTTCCTTTGGTTTTATTCTGTAACATTGTCAGTAAATCAATCGCTTCTTTAGCTTCTGCCATGTCGAAGTATTTGTTGCCGTTTTGGTCTGGAATATAGCCCATGTGAAGTAGTGCACTGCGTTGAAACATGTGGACTAATTGAAACAATCTCGTCGTATCTTCGTCAGAAAAAATATCTGTCATTAACAAGGCTAGAGGCCGTCCCCAAATTAATTGATTGATTATTCAAAAAGTTGGTCGAGTAGCCAATCTGGATCGAATTGTTGTAGATCATCATACCCTTGGCCAACTCCTGCAAATACGATTGGTCGGCCTGTAGCAAAGGCGATTGAAAGTCCTGCGCCGCCTTTGGCATCGGTATCCAATTTTGTAAGTACTGCTCCATCAAATTTCATTATCTCTTGGAACATTCTTGCTTGGTCCACTGCGTCATTACCAGCCAATGAGTCGCCAACAAACAAAGTGAGGTGTGGATTTGCAACCCTTCTTACTTTGTTTAATTCGTTCATGAGATTGGATTTGTTTTGCATTCTTCCGGCAGTATCCACCAATACTACATCGATTCCTTTGGCTTGAGCAGATTCTATCGCATCTCGGGCAATTGCTGCCGTATCGCCACCTCGTTGGCTAGAGATACATCTAATCCCTAGATTTTCACAATGTGCTTCCAGTTGCTGTATTGCTCCGGCTCTAAAAGTATCTCCAGCCGCAGCGATTACTGAGAGTCCGTTGTTCATTAGTCGCTTAGCAATTTTCGCTGCAGTGGTGGTTTTTCCTGTTCCGTTAACGCCAACTAACATTATCACTACAGGAGTGTCTTTCGCATCAATAAATGACTTTACTGAAGCATCAAAGTCCCAGTATCCTGCTTGCAATATATTTCTTAATGCCCGCTTTAATGCTGCTTCTACAACCCTGGATAGATCTGCACCTTTACGCAATCTGGAACCGATTAAATTCGTTCGAAGTGCGTCAATTACTGCAGTTACTGCATCGCTTGAAATATCGGATTCCAATAATACCCATTCAAGTTCTTCCAATAGATTATCAAGCGCAGCACTTGATTTAATCAATTTTCCACCAGACTCAACTACTCCACCGCCAAGTTCAACTTCTATGGTTGAGCCTGTCTCAGTCTCGATACTAGCTGATTTTACAGAGCCTTTCGGTGCTTGAGCAACCTCGACTAATTTTCTACCGGTGGTTGTTCTCATCATAGACAAATCTACTTTTGAGCCTGCAGGTCTAGCAACTTCCATTGCACCACGCTTTTTCATTGATTTTTCATAGGCTTTTTTTGCCTTTTCCAATTGCTTCTGTTCCTTCTGTAAGCGTTTCTTTTCTTTGCGTGTAAGTTGTTGAGGCATGAAGTCTTCTTCATCGTCAAAATCTTCCCAATCGTCATCTGAATCTTGATTTTCAACTGTTGATGTTTGGTCTTCATCATCAAAAACCTCCCAATCATCTTCATCGGTTACAATTTCATATTCTACATCATCATTGTTGTGATAAAAATCATCTTCTGCAACTGCTTGATCTTGAATCTTCGCAGACGCTAACTGCTGTCCCTCAATTGAGTCTTCCTCGACTGTTAACTCTTCGGTGTCAACTTCATCAGATACCTCTTTGACGCGTCGCTTGAATCTATCGAATAATCCCATAGTACTCACTCAGTCGTCTAATGTAAGTTCATTCCCAAACATTCCGCCACGCCGACGAGTCTTTGACTTTGCTTTAGTCTCGCTGTTTTTTGTTGGTATTTGGCGTGATAGAGGGGGCTCTTCTTGAGATGGTCGGGGAGTATTTTCTGATTGTAATTTTTCTGCAGCTTCATTAAATTCCTGAGCGAGTTTGCCTAACTTCTCTTCAATAGCGCCGGCTTGTTTGAGTAGGGTTTCATGTAAATCATTGAATTCTTCCCTTCTGGTAGCAAGTAATTCTACGATATCGCTCCATTTTCGCTCACCAAATATTCCGGCCCCTAAGTCAACAATTGCTGTACCTTCTGCAGCACCACTATGTTGAAAATTTAACGTGACTCCAGCGCCTATTGAAATGTGTGCTTTTGCATCCCCTGATTTTGACATAGTTGTCAATCTGGTAAGAATTTCCTCAGTAATTTGATGTTCGTTAATCACACTGGTGATTTGATCCATACGGCGCTGTAACTCTTCCAAATGTTGCCGGTGACTTTCGACCAGTCTAGCCTTGTTTTGTAATTCACTGCGGTCAACCATGTTGTTTCAACCCGGGAGCGGAAGAGAATTAGAAAAAGTCGTCGGCTACTCTTCTTCCTTGACTGGTGCGATTGTTCCGCCAGCCAATTCTATCTCTTCTCTGAAAGCGTGAAGGATTCGTGGCTCTGTTGAAGTTCTTGGATCGATTTCTTCTACTGAGTCGATTTTTATTGAACGGCGCTTAGCCTTGTGCCTAGAGCCCAAGGTGGAGTAGGCCATGTGCTCAGCATCATCTTTGGATTCTGCTGGAAAATCAAGGGTAAACTTGTGTCTAACGCTACCGAATGGTGCAATTCCGGATACTCGATATGCCTTCATCGAGTCGGCGACTTGCATGGTTGGTTTAAACTTCCCGTCGCGCCAAAATATGATATTTCATGCGAGAGATTGACTAATATTGAAGTTCTGAGGGGGTTCATGCGGGGCATTTTACTGTGTATTTTGGTAGTCTTTGCCCCATTTGCTAGTAGTTTACCAGCGCCACCAAATTTTGATGATACTGTTGGCTTTGAAATATGGTATGAGTCTGTTATTGTTACACAAAATGAGGTTTGGGGCGACGAGATGTGGCAAGAGGTGATCAATGCTGGGGGCCACCCTCTTAGAACCCTTGACCAAGAAAGGTTGCTTGTATGGCGAACAGACAATTTTGAACTAGATCGAGGATGGTTTGCGGTTGGGTCTGAGTCCGCTGAATGGAAATCTGATTTGTTACTGGATAGTCAGGATTTTACCCAAATAAAAATCTTGTTTGAACCGCGGTTGCCCGATCATGCCTATTCACAAATCAAATTTGCTTTGCAGCAAATTGGAATTCAAGTGGAAGGCATGGATTTGTGGCAATACAACCCAATGCCACAAAAAGTGATTATAGATAAGCCAGAATCATTGGATTTGGTGTTAAAAACGCCAGGAGTGCTATGGGTTGAGCCTGTACTGTCAACAAATGCACGAAACTTAGCTGCATCGGCATACATGGGTGATAGAAATATTGCTACTCAATCCCATTGGGAGTTTGGTTTGAATGGTAATGGCGTTGTATTAGGTGTGGCCGACAGCGGGTTGGATATTGACCATTCTTGTTTTCGCAATAGCAGTGCGGCAATAGGCCAAGTAGGTGAAGAACATCGCAAGGTTTTGGTCAATAATATCAGTCTTGATGACGGCGATAACCCCGGAGAAATGGACTATCGCCATGGCACTCATGTCGCCGGTTCGCTAGTCTGTCATGACGTGTACAACTACCTTAACGAAGAAAAACCCCAAAATGGTTCTACAATGGCTTACGGCGCCAAGTTAGTCTTTCAAGATATAGTATCGCAAGATGGTTGGATTCCTCCCGAGAATGTAACGGATTTACTGATTGAGCATTCACTAGCCGGGGGAATTATTCATTCAAACTCGTGGGGCGATGATACTACCGCATACACCGATAGAACTGCTGATTTCGACTTATGGGCTCTAGAAAACCCGTGGTCTCTGTCGTTTATTGCGCCAGGCAACACAGGAGGGCAATTGCTGGAGCCGGCAAATGGACGTAATGTTGTTGCTATCGGTGCATCGACGAAATCATCAAGTCCAGAAATTTGGCAATCATCATCGGTTGGCCCTACTGAATTAGGCACATATGGAATATTCGCCCTTGCACCAGGTGTTTCAATTTCGTCTGCTAAGGCTGATGGTATCGACGATTCGATGAATGATGCTTTGAGAGCGTCCAGCGGCACCAGTATGGCTACACCTATTGCGGCATCTTATGCTGGCATTATCCAGCAAATGGTTGAGCAGGGTTGGATTATGTCAGCCAATGAGCCGGTAAACACCTACAACTTATCTGATATCAAGCCTTCATGGTCAACCTTACCAGATGAAAACCTCAGTTTGGGTAATGGTTTCACCCCATCTGGTTCACTGATAAGATCGTTAATGGCTATTGGAACTACTGACATTGATGTCGAAAATGGTTACTTCAACAGAAATAACGATTCTGGATGGGGCGTGCTTTCGCTTGACAGGTTGATAGATTTTGAAAAACTTGAACAATCATTAGGACAAGATAACTTAACGCCAAGTCAAAACGTTTGGATTCACGATAGTTATCGTAGTTCTTTCGATACCGTCGATTGGTTGACAAATAGGTTTCAAGCCAGTCCTTCGGGCGATATAACAGAGAGTCCATGGAATGGTCAGGGCGCTGCTGGACCGTTTTTGAGCACAGGTGAAAGTTGGTCAAAACGGTTGGTGCCAAATCAGAACGAAGATTTTCAGATTGTTTTATCGTATCCAGCAAAACCAGAGCCTTTTGTTGTTGATGACTTGAGATTGATGGTTAATTTATCAAATGGTTACACTGCAGTTGGAGAGGTTTACGATCCTGATGGATTTTCATCTTTGTATACAACTAATGATTTTACCATGTCTCAGTTTGAACAATCTAATGAAACAAGCCTCGGAATTAAAATTTCATTGGACGATTTGACCGATGTTGAATGGTTAGATGTTGTGGTTCAAGCCAACTATATATCTCCTGGAAACAATCCTGGAACTGTTGGTGTTGATGGTAATTCCGTTGGATTTGCCCTTGCTGCGACTGGAGTGGTTAGAGACTCAGTAAATTGGGAAGATTCTGATGGTGACGGTATGCCAAATGCCATTGATGAGTGCCCGAATCAACATGCACAATCCTATGATTTAGATGAGGATGGTTGCCCTGATGATATTGATGGGGATGGCGTAATCGATGAATATGATGATTGTCCAACAGTAAACTCCCAAGGTTTTGATGGAGATCTAGATGGTTGTGTAGATGACAGTGATGGCGATGGCATCGGAGATAATGTCGATATTTGTCAGACTGAAATTATCGATTCGGTATATCCAGTAAACAGTACTGGCTGCAGGCCAATTGATGCCCCAATAATCGTGATTGAGGGGGAAATTACTGGATTGAATGAAGGGATTTGGGACTCGGAGGTTGTGGTGACTTGGCAGGTTAATGATGAGGATTTAGATCCATACCTTACCGGTTCTAGAATAATGATAAACCAGACAAACAACAATTCTTTCTTCCCAATAGCTACGTGTACTGCTCAAGATGTATTGGTTGTTGGGAATATTCACCAATGTACTTGGGACATCAATTCCGATTTGCCAATTTTTGATGTTACTGGTTATGGCATGCACATACAGTTCTTTGCTCAAAGCCTAAATGCGTCACCAGAAGCATATAATGACATTGTATATTTGGACTCTGAAACGTACTTTTTCACTCCTAGTAACACAAACTTCAACTCTGCCGATAATAGTCCAGCATCGGCAAGTTTCACGCGCTCGATTGGATGGGGAATTGTTACGATTTTTTCCGTTGCTTTGGTGTTGAGTAAATTGTGGTCGGTAACTAGAGAAAATGGCAAATCTGCCAACAATGAGCCTTTTTTGCAGACAAATCGGTCATTTTTGAATGAAAACGAGTGACTGGGCGCAGTTTTTCTTTCCGATTGCCCTGATTTTGATTGGTTATGACAAGGTCAACCTTGAAGTTCAATGTCGTTTTGGCTTAGACATCCCCACGGGGATGGTGAATGAAATGAGTGACCGCCTTTATGTTGGAATTGACCTAGGAACATACCAATCTACTATCTCTTCAAGTGCTGGTGCAAGCCACACAATTGAGACTATAGTAGGAAGACCGAAAGACCCTGTAGCAAGAAACTTTCTCGGAAGAGATGTATTGTTTGGTAATGATGCCTTGAAGAACAAGCTTGCATGTAACCTATACAGGCCTATGGCAGCTGGTGTTGCTCAAGATGATGAGGCGAACTTAGCGGCTGCTAAGGCATTCGTTTCCCATCTTCTAGAGACGGTGGACCCTGAAGAATACGACGAGGTATTCGGCGTTATTTGCTCACCAAGCCACGTATCCTTTACTGACAAATCAAACCTTGTCGCTACGCTAAGAGGACAAGTTAACGCAATAATGGTGGTAACAGAACCTTTCGCTACTGCTTATGGTATCGAAGAAATTGCTGGGTCAATCGTTGTCGATATCGGTGCTGGAACCACAGATATTGCCCGTATCCACGGAACATTCCCATCTGATGAAGACCAAATCACCATCCAAGAGGCTGGAGATTGGCTAGACCTTGCTTTGATGGAATTAGTCGTCAAGAAGTACACCGGCGCTCAAGTTACCAAAGATATGGTCCGCCGTTGGAAAGAAGCCTCATCATATGTTGGTAAGGAAACCAAGGAAGTCATGGTTGAGTTGTCTGTTGAAGGAAAGAAGCAGGTAGTAGATATCGGGGATCTAATCGTTGAGGCATGTGAATCAATTATCCCGCTGGTCGGTAATGCGATAAAGAAAATCGTTGCTACCGCTGACCCAGAATATCAGCCAGTCCTAAGAAACAACATCATCCTCTCTGGTGGCGGTTCACTAATTGATGGTATTGCAGCAAGAATGGCTGAAGAAATTTCTGATATTGGAGATGTCAATGTATGGTGTGTAGAAGATGCTATCAACAGCGTAGCAAATGGCGCACTGAAACTTGCTGGTGAAATGCCAGATGACATGTACACTGCAATTAACTAAACCCAATAGCGGATTTTTTGATTGGGTCGATAATACGGCCTTTTGGACCCAAAATGATTGGGAAAGTTCAAGAGTGGTTGATTACCGATAGGCGTCGTATGACAGTCGGCTCCTCATCACCCAGCGGAATAAAACGTGCCGGTGATAACTCTTCAGAAGAGCGGGCTGCACTGGAAGGAATGTTACAAGGATATCCAGTAGAACAATTGGTCGAGGAAGTGCTAATTGCCTGGGATGAATTGGCAAAAAGAAATGATGAAATGGTCTCAGTTAAGCAAAGACTGCGCGTATTAGAACTCGACTTGGCAGAAAGAGAAGACATGGTTGCGCCTGAAGTTGCCCGAATGAAAGATTTGGAGACTGAACTGGAAGAACGTCGAAGTCAAATGGTTCATCTTGAGCGTTTATTATCCGATGCTAGACAAGATTTAGCCGCACAACAATCATCGCTATCCAATGAAGAAAGGGTGCGGCTTGAGGACGAAGTTGAAGCTTTGAAATCCTTAACCTCTGAACAGGATGAAGTTATTGGAGAAATGGAAGGAAGGGTTGCACAAATGGTTGAGGCTCTAGAGCGTGCTGCTGATGCCGGTCTAACTTCAGTCACTGCTGATGAAGTTCGAAGTTTAAAATCCCAAGTAGACAACATGACAAAACAGTATGAGGTCGAATTATCGGCGAATAAAGCATTGGAAGAAGAGCGTCAGAGACTCCGAGATATTGCAGATCGATTACGTGGATTATTGGATGCTCGTGATAACAGACTAACAGAGTTAGAAGAGCAGTTAGAGAGAGTTATGCAGGGTCCTCGTTCGGTTTCTGCTGAACATGATTACTTAGTTGAACAAATTGAAGAGTTGAAGCGCAGGCTACTAGAGAGAAACCGTGAATATGAGTCTCTGCGAAGAAGGGAGAGGCGCCTACATAGTGATGTCTTTGAAAGAGATGAGAGAATACAGCAAATGTCTCTAACAATGAGTGATTTAGAGTCTGCATTACAAGATAGAACTGCTGAATTAAGGGAATTAGAGAGTATTAGGGAAACCATGTCTAATGAATTGGACTCTGTTCGTCGTGGAGAGCGTACCAGAGAAGTTGTTGGTAGAGTATTTGCCGATTCTTTATCCTTGGTGAGAGGTCATGATGAACGTGAGATGAAGCGTGAAATCTATGCTAACTCACCTGATGTTGAAAGAAAATTATCAACTCCTGATATAGATGATATGGCAAACTTAGCTGATGGTGGCAGGGTCGATCTAGGTGTTGAAGAAACTGTTATCGAACCAGGTATGGAAGTAGATACGAATCGTCCTGCCGCACCAGGCGGTAGTGGTGACCCTGTTATCTTCGATGATGAAGACTGAGTTTATCTCACAAAACTGTAGTTATTGCAGAGATCTTGTTTGCTAAGTCTGTAAGGTCTGTTGCATCTTCAGTTAATGTGCCTGTAACTATCCAGTCAGCCCCGGCATCAGCAGCAATCTTAGCTTGTTCAGGCGTCCTTATTCCGCCACCAACTATCATAGTAAGCCCTTCAGTGGTTTTTGCAGATTTTATTAAATCTGGACTTACCTGCTTATCAGCACCACTCCCAGCTTCGAGGTATAGAAGTTTGAAACCATACATTGCTGCAGTTAATGAATATGCCTTAACTAAATCAATGTCATCCTCCATAATTAGATCAGCGCTGCCAACCTCTCCTACTTTCCCTCCTGGGTGGCATACAATGTATCCAGTAGGCAATGCATCGATGTCAAATTTGTCGATGTATGGCGCCCCCCTTACCTGCTCTCCAACCAAAAATCTACGGTCAGTTGAATTCATCAACATCATGAAAGTGATGGCATCAGCGGCAGGCGACAAGGCATGAGAGCCACCAGGAAAGAGCACGACTGGAACCTTCCATCTATCCTCGTCGCCATCTGGTGATTGGCTAGCAGCAAATGCTCGTAATTCCAAGCCCTCCTGAATTGCAACACATGTTGCATGCACTATCTCGTCTGGTGTGTCTGTTGAGCCCCCGACAAATATCATCGATGAGCCCGATTCTATTGCCACGCATGCTCTATCTGCGGCGGTCTGAGGAGATTGTTTGTCAGGGTCAATCAGAGTAACATGTCTAGTTACCCCTTTGGTATTGGTTACATATGCTAGGATTGATTCATCGTCTCTACGCATGCCAACCATTCGTTGCTCTAACCTATAACGCATATTTATTGCGGAGATAATTTACTACAGGGACTTAATCACATAGTTATCAATAACAACCGTTTGGACTAGTCATGGGCGAAGTTGGTCCTTTCAGAAGACTATTGTCACACATGAAAGACCACAGGAAGACAATACGGCTTGCTTCTCTATGTTCAGTAACTAACAAGATTTGGGATTTAGCACCACCATTGTTAATCGGTTTAGCGGTGGATGTTGTGGTCCTCAGAGAAAATTCATACCTTGCCGGACTAGGATATTCTGACCCTTGGACTCAGCTGATTTTGCTGTCGGTTCTAACTTTCGTGATATGGGGGCTTGAGTCATTGTTCGAATATTTTTATGGGGTATTATGGCGCAATTTAGCACAGACAGTCCAACATGAACTTAGATTAGATACTTTCAACCATGTGCAAAAACAGGGTATGGGTTGGTTCGATGAACGTCAAAAGGGCGATATTCTAGCAATACTCAACGATGATATTAACCAACTAGAGAGGTTTCTCGATAAAGGTGCTAACGACTTATTACAAGTGTCAACCACGGTCTTAGTTGTTGGTGCGGTCTTCTTATTCATATCATGGGAAGTTGCAATGTTGGCAATTATTCCTATCCCTTTGATCGTCTGGGGCTCTTTCAAGTACCAACGCAGTCTTGAGCCAAAATACGCTGATGTGAGAAATGCGGCAGGAAAAATGAACGCTCTATTGGAGAACGATCTATCGGGAATGTCGACGATTCAATCCTTTACTGCTGAGGAAATAGAAGTCGCTAGAGTCAAGAAGTTAAGTGATGATTACCGAGAAGCAAATCGAAAGGCAATCCGGTTGTCTGCCGCATTTACACCGTTAATTCGTATGGCTATTTTGTGTGGATTTACTGCAACTCTATTGCTTGGTGGGTGGTTTACCCTAGAAGGAGAGTTGGCTGTTGGTGCTTATTCTGTACTGGTCTTCATGACTCAGCGTCTGCTATGGCCTCTGACTCGCCTCGGTGAAACATTTGACTTGTATCAAAGAGCCATGGCTTCGTCAACTAGAGTGTTAGATGTATTAACCTCTGAAATTGAAATTTCCCAGGGAGAATATGTCCCCGACAGGGAAATCATAGAAAATAGTGATATTACTTTCGAAGGGGTTAGTTTTGCTTATTCCGGCCGAGATAACACATTTACTGACCTATCCCTTACACTAAATGCTGGAAAAACTACAGGAGTTGTTGGCTCTACTGGTGCGGGAAAGACTACTCTAACCCGTTTGTTGCTGAGGTTTGCCCAGCCAAATTCTGGAAAAATAATATGGGCAGAACAAGAAATTGCTGATTGGTCCTTGAAACAACTTCGCTCCTCCATAGCATTGGTTGAGCAACACATCACGTTATTTCCAACATCAATTCTTGAAAATATTAGATATGGTAACCCAAATGCTACTGATAAACAAGTCATGGATGCAGCAAAGGCCGCCGAAGTGACGGAATTCGTTAACTCACTACCGGAACAGTGGGAAACTATGGTTGGAGAGGGGGGATATCGATTGTCTGGTGGTCAAAGACAGAGGTTGGCTATAGCTAGAGCTGTATTGAAAGATGCTCCTTTACTCATACTAGATGAAGCGACTTCTGCTGTAGATAACGAAACAGAAGCTTCTCTGCAAAGATCTATTGATTATGTATCAAAGGATAGGACTACCTTGATTATCGCTCACAGATTATCTACTATACGTAACTGTGACACTATACTAGTAATGGACAATGGCATGATTGTCGAACAAGGAGAGCATGATGATTTAGTCGCTCTAGGCGGAATTTACAGCAGGTTGTGGAAAGTGCAAACTGGACAGAAGTCTTGAAATCGCATGAATGTTTTATAAATCTTAACACCCTTTTATAAGTAAATGCAAAAAAAACACAGTTTGAGAACTATGATAACAGAGAAATTCTCGAAAACCACAAGCCTGCTTTTGATTGCCACCATGACCCTAGCGCTTGCATCAACTGTAAGCGCTGCTGACCCAGCAATGCCGTCAGCTATTGGTGAAGACGGATTGCCTGTATTCCTAGATGATGGTGTAGGCGACGACACATTAGAACTAATTACGTTCTTCTTGTTCTTCGTCGGTTACATCTCCATGGGTGCAGCATTTGTTTTCTTCATGTCTGAAAGAAACAATGTTGCTCCACAATACAGAACCACAATGACCATATCCGCACTTATCGTCGGTATCGCCGCATTCCACTACTACTACATGCGTGGCGTATACGCTGACTACGGAACTGTATCAATTGAGTACAGATACATGGACTGGATAATTACCGTTCCATTGATGGCTCTTAAGTTCCCTAGCCTAGTTGGCAAGGACGCTATTACTGATGCTAAGTTCCTAGGTATGGGATTCACTGGTGTATGTTTCACCGGTGCTCTAATCATGATCGGTTTCGGTTACCTAGGTGAATCCGGTGCTATGAACGGACTAGCTGGTCTAGTTCTTGGTGGTGTTGGATGGGCTATGATTATCGTAGCAACTGGTACCCCATGGTCATCTGGACTGGGTGTCGACAACAGCAAGATCAAGTCAGAGTTGATGTGGTCTGCAAACGCTCTACGATGGTTTATCGTAGTCGGTTGGATCATCTACCCTCTAGGTTACTTGTTCAGCCCAGAAGCTGACCTACTAGATGGTGACCAAGAGTTGATGGCTGTTGCTTACAACATCGCTGACATGATCAACAAGATCGGTTTCGGTATTGTTGCATGGATGGGTGCTAAGAAAGCAACCGAAGCTCTTGCTGCATCAGAAGAGTGATTACGAAATAGATAGTTTGCGAATTAGGTTTTCAATGGTTAGCCATTGAAGCCTGTTCCAAACAAATGCGAAGATGAGCCAGGTGGTGGTGAAAACTGCCACTGCCTGGCTCGCTTCCATAACCGTCCAATTATTTTCATTTTCATAATTGGACATAATGGTTAATGGAATAAAATGTACAACGTAGATAGTCAGAGATATTCGTCCTGATGCCTCGAATAATGTTAGATTAAATTCTTGAATAACCAACCAGAAAATGAATACTCCTGTCAATGAACCGATTAAGAATCCGAGATTTGCTGGAAAGAAATTGAGGTGATCGCCTTTAGTTGGGTGAGCCCATGTATTTCCATCAATACTCGATATAATTAGTGAAAATAGACAATAGCATACTCCTATTATTATCAGTAACAAGGTGGTGTTATTCCTTGGAAGTGTTTTCCCCCCCTCCGTAATGGAACTTCCAAGGAATGCACCAACCACTGCAAAACTTATCCATGGAAATAGTGGATATGTTCCAGTCAAAATCAAGTGAGAAACAAATGTAGAGATATTATCGGTATTTACTCTCTTATCCCAATCATTAGCTCCTTGAAAATTTAACATTGCTTCATTTATTCCATATAGCAAAATAAGACACAACCAGAAAACTGTTAGGTTTTGTTTAGTTGATGATAACTTTACAATTAATGGTTTAATCACTATCAGTATAGCAAATAATGACAATATTCCTGGGGTAAAGGTTGCATACAAATGGGGTGACGAAATATTTACAATAAACTGCAAAATTATTAGAATTGAAGCTTTGATTAAATTATTTTTAGTTGAGGATTGTGATTTTATTAGCCCCCAACCAAAAATCGTCACAAATAACGGTGCGGCTAGACCACCTAGGCCAGCTATTAGATATGCAAACCAAGTTGATTGCACCCCTTGATATGGGTTCCACGTTGCAGCGGCATGAACCATTACCATCAACAAAACGGCTAGACCTCTGAGAGAATCTATTGCAACAACTCTGCCGTTATTTGTCATATCAATCATTTATCGATTTGACATAATCAACAGCATTTCTGAATATTTGCAAACCTTGACCTTCCCAACTTATTTCAGAATTGGTGCTTGGTGCTGTACCCCGAGTGAAGTCTGGATGCAACCATTGTGCATAAATTGCTTCGGGGTGAGGCATTAAACCGAATACTAAACCAGTTTTATCAGATATTCCTGCGATATTCATCATGCTACCATTAGGGGATTTAGGGAACGGCAAAACTTCATCGTTATTTGAGTTATATTGGTTGTTGGGGTCGACATAACGAACGGTAATTTGATTATTTGCTGATAGTTTAGCAAGGCTTTCTCTATCTGGCATGACGTATTTGCCCTCTCCGTGTCTTACGGGGCAATCAATTTGCGTTATCCCTTTAGTCCAAATACAGTTGCTATCCTGATTGAATTCCAAAGTAACCCATCGATCTTCATATCTGCCTGAATCGTTCAAAGTTAGACTTGCACGTTGGATGAAATCGGGCTCGTTAGTGTCTGGGCCGGGAAGTAAACCTGTTTTAACTAAAACTTGGAATCCATTGCATATACCAATAATTGGTTTACCGGCTTGGATAAACTTGCTTAATTCTTCGCGGAGTGAAAACCGCATCCTATTGCCCATCAGCCTACCACTGCCTAGATGGTCGCCGAAAGAAAAACCTCCTGGAACCGCGAGAATATCATAGTTAGATAATTCATCTAATCCTGTGATAAATGAGTTTAGATGAACTCTAGTGGATTTGCCGCCGACCATTTCGAAAACTGCTGCAGTTTCATGGTCACAGTTTATTCCAAAACCAAACAATACGGCAACCTTTGGGGTGTACATCAAATTTCACCTCCAGTCATATCTAGAGTGCCTTGCCAAGAATCAACCATTTGTTGGACATTTGTTGATATTACCTCTTCATAACCATCTGAGATAGTCAATAATTGTGATTCTGTAACCTCTCCAAGATATGTTGTGGTGTTACCAGACATGGTTTCGAGGAATTTTTCCTCGTTTTCTGGCGAGACTGCGATAATAATTCTACCAAGAGATTCGCCCCACAAACGCGCCCAAAGAGATTCGTCGCCTGTACCGTCCAAGTCTATGTTGGCTCCAGTTCTGCCGCCAATACACATCTCGGCAACAGCAACTCCAACGCCTCCTTCAGAACAATCATGAGCAGTTTTTACCAAGCCAGAATTTATTGCCTTACTTAATGCAACATATGATTTGAATAACTTAGCTGGGTTGTCAAGATTTGGAACTGTTCCACCAATTCCATCGCAAGTGCCGTTTTCTTTGAGCATGAAAGAAACTTCAGACGCTCCAAGTTCATTCAGCGATTCGCCAACAAGGTATATTCTGTCACCAGCGGCTTTGAAATCGCTGGTTGCTGTATTCCTAACATCAGGATGGTCACCAAATAGAGAAAATAACAAGGTTGGCGGAATTGATATCTTGTTGGCGCCTTTACCATAATCATTCTTCATAGAGTCCTTGCCGCTAACACATGGTAACCTGTAAGCACGGCAAATTCTCTCAAGTTCTCTATTTGCTCTTACTAACTGGGCAAGTTTGAATTTGCCATCAGGGGTTTTTTCTGACTGGATTGGGTCTGGCCAACAGAAATTATCCAATCCCGCTATTTTGTTGACGTCTACACCAACACATACTGCATTTCTAACAGCTTCATCAATTGCCGCTGCAGCCATTGCGCCAGCATCAATATCTGAATATCTTGGTGCAATACCGCATGAGATTACCAATCCTCGAGGATTTCCATGTATAGGGGCGATGACTCCGGCATCTGCCGGGCCGTCTCTTTCAACTCCGACAAACGGCTTTACTGCGGTTTGGGCAATAACCTCATGATCGTACTGCCGAACCCAGGTCTCCTTACTAGCAATATTTGGCCTTGCTAACATATCGATGAGAATTGAATTATGGTCGGCATCGGTTGGTGGAACAAATGTTGCGTGTTTTGGAGTTACCCATTCAGATTCTAATTGTAGTTGGGGAACGCCGTCATGCAGGAATTCTATCGGCAAATATGCTACAGTGGATTCATCGTATTGAACGTGAAACATTCCTGTTGAGGTGAATTCCGCTACTGCTGTAGCCTCAACTTCGTGAAGTTGTGCAAGCCTCTCGAATGCTGCTGAATCTTCTGTTTTGACTGCGACTGTCATTCTTTCTTGGCTCTCTGATACCAAAATCTCCCATGGCGATAATCCAGGTTGTTTGAGAGGAACCTTAGCCAAATCAATTCTGCAACCGTTGGTGTATTCAGCCATTTCACCTATTGAGGATGATAATCCGCCCGCACCATTATCGGTAATACATGTAATTAAGCCGGCGTCTCTTGCTTCTAGTAGCATATCTAGCATTTTCTTTTGGGTTATCGGGTCACCAATTTGTACCGCACTAGAAGGAGATTCTTCGGTTAATTCAAGTGATGAAAAGGTTGCACCGTGAATTCCGTCATAACCAACCCTTCCGCCAACCATGTAAACAACATCACCAGAGCTCGGAGTCTTGATGTGAGATTCTCTACCGTCAGGAAGTTTTCTTGGCATTAATCCAACTGTACCACAATAAACTAACGGCTTACCAAGATATCTTTCATCGAATACTATGGCGCCATTAATTGTTGGAATTCCCGATTCATTACCGCCAACTCTTACGCCGGAGTGAACCCCGCGTAGTACTCTTGATGGATGAAATAGGTTTTCTGGTATGTCTCCTTGCCAATCAGGCGGTCCGAAACAGAAAACATCGGTATTAGCGATTGGTCTTGCTCCGAGTCCAGTGCCTAATATGTCACGATTCACTCCTACAATGCCTGTCATGGCTCCACCGTAGGGATCTAATGCTGATGGGGAATTGTGGGTCTCGGCCTTCATGCAGACGCTCCATTCATCGTCCCAAGCAATAACACCTGAATTATCGTGGAATACAGAAAGTAGCCAATCAACCTCTTTCTGCATGTCGTGGGTTGGTTTCATAATATGGGTCTTGAAAATTGAGTCAACTACCGATTCCTCTCCCGTTTCTAGGTCTTTGTGGTGTATTTTTGAAGCGAAGATTTTGTGTTTACAATGCTCACTCCATGTTTGAGCTAAACACTCTAATTCAACATCGGTTGGTTGATTTTCAACAATACCAACCTCTTTACGCGCGGACTGAATAGTCTCATCGCGATAATGGGATTGAATGGTTTTCATTTCCTCCAAATTAAGTGCTAATAACCCGGTCTCTGAAATTTCTATTAGTTGTTCATCGGTAATTTCTAGATCAATATGTGCTGGTTGTTTGAATTCTTGTGGTGGTTTTTCGGGATATTCAATCATTGGCCAGTCACCATTATTGCACATCTCATTATCTGAAATTACTGCTCTCTCAATTAGATTGTTATACAATTTTGAGGCAATAAATTCCGGTGTTGCTTGGCCGTTTACCCCATAGAAAGCATACGTGATGTATGTCGATATATCAGAATCAAGGCTTGCACTTGGGAAAATAGTTCTAAAGCCATCTAATGCAGCCTTACCAGGATTATCAGTAACGCCTGGTTTGAAGCCGACTGAGATTACAATATCAGGGGTTGCAGAAAAAATCTCAGGAGATTGTAAAAATGTCTGATTGGTTGTTGAATATTCAATGATTGGATCGGCAAACAAATCATCGGCTCTTTCTGAAATTAATGTTGCATTAATATCTGAATTAATCAAGAAACCGACTATGCTTCTAACCTCACTAAAATCGATATTGTGATCGGCTTTTAGTCTACGTCTAACAACATCCCCTCTTACATCTTTCAGGCCTTCACCTGACTTGGGTGTCGCTTCAACTCTAGTGATTTGCATTGCGGCCGCCTACTTGGGTCATATTGATGGCGGTGAATACGCTCTTTGAACAATACGGAAGAATGTCAGAGCATTTCTTTAAGATATTGTCCGGTAAAACTGTGCTCGTTCTCAGCAATTTTTTCTGGTGTTCCGGTGGCAATTAGTTGACCACCTCGGTCACCACCTTCGGGGCCCAAATCGATGACCCAGTCACTACATTTGACAACGTCAAGGTGGTGTTCAATGACTATCACGGTATGTCCTTTACCGCGTAATTCCAATAAAACATCAATCAACATTTGAACATCTGAAAGTGCTAAGCCAGTAGTAGGCTCATCGAGGATGTAAACTGTGTGTTTATTTGGAGGTCTGCGTAATTCACTAGCTAATTTTACTCTCTGTGCTTCGCCGCCGGACAACGTTGTGGCTGGTTGGCCAAGACGAACATATGAAAGGCCAACGGCTCGTAATGTGTCTAAAGTTCGGTGAATTTTTCTGTGGTTTTCGAAGAACTTTACTGCCTCACCAATGGGCATTTCTAGAACATCATGAATGGTTTTTCCTTTCCATGTTACCTCAAGACATTCTCTAGTGTACCTCTTGCCATCGCAAACATCACAGGTAATCCAAACATCTGGGAGGAAATTCATTTCTAATTTGATAGAGCCTGCTCCGCTACATGCTTCACATCTACCGCCTTTCACGTTGAAACTAAAATGTCCGGGAGTATATCCTCGCTCTTTGGAAAGTGTTGTTTGAGAGAATAGTTTTCTTATCTCATCGAATACTTTGGTATATGTTGCTGGGTTTGAACGTGGCGTTCTACCAATAGGGGATTGATCGATAATAATCGTCTTGTCGATTTTTTCAATTCCCTCTATACTCTTGTGTTTGCCGGGCGAAGTATCGGCATTGTGTAAGGCTCTTTGAAGTGAAGGGGCGAGTATTCCTGATACAAGAGAAGATTTACCGGAACCAGAAACCCCTGTTACTGAAGTCATACAACCTAGTGGAAAATCAACATTTATTGATTGTAAATTATTATGTTTAGCCCCTTTAATTTTGATTTTATCTTTGCTAGGTTTCTTTCTTTTTGCTGGTATTTCGATGTTCTTTCGCCCACTCAGGTAAGCGCCAGTAGTAGATTCGTTGCTTGCCATTACTTCTTTTGGCGGCCCGTTTGCAACTACAATTCCACCCTCTAAACCGGCTCCTGGACCTAAATCACACAACCAATCTGCTTGTCTGAGAGTGTCTTCATCGTGTTCAACAACGATTAGTGTGTTGCCCAAATCGCTCAATTCTCTTAATGTCGCAAGAAGTCGGGAATTATCTCTTTGATGAAGTCCGATTGATGGTTCGTCAAGAACGTACATCACTCCGGTTAGTCTACTTCCTATTTGAGTGGCTAATCTAATTCTCTGACTCTCGCCACCAGAGAGAGTGTTTGCCTTACGGTCCAATGTTAGATAATCGAGTCCAACACTATTAAGAAAGTTCAGCCTGCTCTCTATTTCTTTCAGTATTTCTGTGCCGATGAATAAGCTCTTTTCGTCCAGTGTTTCTAACTGATCAGCATACATTTCTGGAGGCCCATTTTCATTTTCTGGGCGCCATGCTCTAACTAGCTCTAAACTATCATGGATAGAACACGATGATACTTCTGGTAATCTAATTCCGCCAACTGTTACATGTCTTGCCGCAGCGTTGAGTTTCTCACCATTACATTCAGAGCACGGTAAATCTGTCATGCAATTGATTAGACGATTTCTAGTCCTATCAGATGAGGTTTCTGTGTAAGTTTTCTCAAGCCTTGGGATAATTCCCTCCCAAGGACGGTTCATTTTGTACACTGAACCGTTATCCGATTCAAAATGGAAATTGATTACTGTCGAGCCCGAACCATATAACAAGATGTCTTGTTCATCGTCTGATAGTAACTTGAATGGAACGTGTATTGGTATGTTGTAATAATCTGCAACTTGTTCGAGCAGTCGTCTGTACCAAGAAGGGGACATTGAGCGTTTCCATGGCCTAACACAACCGTTACCGATTGACATCTCATAATCAACTACCAGTTCAGTATTGAATTGCCTTTGAACTCCAAGTCCTTGACAACTACTACAGGCACCTAACGGTGAATTGAATGAAAATACCCTTGGAGAGAGTTCAGGCATGAAAGCGCCGTGTTCGGGGCACGCAAAGTCTTCTGACCAGGAGATGGTTTGTCCAGCGTCATGTTCTCTTGACTTACTGCCGTTTGGTAGAGGAAGATTCTCTGATGGGGCTTTCAAACTCTCAATTGCAAGGGCGCCCCCGCCCAAACGTAAGGAAGATTCTACCGCTTCAGTAAGTCTCTGTCTAGATTTTCTTCGACATACGAAACGGTCTATTCTAACATCTATGTCGTGCCGGAAATTCTTATCTAAAATTGGTGGGTTTTCAAATTCTGCATCATGCCCGTTTACCTTACCATTGAGGAAGCCTTGCTCGACCAACTGCTTGAATAGGTCTTGATGTGTACCTTTTCTAGCTCTAATTACTGGCGACCAAACCGCAATGGTATGTTCCTCTAAATTCCACAATATATCATCGACGATCTCTTGAACCGTTCTTCGTGCAACCTCAATTCCGCAAGTAGGGCAGTGGGGTTTACCTATTCTAGCCCATAATAACCGAAGATAGTCTTGGATCTCAGTAACTGTTGCAACAGTGGAACGGGGGTTGTGACTGCCTTGTTTTTGGTCAATTGATATTGCTGGAGAAAGGCCTTCAATACCATCACAATCAGCCTTTTTCATTTGACCGATGAATTGTCTAGCGTAAGAGGATAAGCTCTCGACATATCTTCTCTGTCCTTCGGCGTATAGTGTATCAAACGCTAAACTTGATTTCCCAGAACCTGAAACTCCTGAAACCACGACGAATTTGCCGCGTGGCAACTTTACATCGATGTTTTTCAAATTGTGGGTTCTTGCACCCTTCACAGTTATCCATTCTTGATTATCACTCATGGCCTCACCTAATCATGATTGGATGTCAAGAGTTCAATAAGTCCTCTATTTGAATTGATGGTTTACATCATAATTTGTCGAATGGGTGTTTTGCTTCAAATCGCACTGGGTCATCAGTTTCAGGATGGAGAAATTCCAATGATGTTGCATGTAGGCATATTCTGGAAAATGGATTGGTTTGGGCGCCGTGTAATGTGTCACCTACTATGGGGCATCCAATTGACTGCATTGCCATGCGAATTTGATGACGTCTGCCGGTTTCAATCATGACTCTAACAAGTGTTGTTGACTCAAATTTTCTAACCGTTTCCCAATGAGTTATTGCTTGTTTGGCAAATTTATTTGTTTTGGATGTTGATTTAATGTTAAGGTGCTTATCTTCGATTAAATATTGTATTATAGTCCCTGAATCCTCTGTTACTGTGCCTTCAACTAAGGCGTGATAAATTCGATAAACGCCTCTTTGAGAAAATTGTTCTTGCAAATATTCTTTGGCAGATTTGTTTTTGGCTAATATCATGACCCCGGAGGTTTCTCTGTCAAGCCTATGGACAATAAATGCCCAAGATTTCTCATTTTCTTGCTTAAGGTAGTCTACGCATTTTGAATGTAGGGTGTCTGACTCTAACTTATTGGTTGCGACTGAAAGTAGTTTTGCTGGCTTTTCCACGACCAAGATATAATCATCTTCATAGATTAAATCAATTAAGAAATTCTTGAATTTAATCTCAGTTTGTTGTTTTATTTCCTTGCGAGGTTTATCGAGTAATTCAACAATATCATTTGGTAACAACTGTTGTTTTGCTTTGTGGATTGTTGTTTGATTTACTTCAACTCGGCCTTGGGAAAGCATTTTCCTGAGTTTGTTAGTTGATGTATTAGGAAAGTTTTGTTTCAAGAAATCGAGTAATATGATTTCTTGTTTAATGGTTTTTTTCAAAATATCCACCTACAACAAAATTATTTTGCACACGTCGCCTTTGTTACCCATTTCATCAGGTTCAATAATCGTTAATCCATCACTCATCGCTATTCCAGCAATGTTTCCTGAGCCCTGGTGTCCCTTTAATCTCGCAAAAGTAACATCGCCCTCAACAAATAATTCTACTCTTCTAAAAGTTGTAAACCCTTCTTGGGTTTTGATGTCCTCGGCAAGAATAGCGTTAATTTGTCTGTTATTGATATCCGCAGAATTGGTAAGAGAAGTTAGCCACTTTCCAACAATTGCTCGAAATACCACATGACTGCTAACCGGATTTCCGGGAAGGCCAAAGATTGGAACTTTATTCCAAGAACCAAAGATTGGTGGAGATCCTGGTCGCATTTTTACCCTCCAAAATTTAATTTCTCCTTCTTGTTCCATCAATATCCTAACGAAATCTTTGTCACCCATTGATACACCTCCTGAGGTAATTATACAATCATGATTCTCTGCTGCTTTGTTCAATGTATTTCTAAGAGTGTCTAAATCGTCAACAACGTTAGGAAAGCGTGTTGCATCGTGACCATATATGCTTACTAAAGCTGCCAATCCATAAGAATTAGATTCGTAGATTTGGCCGTGTTCTAATTTTTGGTCAAGTGATTTCAATTCATCTCCAGTTGAAATTACGGCAATTCTTAGTTTCTTAAAAACTGATATTTTTGCTACCCCTGCTGCTGCACACAAGGCTATTTTTTCAGGTGACATAACTTCGCCTGGAGAGAAAATAATCTGTCCCTTTGCGAAATTTTCACCTAGTTTACGGATAAAATGTGGTTTTGATGGTTGATTAAGTATTACCTCATCACCATTTACCGTACAGGCTTCAATTGGTATTATTGAGTCTGCTCCTTGTGGAATGGGGGCTCCTGTCATTATTCTAATTGCTTGGCCTGATGATAATTTGTGATTGTCTGAAGAACCAGCCATTAGAGAACCGATAATTGATAATTTAGAAGGCGGGGATGTTGTGTCCGAATGTATAACTGCAAAACCATCCATAGCTGAGTTATCAAAACCGGGATCGTTTACCATGGCTCGAATATCGGTAGAAACAATACGGTTAATCGATTCCGATATGGGTATTATTTCCGAGTTTAATTTTATTTGAGTCTCTTGGCACAAACTAATTGCTTCATTTAATGAAACAAAGTAGGGATATGGTTTGGCCATATCCTCCCCAAAACAAAATTTACTTTGATATTATGGAAGGTAATAGGGATAATACTGCAGTATGAATTGTATCTGTTATTTGCTGGATTAGTAATTATTTCAGCATTATACTCGAGTGTAGGGCATGGTGGTGCCTCAGGTTATCTCGCGATTCTATCAATTTCATCTTATGGTTTAATGAGTCATATTTGGTTAAAACAACATGTTTGGATTATGAATCTGGTAGTCGCTTCAATTGCTTTCTATCACTATAATAGGGCAGGATATCACATTCCCAAACTTACCATTCCATTCATTATCGCAAGTGTACCAATGGCGTTTATTGGAGGAGCTATGCAAATCGATGCTGAAATTTATGACGTTTTATTATCAATAACTTTAGTCTGGGCTAGTTATAAAATTCTGAGAATAAACTCTGAGCCTAGTAATTATGTTGCTATTAGTAGAATGGAATCTTATGCATGGGGGGGTGGAATTGGTTTCTTCAGCGGTATTATTGGTGTTGGTGGCGGGATTTTCTTATCACCTATATTACTACTAAAAAAATGGGCGAATGTAAAAACTGCTGCTGCAACGGCTGCAGTATTCATTTTTGTTAATTCACTTTCTGGGCTAATCGGTATGGGGGTTTCCGGACAACTTGATTTGGATTTGGATTTGCTGGTATTATTCATAGCAGCAATTGCAATTGGTGGATTTTTTGGTGCCCTCATTGGCTCGGCTTATGCTGATAATCGAGTTGTTAGGCGGTTGTTGTGTCTTGTATTATTAGTGGCTGCAGCAAAACGTGTAGCCCAATTAATTATTAATTAATAATAATAATTTGCATAACAATTGCCTTCAAATGGAGTCCCTAATTGGAATGGTCATGGGCGAAGGAAAGACTGCCATCATTACCGGTATAACCGGGCAAGATGGTTCTTATCTTGCTGAATTACTACTAGAGAAGGGGTATACTGTGTATGGACTGGTTAGAAGAACTAGTCAACCTGCTCAAGGAAGGAATTTGATTAATCATCTTATGATAAATGATAATTTCAAATTAGTTAATGGAGATTTAACTGACCAATCAAGTATTGATAACGCTGTTAAAGAAATCCAACCTGATGAGTTTTACAACTTAGGGGCTCAATCATTTGTTCCAGAATCTTGGCGTTCACCAACAATGACAGCTGATGTTACGGGTTTGGGAGCATTACGCTGTTTAGAAGCGATTAAGTTGGTCAAACCAGATTGTAAGTTCTATCAGGCTGGTTCGTCAGAACAATTCGGTGAAGTTAGAGAAATACCGCAAAATGAATTGACTCCGTTTTACCCAAGATCCCCGTATGGTTGTGCTAAGGTATTTGCCTATGAGATAACACGTAATTATCGGGAATCTTATGGGTTGTTTGCTTGTACTGGGATATTGTTTAACCACGAAAGTCCAAGAAGAGGATTAGAATTCGTTACCAGAAAGGTTACGATGACTGTTGCAAGAATTGCTAAAGGTTTGGATGAGTATTTGTCGATTGGTAACGTTAAGGCAAAGCGTGATTGGGGGTTTGCTGGAGATTATGTTGAAATGCAGTGGCGAATGTTACAACAAGAAAATCCTGAAGATTTTGTTATCGCTACGGGAGAAACGCATAGCGTCCAGGAAATGATAGATTTGGCATTCTCGAGAGTAAATCTAGAATTATCGTGGAGTGGTGAGGGTGTTGATACCATAGCCAAAGATCAAAATGGTATAGTAAGGGTCAAAACCAATCCTAAATTTTTCCGTCCAGCAGAGGTTGATTTGTTGGTTGGTGACTACTCATTAGCAGCAGAAAAATTGGGTTGGAAGCCAACAACTAGTTTTAGCGAATTGGTGGAAATGATGGTTGACAGTGACCTAAAGATTGTCGAAGATGCTCTAGAAAAAGGCCTTCTGCCGCCAGTTCCTCCAGCTTAATCCTGCAATAATTTGTGGATTTTTTGCGCTTGTTCAAGTGGAGATAGTTTTAGTTGTAAAATCCTATTTCTGCCGGCTATTGCCCACTTTTCTCGAATTTTGGCATCCTTACACTGATTCAGTGCCTCATGCCATTTTCCATAGTCGTATCTAGGTAACAACCTTCCGCATTCACCATCTATTATTGAATCTCTGAAGCCGCCGTCGTCAACAAAAATTGCTGGAGTTCCTATAGAAAATGCTTCTATTGGAGTCAAACCGAATGGTTCTTTATGCGCCATGCTAACTATTGCTAGTGATTCCTTCATCAGAATCGATAGTTGTGGAGAAGATAATCTTGGGGCTACCCATAACTTCACATTTTTGTTCGATGCATGTTCTTGGAGGGTTTTGATTTGATCATTATTACCGCCGCCAACATGTACTAGTGATATATTTGTGCCAGATAACATTGATATTGTTTCCATTGAACCTTTTGCCCAGTTTGCAGTTCCTATAGTGACGACGTATGCTCCTTCATCTGATTGTAGATATGGGTTGGAAAATTGGTCTGTATCATCAGTATACTCTGCTCTATCGACGCATGGGTGAATGAACTCACACTTTATGCCATATACTTCCTTTATTCTCTGTGCTGTATATGAGGAATTGCCGCTGATTGCTGTGTTGTTTTGTTGAGAAAATTGTCGAACGATTTTCTTATCATTCTTTCTGCCTTTAGAAAGTAGTAAATTTGTAATAAATTTTGGACGGCGAAGTTTACCATTTAGATTTCTGTGTAATGAGTCTTCATGAAATCCTCTATG
>WTIT01000096.1:34483-43377 GCA_011526375.1 Methanobacteriota archaeon
GCCTCCAGTATATTTCAACAACTCAAGAATGTATAACTAATTGTGGAAAATTATTCCATCGTCACCCTGGCCGGATTCAAACATCTGTTCTAACGTTACGATGCCTATATCGATAGGATAGGTTTTATTTTTCGAAGGGATGGTTAATTTTGTTAGATGCCTTGGTATATTTCCAAGGAAATCTGCTAGTTTAACTCCTGCAACATTGGTTATATGATGTGGTAAAAATTCCACAATTAAGGACTTGGTCTTTCCTAAAATATCAGCCATTCCTTGCATTGCGAAATATTCTGATCCTTCGATATCAATAAACACCAAATCAAAATCTTCGTTTGATAGATACGTGTCTAATGCATAAGCCTCGACTTCAATAACTTCTGGATTATCATAAGTATACATGTAATGGTTAGTGACTGGAACCCTTTTACTGCCGCCTGAATTAACCGTGTTCAACTGAAATTTGATAATTTCTTGCTTATTACTCGCTGCTATGTTATGTAGTGTAATATTCGATGTGTTATTCAATTTAACATTGGTTTGTAGAAGTTTGAAATTATTTGGGTTGGCTTCTATTGCAACTACTTTAGAGCAGGTTTTGGCGATAGGTATTGCTAATGACCCAATATGAGCGCCAACAATCAAAACAGTTGAATTCTTATCAATGAATTGTGAAATCCGTTTTATTTCATCAATTCCATATTCTCCCTTTTCTCTAAGTTTTGCACCAACTTCTAAATCAGCAGGTTCGACGGCAAATGTGCCGTTTTTTGTTTCGACTATTATCGCTTTAACATCCTTACCGAGACTGTTTTGTAAGCGGTTTGACTTCTTATTTTTTAGCCAAAAGTTGACTCGCCAATAAAGCGATTTAAGCATTATAAGTCCTCAATCGAATTTCATTATGTGCCCACATTCTGGATATGAACAGCTAACGGTATATCGCTGTTTTTTCGGTTTGGGAATCTTCAATCTACATCCACACATGTCACATTGGACTACTAGTGTTTCCGGCTCGACTGGTTTGGGTGCATCTTCTAATACTCTACCTGCGTTTGATTGTGACCATCCCAAAGAATCTGTGTAGCTATCTGTTTTCTTGATTTTATTTTGTCTCAAGGATAGTCGCATCTTTCTTTTCTTTTTACGTGGCTTGGGGGCTTTTCCGCCTCGGGTTGGTCTTTTAGTAGCCATGCCAATCAATAGCCGGTTAAGGTATAACTATTCAATCACTTCGCAATTTGGGTTGTATGATAGATGACATTATTTGATAAACTAAAAGGAAATTTTGTTATCAATGAAAAGGTGTTTTATCGTCCTAGTTGTGATAGCTGTGGCTATATCTGGAGATATCGGTTTGTTGGAAGATGAAGGAGAAGTTCATACTATCACGGTAGATGGTTTTGGTTCGAATCTTCGTTTCGTACCTGATACTTTAACAATAAATGAAGGAGATACTGTGAGATTTTTATGGAGTGGTCAGTTATTACCACATAATGCAATAGAGCAGAATGAGTTGTTTAACTCTGGTGAAGCAATGAGAAATGTCGACTACACATATACTTTCGATTACAATCAATCCGGTGTTTACGAGTTTTATTGTGAACCACATAGAGATCTTGGAATGGTTGGTGAAATAACTGTTGATAATGTTGAACAGGAGAATTCAACAGTCGATGATGAAATCGAGACAAAAACAGGAGATTATTCTAATGAAGGTAATTCAAAACTTAATCTTACTATTTTATTGGTTATGGTATTTGTAATGTCAATTCTCATATATTTGAGAACTAGAGTCGATGATATTGCTGAGATTTGAATTATTCTACGATGTATGATTTACCATTCTCTGGAGAATGTGTGGTTATTCCATTATTTTCAAGTTCTTCAACCAAATGAGGTCGGGCGTTATTTGGATCTGTGTGATATATGATTACATCTTGAGGATCGCATGAATAAATAAATTCGGTAATTTCCTTATGTCCTGCGTGAGTAGAAAATGAGAAGCTTTCCCAATTCAGTGAAATGTCGACTTCTTTGCCAAAAATATCAACCTTTGACTCAGTTTGTAATTTCCTACCACCGGTATCCCTTGCTTGATATCCTGTGAAAAATATCTCATTTTCGATATCGTGTCTAAGTCGATTGAGATACCAAATTGAAGGTCCTCCCTGCAACATACCTGATGTTGAAACTATTACATCTGCATCCAATGCTTTTTTTCTATCAGATTTGCTCGATACTCTTTTTGACCAATTCCAAGCATCGTTAAGCAAATTTGGATCCCTTAAAAATTGACTATTTTCTAACTGTAATTTTGTTATTCTTTTTCCCATTCCATCTACGTGAACATCTAATTCCGGACAATTCTGATAAAGACGAATTAGCATATCTTGGGTTCTTCCATTGGCAAACGCAGGTATCAGAACAGTTCCACCTTTATCCGTCACTCGTATCACGTTTTCAATGAATCTGTTAAGTTCTTGCTGTTGATTAGCATGATCTCTACCACCATAAGTTCCTTCAATGAATAACATGTCAACATTATGTGGTTTTGCTCCATTAGTAAGAGGAGAATCTCTGGTATCAAAATCTCCAGTAAATAGAATATTTTTGTTATCTGTTTCAACCTTTAACATTCCAGCACCTGGAATGTGTCCAGCATTAACTAAGGATAGTTGCCAATTTTCTTGTTCCCAGGGTTGATTAAATTCATGGGTGATCCAAGAATCCATTGCCAGGTCAATATCTCTCTTATCCCATGGTAATGGATATTTCTCAATACTACTAATTTTATAACAATCATTCCACATCATATGGGAAATATCTGCAGTTAATTTTGTTCCGTGTAAATTAGTATTATAGTTAGCTGGAAGCCATGGAGCCATTCCTAGATGATCTACGTGTGAGTGTGTGATGATTGCATTTTTGACATAAGGTGATTCTTTAGGATATTTTGGCGGTGAGGTTGGAGCTATTCCATAATCAAGTAGTAGTCTATTGGTAGTCTCATCTTCCAAGACTATTCCTACATTGCCAACTTCATCTCCACCACCTAGGTAGTGATAGCGATATCCAGATTCAACGGGTTCTGCCGGATAATCTGTTGTTCTGCCGGGATTGTAAAATACCATTCTGTATCAACAATGCCAAGATGTCATGTAACATTTAGTTGATGGAAATTATTTGTACACCCACCCCTTTGTTTCCAATGGAATATATTTTCTATTCTGGTTGCATAAGATTACGTGGAAATAAAGAATATATTATAGACTACTTTCAAGATAATTCAAATGACGTTTTCTCTTTTTTTCATTTTCTTATACATTTTCTCTTATTCGATATTATTTATATTTCCACAGGAATTAAGGGGGTGTTCTAACATATTGCATTTTTCTTTAATTATCTAAATTTTAAACTTCTGATGGAAATAGATCTGTAATAATTACACTCTTATCCTTCCTTTGGAAACGCATAAAGTCAAAAATAACCAATATTACCATACCACATGGGAAGAGTACCCAATCATTTGTTCGTCGTTGACGATGACAAATGTTTTGGATGTGGGGCTTGTATAGCATTGTGTCCTGTTAATGTATTAGATTTACATAATAGGTTAGCTGTTGTTGATGAAAAGAATTGTACTCATTGCGAGTTATGCATACCTTCTTGTCCCGTCTTTGCATTAGATATATTACCGGAGAATTCAATATGAATTCAATTGTTATTGCTGGTAGTAGTCTTGTTGGATTATTATGTGCAGATATTTTGTCAAAGAACAATTCTGTTACTATTATTGAATCTGATTTAGAAATTGGTTTTCCGACAAATTTCCCTGGAAGATCAAAAAATAGACTAACAATAGAAAATATACTATTGAATCAAAATTTACAAAACTTATTCATTAAAGAGTCAGATAAATATGTTAATTTTAGGCCTGAATGGTTCACTAAATTATTAACCCATAAACTAGCTAAAAATAATGTCAAAATAATGAATAGATCTAGGATTTCATCAATTACCCAATCTGAAAATAATTTGAGGATTTCAATCAGTGGAAGCGAACAAAATGAAAAAATAATACAATGTAATATATTCATCGATTTTTCTTCAGTAAGTTTCTCAATAATTGGTAACAATACACATCAATATGATATAGAATCAGAACGTATAATCAAACCAGATATACTATCACAACAGTTTTTCGTTGGAATATGTCTATTGAAGGATTCAGATAAATTAAGAGATTTTGAATTGATGATAGATAGAAGTGATGATTTGGTGGAAGTGTGGTATCAACTCGGTAATGAAACGGAACCAAACCAAGGCTGGATAGAATCAAAAACTGTTAAAGCTTATTTTAATTCACAGCTAATGTTGTTAGAAGATTACTATTCTAGAGCCGAAGAAATTGTCAATAAAATGGTGATAACATGAATACTACTAAACTATACTTAGATAATATTGAAGCGGCATATAACACAAAATTTACTGCTAAGGTAATATCGATAGATGGAAATAAAATAGGTCTAGATAGAACATTATTTTATCCAATCGGGGGAGGTCAAAATTGGGACACTGGTAAAATAATAACGCCGAATGAAGAACTTCAAGTTTCAGAAGTTAGGGGAAGAAATTTAGTTGAACATCATGTAAATACCGACCACAATTTATCGGTCGGTGATGAAATAATTGGTGAGATAGATTGGGATAGAAGATATTCTCATATGAGAATGCATACCGCACAACATCTTATGTCTGGCTTGGCATACGAATTGTTTGACGGAGCTAGAACCGTTGGCAATCAAATTAATGTGTCACATTCTAGAATTGATTTCAACCCAATATCATTTGATGAATCTATGATGAAAGAACTCTCAGACTCTGCTAATCAATACATAAGAGAATCAACCAAAGTTTACGAATCAATAATGACAAGGGAAGAAATTAATTCGATTATGCCAGAAGATCGTACTAATATGGATCTACTCCCTAAATCAGTTAAAGATCTGAGAGTTATCACAATAGGAAATGAATTTGATCTATGTCCTTGCGCAGGTACACATGTTGCTAATTTATCAGAGATTGGTGATATTACTATTGTCAGTAAGAAATCAAAAGGCAAGGGTACTCAAAGAATAAAGTATGAATTGAATAATAATTACAAGGTGAAGAAACCAAACCTACAAATCATCTAGAATGTCATCAACCTCATCGATTAAATTCTTCCAATTTTGTTTTTGTTTAATTTTATTTTCAACATCTTTTTCAGATTCTATTGATGCCTTGACCCCTATTCGTAAGTCTTCACCAATTCTCTCATCTTTGTTAGTTGGTTTGATATCTCTACTCGGGATAGTCCTCTTACCATCATATTGTTGATTTGATAATTCATCATCACTCCAAGTTTCATTACCGATTAATTTAGCAACTTCATTGCTTGGAGGCTTGTATTTCCATGGATTTTTATTAACCAAGTCTTCCATAATTCTCCTTTGTTCAGATTCTCCTTGTTTAACATATAATTCTTCAATATCTTCAGGATAAACAAAACCCTCTTCAAAATCGACAGTAGAAACCAATGATTGCTGATATACTAGTTCTTGACCATGGATGTCGTCAGTGTCAAACATTTCTGGCTTAGATAACATAGAATACAACTCTTTCATATGTTGAAATAACTCAGAATCTTGTTCACCAATTAGTATATTTTTCACCTTTTTATGTTGCTCAATACACACATTACATCGTTTCAATCCAGGCACATCTTCAGCATCACACCTCAAACAACATCCTTGGAAGCCCAAAGATTTCATTGCTTTACGTGGTTGTGACATATAATCAACTACTATTACCTAAACTCTCATCATATAATAGGATTCAATAAACTAGGGCGCTTGTAAGGGTCATGGCGAGTCGAGACCCCCGAGCCGACATCGTTGACAATAATCCATTTCCTAAACCAAAAATTAGACGCATACATTCTACAGAGGGCAGTACAAAAGAATCAATCTATACTATTGATGACTTGAAAAATATGTTCACTTCTAATTCTCAGAAAAAACCTCAGATGAAACAAGTATGGGAATTCAGCGATATTGAAAAACAAAATCTCTTGCTAGCTACTGCAGCATTTTCTCTTGCTTTGGGTTTCATGGCAGTAGGCGGATTATCCGGGTTTTCTATTTTAGGATCCAGTACTTGGACAGTTACCTTACTACTATCCATACCCGTAATGCTGTTAGCAGTTGGCCCGGCATTCATTCTTCATGAAATAGGTCACAAAATAGTAGCCAAACGAAACGGCTGTTGGGCAGAATTTAGAGCAGATCCCAAAGGATTACAGTTTGGTATAGTACTTTCATTTTTCTTGGGATTCTTGTTTATGGCTCCAGGCGCTGTTATGGTTGCTGGACTGGTAACTAGAAGACAAAATGGACACATTGCCGTTGCTGGACCTCTTACAAATCTAAGCTTATTCATAATTGGAATTCCAATTTGGGTTTTAATCTTAGGATTAACCGGAGCATTCGAACTATCATCAATACCAATGCTGGAAAACGGTCGAAGGGCATATGTTGACGATGGTTCAATTATTTGGCAATCAATGCTTGTAGACGCTGGGGTTTGGTGGCTTTCTGCTAACCTAATCCTAGGTCTATTCAATATGTTTCCATTCGGGCCTCTAGATGGAGTTAAGGTAAAAGATTGGAATGAACAAGTATTCTATGCAGTATTCTTAATTTTCCTGATTCCAGTACTTGGAATGTTCCTTGGTTTCTGGTCTCCAACCAATTTATTACAAGATATAGTAACAATAATTTTCTAATTATGCAAATCGAATCATTTTTTATTCATGATGAATAAATTTAGATAAAACAATGCATTGAGAACAAGTTTTACAAGTAAGCATTCCTGATTGGTTGCTCATCTAGGTGGAAGAAAGAGTAGGTTGCCCACCATGTAATAGTATCCAATGCATCGACTAAATTACTAGTACCACTTTGTTCTTCACCGTAATCTTTGCCAGTGGTATCCATCCAATCGATCATCTCATCAACCGTATCGCATGTTTGGTGGTAGCACCAATAACCATCAACTAGTCCACCGAATCCCATAGTTACAGTTCCCAAATTATCTTGGAATGTAGCATGGTCAGACCTAGCAGTAGTATCCTCGTAAACAATAATTTCAGGACGATCCTTTGCTAACCAATCATCAACCTTCCAAGTAGAAGCATCGTACCCCTCTCCAATCAATGGAGACATTTGCTCTTCAACGCCAATAGCATCAGAACCAATCCACATCGCCAAACCAACCATACCAGGTTGATTCATCACATCATGGTCAAGACTAGGTCCAATGTATACTCTCATCGGCCACACTTCCGAGTCTTTAGGGTACCCATCAGGGTCTATCTCTGGTTGTGGGTCACAATCTCCATCACCACCCCCGTGTCCGTTACCACAAGGAGCACCACCACCGCCAGGCCAGTTAACTCCAGCCATGTCTAGATTCACGTAGTTTGTAACCTCAACATTCGGGTTATCCTCCTTAACCCAGTAATCTGTCCAGAAATCGCTACCGCGCTTACCACCTTCTTCACCAGACCACAAACAAAATACCATTGTGTTGCGTGTACTGTAAGCCGACATAGCTTCAGCAACAGTTAGTACCATACTAGTCCCTGCAGTATTATCGTAAGCTCCAACCCTTGTCCCGTAAGTTCTACCGAAAATATGAGGGTCTAACATCCCACCATTTACTGGTGGAGCGATATCAAAATGAGCACCAAAAACCATCCACTTATCAGGATCAACCTCACCAAAACGATATCCGCAGATATTGTAAGCCTCAGGGTTTTGCGCACCTGTCATTAAAGAGTCGTATACGAAACGCTGTACGATAACCTCAAGTCCAAAACCTTCCATTGTAGAAATCAAATATTGAGCTGCATCCTCATACGCCAAATTACCCTGCCCAGCCCATCTGTCTAGATAGCCCACAGCACCATCGGCAGGATCATCGAGGTCTGGAGTTTCATCAGACATGATGTTAATGTAATTGAAGACAGTCCTTCCATCAACTATCCCCATTGAATGTCTGCCACCTTCAGACTCACTAAACGCGGCAGCCATTTGTCGTTTTACTGATAATTTTACCACCGCAACCGATTCAGTTGTTAGGTTAGAATAATCAATTGTGTCAAGTGAATTGTTTATTCCAGTGACTCTGGTAACAGTCGGATTATCTTCTGAATCATACCCTCTTCTCTCAAACCATGTTTTCCAAGATTCATCAATTGTCCTAATTGGCCATATATCTCTGCCATATTCACCTAATAGAATAACAGCAGTATCTGTTCTAGGCGGAGCAAGGATGTTTAATTGAATAGACTCACCAGATTTCAAGTCTACAACAGTAGAGTTTTGCACAAAACCATTATCTTCATTGAGAATTAGATATGGGATATATGCGGATAAATCAGCCTTTGCTGTTATTGTTACGCCCTGAAAAACCCCTCCAGATAGGGTTTGAGGAGTTATCACAACATCTTTTTCAGAGTTTATTCCAACCTGTTCCGTTTCACCAAAACATCCAGAGAACGCTGCACTAAACATAACTAAAACAAGAAACAACGCTCTTGTAGGTCCACGTCCGGCCATACCACAGCCTAACAGCAACCATTTCTCAAACCATCGGTCTAATGATGAATCCAGAGACAATTGTTTTATCTACTAGCAAAGACAATATTATCATGATAATATGATAGTTGTAACAACTAAAGTTTATTGTTTAAAGAATGAAAAGAAACCAATAAAGCGTAACCAATACCTATGGGCAAACTCGCTAATAATTGATGACGTTGACGATAAATGTCCTGTAATTGAAGGATA
>WTIT01000096.1:43477-70116 GCA_011526375.1 Methanobacteriota archaeon
ACTTTCACAACCAGAGCCAAAACAATCACCTACATTTGGCAGAGTTGATTCACTATGATCGTCAACACCGACAAAGATCGTATTGATCCAGAAATCTGTGTGACTGCCATTAACCATCTTTTCAACTTGGTAATCATAGATACCAGTGCCATTACTGCCATTAAAGTAGAATACATCAGATTCGGCGCATTCAGAATCTAACAAGGTGCCATTTTCATCATATTCACAATCAAAAACCATCCACGGAGAGAAATAATCCTCACTTTCATTAAAGTAGCCATTACCATCGATATCAATACTTACTCGCATCGTGGAATTATTTGTACTGTCGCCAACTTTGAATTTCACACCATCACCGGCTACAAATCCAGCAGTTTCCAAAATATCCTCAGGAACCGGACCTTCTTCCTTCAAGATAGACATCATCACATTAGGAGTGTGCGCTTGAGCAGCCATAAATGGCGAGAATAAAACAAACACAACGAACAACACTCGAATTCGCAACACAAACCCCTCCGACAAACGATTCCAAACTATCATCACATAAAGTCAAAACGGACAATATACTGGCCAAACCATGCGCGGCAAGGAAATAGCGTTGGCTTTCTTCCTAGTTTTATTAATGGCATCTAGTGCAATGTATGTTTTCTCAGATAGTGGAGAAACAGATACCTCTTCAAAATCTCCAGTTTTTGATAGTGAAGACCCACTTTTCCAACATGAAGGACATGACCATTCTAATGCATCACAGCATATGGTTGGTACTGACAATTTTGAACAATTAGACTTCAACCCCCTAACCACCAATGGCAATGCCGAAGTCCAAGTAGCAACAACTCCTGACGGAGAGACGTATGCATATTTGGCTGGTTGGAATGATATGCACATTGTAGATGTTACAGATCCTGAAAACACCGTAGTTACTGGAAAATATACCGATCCAAACACCCAAGTTTTGGATGTAAAATACATCGAATACAATGGCAGAGAGTACATTGTACAACAAAACCAACTAATTGATCCAGGCTATGCTGATCCAAACGTTGGTGAGTGGAGCGACCCCGCACAAGTATCTGTTACACTAATTGATGTAACTGACAAAGAAAACCCAACTTGGGTTGATTCATGGTATGATGTCGACCACCCAAGCGGCCCCCACAATCTATACACTCACATGATTGATGGTGAATGGTATTTGTTCGTTGCAAACCCAGATTATGAAAACTGCAACGATGCAATCGATGAGGCATGCGGTGGAGTCACAATTGCTCATTTGAATTTAGATGGCTCCGCAGCCAGGAATATCCCGGGCGTGCCCGGTTCGGGTCTAGGACATACGATAATCAAAGTCGGGGAATATGAAGTTGCTTGGGAACACACCAGAGGTGGCTGGATTTACATCCATGATATGACAGTCCAACTGTGGCCGGGCAACGACCCAACAGATCCTAGATACGGCCGTACATTCATCTATGGAAGCTACTGGGAGGCAGGACTTAGAATAGGAGATGTAACCGATGTCCCCCATCCAGTAAATTCTCCAGAAGAATATGCGATTCACGCGACTTTATGTAAAACTGGACAAGGCAACCCAGTACAATGTAGATGGCGGGCTGAAGAAGTTGGTATGTGGATGGATTTCCTTGATTTAGACGGAGACGGACAACCAGATAGTGGAACAACAGGCAACGAAAATGGAGGAAGAGTCTCTTACATCCATTATGCAGAACCATTTCCAAATATGCTCGACTTATCTCATCTAGGTTATTCGGATGAACCAGTTCATATTACCACTGCCGCAGTTGAAGTGCTCTCAACATCAGTTGGTACTGGAATTATTTACCTCTTAGATACAACCGATTACACGTACATCGATGGACAATTGAAATTCCAACCTAAATTGATTAGAGATTGGGAAATACCTTGGGCTGAAGATCACTGTTATGGGGCGGATTGCGCCATCAATCCAGACCCAGATGAATGGCTATTATTTTCACCACACAACTTAGATAGCGCTTATTTTGTTACTGACGAGACAACCGACCAGAGCCACGGAGGCGGTTGGGATGGTAGGCTATATGTCTCACATTATCACGCTGGTCTATGGGTATTAGACATTGAAACCATGGTATCTCCTACCAATCCAGATGATAGGTTCGAAACATATGCAGAGGCAACAGTTGGCTGGTTCTTACCGCACGGTGATGATGGCATTGTTTTAGAATCAGACTTCTATGAGTTTTCATGGGTACCTTTCTTATGGGCCGTGGAACATCATAACGGTATCACTTATGCTTCTTGCATTTCAACAGGGTTGTATGTAGTTCAGCTAGATATCGACATACCATATTTGGGGACTAACGTTTGAGGTGAATTTATGCGCAAAAACACTGTTACGTTGATATTATGCATGATGTTTATTTTGCCAGGGTGTATTAACTCAGATAATGAAACAGAAAACATCTTTCACGGAGATATTATTTCAGATGCACGACCGATATCTGATTTTACCCTATTAACAAGTGATAATACGAGTTACGATTTCAAAGAAAATACCAAAGGTAAAGTAACCGTAATAGCATTTTTATTCACTAATTGCTACGATATTTGTCCAGTGGTAACGTATAATCTTAGAGCAATACACGAGACACTTAATGAATCACAATTAGAAAAGATAGAATTCTTAACAATTACAGTTGATCCTTGGAGAGATAATACTACCATATTAGAGGAATGGAAACAATCTACAAAATCGAACTGGACACATCTTACAGTATCAGATACCCAACAATCTTCAAGCGAAATGTCCACACTAGCACAGGTTTGGAATGATTTCGATGTAGGCTTCAAAATAGAAGAGAACACGACTCAATCAAATACTTCAGGGAGGCACCACCCCTCTTCATATGATTACAACATCGCCCATTCAACTGGTACTGTTCTGGTTGATCACGAAGGAAATCAACGCATTTGGTGGGGCGACTATGATTGGATAATTGATCTTGTCAAAGAAGACATCCTTAACTTAGTTGCAGAAGCTGAAGACAACTGATACCCATTTCCGGTTTCAAGAAACCAATTTCCTATATTGGGCTAAGCATTAAGAGGTGCTAGCCTCGGGATTTAATCATGGCAACGGTTCGATTGGACCAAAAAGCGCGGGCTTTGATAAGAGCCATCCCCGATTCTTATCACTCAGCACTTGCTAAATTCTTTGGCAGTGGCCCGAAAGATATCGAGCTTGCCAGAAAACAACACAACGATTACAAGTTAGCCCTGGAATCTACTGGAATCGATGTAATTATGCTCGATGCCGACCACAACCATCCTGATTGCTTATTCGTGGAAGATCAAGCAGTTATCATTGATGGCCATGTTTTACTTCCAGTACCAGGCCATCCCTCAAGAGTGAATGAACAACCACCAATAGCGGATTTTTTAATTCGCGAAATGGGCGGCGCTCAAATTTGTCGAATGAGCGGCGATGCTAGAATGGATGGAGGAGACATTCTGCGCTTAGGAGACATCTTCTTTGTTGGGCGCTCAACAAGAACTAATGACTTAGGAATCGAAGAATTGAGAGATTTGTTATCTCATTTAGGTCATGAATTAAGGGCAATTGACATACCAGAACACGCATTACATTTGACAAGTATCGCCTCAACACCAACTGATAATATCATTCTTGCTCCCGAAGGCTACCTTCCAAAAGACGCATTTGGAGACTTACCAAATGGAAGCCAAGTTATTTGGATGCCGGAAGAAGAAACCTATGGTTGTAATACAATAGGCTTGCCAGGTGGCAAAGTATTGGTTTCAGAAGGTTATCCAACAGTACAAAAAACCCTAGAAGACTTAGGTCTCGAAGTAATCAACGTCGATTTCAGTGAAATTAAGGCAGCTGACGGATCTTTGACATGCTGCTCATTATTTTACTAACTAAAAGCAGAGGCCACCCAATTACTTATTGTGGCTTCGAAATCATCACTACTTACACATTCGATACGGCTATCATCAATGTAACCATCGCCAAGTAAATCCTCAATTATCAATCGTCCATTATTGATAGTTAATTGTAAAGTAACTTCATGGTTTGTGTATAAACCAATCTCAAAGGACAAATTCAAATCACATTCGATCAAATCATCAAACTTTTCAGAAAAAACAAATGAACAAAAATCTTTGACACTCAAGAAAGAGCATAACATAGAGAGAGTTCCAACCAACATTTTTTGACTGTCTGATAATGATTCAACCTTCTTATGATCTAGTGACTTGATAACCAAAGTAACCAACGGTAAATCATTGTCTACCAAGGCAAATCAACACCGTCATATTGGACAAATCTACCAGATTTATCGAGAGTGTGGTTGACAATAAGATTCAACATCCCTTCTACACTATCTGATAATTCAACAGGCGCATGTTCGCCCCCCATCCTTGTCTTTACCCATCCCGGATGTAAAATTAAGAATGAAATATTATCCTCTAATGCTTCTTTTTTCATTGCCACACTAAACATATTAAGCGCAGTTTTTGAAGCTCTGTACGCATATGAACGGCCGGAATGACAATCATCGATTGAACCCATCAAACTACTAATCATAGCAATTGTAGTTAGTGAATCATGATTCATTTTATCATATAATTCTCTGACCATTCTAACCGGCCCAACAGAATTAATGTTCAGTACTTGCAAGACCCATTCATCATCAATTTCACTGATATTACGCCAACGACCATCAGGAACACCAGCATTATTAATTAATAAATCAACATCATCGGTTATTTTATCACAAAAATTCTTGATAGATTTGTTGTCTGTAACATCGAGTGAATAACAAAATAAATTTTCATTATCAATTAACTCTAATCTGTGTTTATCTGACCGATACCCTGCATACACTTTCCACCCCGATTCTAACAACCTAACGACGAACTCAGACCCGATGCCTCTACTTGCTCCGGTTACTACTGCAGTAGGCATATCTACACCTCAATAGTCACAAAAATCACGTTAATTTTGACAATCATCACAAATTCCCTTCCAAGTTAATTCAATTTCATTTATTTCAAAACTCAACTTTTCTGGTGTTAGATTATCTATTCCTTTTGGTAACTCGATATCTTTGATTTTATTACAAATTGAACAAATCAAATGCGCGTGTGGTGAAGTCAAAGGATCATAACGAGTCTCATTGTCATAGTCGACAGTAGTTAATATTCCATCTTCAACCATGGATGCTAATTGTCTATACACGGTTGCAATACCTATTCCTGTACCTTTCAATTCATGAAAAATATCTTTAGCAGTTGGATGATCTACTCTATGAATTACCGCATCATGCACTAAACGGCGTTGTTTGGTAAAACGTCTGGGTGAGTTTTTTGACATCTTTATTCACTTTGTTGTATTCACTCTAGGTCAAATCTATCAGCATTCATTACCTTTGTCCAAGCAGCAATAAAATCAGACTTGAACTTCTCTTGATTGTCATCTTGAGCATAAACTTCTGCAATTGCTCTCAACTGAGAATTACTACCGAAGACCAAATCAGTTCTTGATGCTCTTCGAAGAACCTCTCCAGTAGAACGGTCAACACCCTCGTATGAGTTACTACCAGTTGGCTTCCACTTTACTCCCATGTCTAACAATGTGGTGAAATAATCATTGGACAAGTTACTGTTGTCATTAGAGAATAATCCTCTGTCATCAGAACTTACACCTAGAGTTCTCAGGCCACCAACTAGCACGGTCATTTCAGGAGCAGTCAGACCTAGCAATTGTGCTTTATCTAACATCATTTCCTCAGGAGTTACTGCATAGTTTGTTTTCAAGAAGTTCCTGAAACCATCAGCCAAAGGCTCCATGACACTAAAGGACGCAGAGTCTGTTTGCTCCTCAGTAGCATCTCCTCTTCCTGGGTGGAAAGGAACATCTATACCACTCGCCATTTCAATACCTACATTACCTGCTAGAACAATAACATCAGCAAGACTTGCGCCATTGTTATCTGCAATTGTTGACAGTGTTGAAATTACTTTACTCAACTGTTCTGGTTTGTTAGCTTCCCAGTCTTTTTGTGGAGATAGTCTAATTCTAGCACCATTAGCCCCACCTCTCATATCAGATCCCCTAAATGTCGATGCACTTGCCCAAGCGGTTTCTACCATTTCAGTAACTGAAAGGCCTGAACCTTTGATCGCTTCTTTAACCGCTCCAACATCATAATTTGTTGCCCCAGGCGTTACTGGGTCTTGCCAAATCAAATCCTCATCAGGTACATCTGGTCCAAGGTATCTTACCTTAGGCCCCATGTCTCTGTGTAGTAGTTTGAACCACGCTCTTGAGAATGCATCAGCGAATTGGTCAGGGTTTTCATGGAATCGCTTCGAGATTTTTCTATAATCAGGATCTCTAATCATTGCCATATCAGCAGTTGTCATCATAGTTGGAACTTTAATCGAAGCATCTTCTGGGTCAGGAGCCATATCTTCAGCATCAGGGTTTCCTGGAGTCCACTGGTGAGCACCGGCAGGACTCTTAGTCAAAACCCAATCATCCTCGTACTTGAACAACATATCAAAATAACCGTTATCCCATTCGGTAGGGTTTGGTGTCCATGCACCTTCTATACCACTGGTTATCGTATCTCTCCCAACACCGCTTCCGTAGTCGCTAGTCCAGCCAAAACCTTGTTCTTCCAGTCCAGCACCTTCAGGCTCCGGGCCTTTGTGGTCTTCTGGCCCTGCACCGTGCGCCTTCCCAAATGTATGACCTCCAGCGGTTAGAGCAACAGTTTCTTCATCATTCATTGCCATTCTAGAGAAGGTTTCTCTAATGTCTTGAGCACTCAATAGAGGGTCTGGGTTAGCATTGGGCCCTTGCGGGTTAACGTAGATTAAGCCCATTTGAACTGCTGCCAACGGGTTTTGCAAATCCTGTCTAGTATCACCATATCTGTTATCTCCAAGCCATTCATCTTCTGCGCCCCAGTAGATGTCTTCTTCTGGATGCCAAATATCTGGGCGTCCTCCACCGAAGCCGAATACAGGCCCACCCATAGATTCAATCGCTATATTTCCGGTCAAAATCAACAAATCTGCCCAACTGATGGCATTACCATACTTCTTTTTAATAGGCCAAAGCAATCTTCTAGCCTTGTCCAAATTTCCATTATCAGGCCAGCTATTCAACGGAGCAAATCTCTGTGCTCCAGTTCCACCACCACCGCGACCGTCGCCAGTGCGGTAAGTACCAGCAGCGTGCCAAGTCATTCTAATGAAAAATCCACCATAATGACCGTAATCTGCAGGCCACCAATCTTGACTGTCAGTCATCAGTGCATGCAAATCTTTCTTCAATGCTTCATAGTCGAGATTCTTGAACTCCTTGCGATAATCAAAATCTTCACCCATCGGGTTTGATTTCTTATCATGTTGATGTAGAATAGTAAGGTCTAGTTGTTTAGGCCACCAATCCCTATTTGCCATTCCATAATTTGTATTAGTCATCGATCCATGCATAACTGGACATTTCACATCTTTACCGGTCTTACCGTATCCTTCCATGTTAAATCTAGGTGAAGGAGATTGATAAATTTAATGATATTGGTTATCAATAACAAATTACCAATCTACAGCAAAATCATCACCAATAGATGATGTAGGGGCATCAAGAACCAGTTTCTTAATTTCATTTTTCGATTGTTCAATAACCGCTTCAATAGTCTCTTCTTTGACATCAATAGGGGTGTGAATAATATCCTTAGTTGCCTTTATTGGTTTGACGGTTATTGTTCCAGTTTGATTTTCTGAAGAGTAACGTTCTTGGTAGATTATTTTTTTAGTTTCACTTATTTTTTGTTCAGTCGGTTTATTCTGTTGGAATTTATCTTCACCTATTTTCATTTCAGCAAAATTATCTTCCAATATTTTTTCTAATTCTGGAACCGACTCATCGTTTGCCATGGTTGGACATATAATTATCACACAAGAAATCTTTGATTTAATGAGCAATATCAAGACAGACCTTGATGAAGTATCAACAACAGGAGGAATCATGCGAGTGGGCATTGTTGTTAATCCAGATGCTGGATTGGGCGGCAGGCTGGGATTCAAGGGCAGTGATGGCCGAGCAAAAGAAGCCAGAGAAGCTGGTGCTCAAGATAGAGCAGGGCCAAGAATGCAACAATGCTTAGAAAAATTCACATCTTTGTTAGAATCTTCACTAAACAGAAGCAAAATCATCCCTGAATTGTATGCATTAGATGGTAGAATGGGAGGAGACTGGATTACTCAAAATTATACTTCACTTGGCACCACTCCAAAATCTACCTCCGCAGAAGATACCAGCAAATTAGTAGATCAATTAATCGAGTCAAAAGTAGATGTCATCGTATATGCCGGAGGCGATGGAACAACCAGAGACATTGTTAACGCATTAGGCGAACAGAAGATACCATTGATAGGCGTTCCAGGCGGTGTAAAGATGCACTCCGGTTGTTTTGCAACAACTCCAAATGCTGCTGCAGAAGTATTATTTTCATTTATTATTGGAGATCTTATGTCATCAATTACCGAGGTAATGGATTTAGATGAGGAAGTGTATCTAACAGGTAGTTGGAAGGTTAGAATGTATGGAGAAGCACTTACTCCAGCAAGTCCACGCTTTATGCAAGGCGCAAAGCAACAAGTTGAACGCTCGTCAGAGGAGGAAATAATCGAGGGTTTAGCAAACCATATCGATGAATTGATCTGCAATAATCCCAACTTAATGGTGGTTTGGGGTAGCGGAGGAACCTTACGAATAATCGGTCAATTAATTGGACATGAACTGACTCTACTGGGCATCGATATACAACACGAAAATAAGATACATTCAGACCTAAATGAACAAGAATTAATCCAGATTTTATCATCTCATGATGGCGAAAAACTGCTTCTGCTATCTCCGATGGGCGGGCAAGGATTTTTGATAGGTAGAGGCAATTTACAACTATCCCCAGATGTCCTAAGGATTATTGGCGTTGAATCAATTTTAGGTGTTGCAACGCCAGCGAAACTGATGGGTCTCTCACACGTCAGGATTGATACTGGTGACGAATCTCTTGATGATGAATTTAGGGCAAGAAAGTTTGTGAAAATGCTACAAGGATACCGCACAACTAGAGTAATCAGGGTCTCTGAGATTTAATCACTCTAGTCCAGAAGCAGCTGTTAGTAATCCAAGGAATGGCGGACTTGGTCTACCAGGCCTTGACTTGAACTCAGGATGATATTGCACGCCAACATAATACGGATGCCCTTCTAATTCGAAGATTTCACATCTTTGTCCAGTTTCATCTTTTCCGACAAACCTTAACCCGGCTGCCTCAATTTCTTCAATAATATCTGGGTTTACTTCATATCTGTGTCGATGCCGTTCATCTACGGAATCCCCATCTCCATACAAACGCCTAATTTTACAATCATCAACTTGCCAAAGCGTTGGTCTGCTACCCAATCTCATCGTGCCACCTAAATGTGTCTTTGAAATTTCAGGCATAAAAATTACCGCTGGATATTCTGCATTTTCATCAAATTCAGTCGAGTTAGCTCCAGGCATTCCCAGGACATTTCGACAGAATTCAATTGTTGCTACTTGCAGTCCTAAACATATTCCAAGATATGGTATGCCATTTTCTCTAGCATATTTTGCTGCGAGGATTTTACCTTCGACACCTCTATCGCCAAAGCCACCAGGCACTAGAACTCCGTCAGAAGATTTCAACTCTTGCCATGCAGTTGTAAACTCATCTTCACTATTCTTTTTCCATTCATCTTCTAGGTGACTCGCTTCAATCCATTTAATAGTTAATTTACGTCGAACTTTCATTGCAGCATGTTGTAAACTTTTGATGACTGAAAGATATGCATCACTAAGGCCGGTATACTTACCAACCATTGCTATCGAAACATCCTCGGTAAGCGTATCTAAGTCAAGCGCCATAGCACGCCATTCTTCCAATAACCCTGTCTTGTTACAATCAACCCCTAAGATATTACACAAACCCTGCTTTTCTAACATCAGTGGCACATGGTAGATGTTTGGCACATCATGTGTCGACATAACTGCATTAGGGGAAACATGGCAAAACGCAGCTAATTTTTCCTTGGTTTCATCAGTCATCGGTTTAGTAGATCGGCACACAAGAATGTCTGGAGTAATTCCCAATCCCCTCAATTCTTTCACTGAGTGCTGAGTTGGTTTTGTCTTTTGCTCACCAACAGGCCCCATAACTGGTACTAAAGATACATGAACGAAGGTTACATTTTCTCTTCCAACTCTAAATTGAAATTGTCTTAACGCTTCGATATATGGTGAAGATTCGATATCTCCTACCGTTCCACCCAATTCGATAATACAAGCATCGGGAGCACCATCTTGACCATCGGCGGGGACGTGAGCGACACGCTCAATCCAGTCTTGGATTTCATCAGTGATGTGCGGAATAACTTGAACTGTTTTTCCAAGGTAATCGCCCCTTCTTTCAGCCTCGATTACTTTTGAATAAATCTTACCAGTGGTTAGATTGTTATCTTTAGCTAAATTCAAGTCTAGGAATCTCTCATAATTACCAAGATCTAAGTCAACTTCGCCACCATCATCCAAGACGAAAACTTCGCCGTGTTCGAATGGGGACATCGTTCCAGCATCGCTATTCAAGTACGGATCAATTTTGATTGATGTAGTTCTAAGGCCGGCACTCTTCAGTAGTACACCTATACTGCTCGCAGTAACGCCTTTTCCAAGCCCAGACAAGACCCCTCCGCTGACAATTACGTACTTCATGACACATCAACGGGTTTTTTACCACCGATGACTCCTTAATCAACATATCCGAGAAACTAGGGGCTCGACATTTTATTTTCATACTTCCATCCCTAATTATCAATAAGTGTCTATATTGTCAGTTGGTTGAGCAACATGGAGCCTATACCTGAAACTATGATGGCTTGGAAGAAAACCAAGCCCATTGAAGGAGGGTTCGAGTTGTTAGAAACTAAAACTCCTAGTCCTAAGCACGGAGAAGTCTTAGTGAAAACCCATTCAACATCAATATGCGGCACTGATATTCATATTTGGAAATGGGATGATTGGGCATCTGAAAATGTGCCACCAGGAACAATTACCGGCCATGAGACTTGCGGCACAGTGGTATCAGTAGGCGAGGGTGTTACGACACACAATATTGGCGACAAGATAGCAGTAGAGTGCCATCTAGCTTGTTGGAATTGCGAGAGGTGTGATGAAGGGAACGCCCATATTTGCGAGAATGGCCAAATATTTGGCGTTCATACTGATGGCGCTTTTGCACCTTATTTCACAATACCAGCAGTAAACGCAAGACACCTTCCCGAGAACCTTCCAATCGAATTAGCATCAATCCAAGATCCACTAGGCAACGCTATCCACACCTTAACCGGTGGGCCTGTGGCCGATTCAGTTATTGCCATACATGGCCTTGGGCCAATCGGTCTGTTTGCCGTAAATGCGGCAAAAGCCATGGGCGCTAGGTTTGTTATAGCAATCGATTGGGATAACCAAATGAGAATGGATTTAGCAAAGAAGTTAGGTGCAGATGTAGTACTTGGCAAGAATGATGACATTATTGAATCGATTTTGTCACATACCGATGGTAAAGGTGTAGACAATAGTTGTGAATTCTCCGGTTCACCAACCGCTTTGTCAAACGCCATACACTCTACCAGAATGGGCGGCTATGTCAACATTCTATCTGTATATGGCAACAGTTTGACTGAGGTTCCGATGAATGATATCGTATTTCGATATCTCCATGTTAAGGGGATTAATGGACGGAAAATGTGGAATACATGGGACAAGATGCATGAGTTGTTGAATTCCAATAAGATCGATATCAATGCTTTAGTAACTCACAGAATAAATTATCAAGACTACCAAGATGGAATTGAATTAGCCTTAAGTGGCGACTGTGGTAAAATAGTCATGGACTTCTAAGCGTCAATCCACTTGTAACGTCTGGCCCCTTCTTGAACACCAGAGTCACCGATTTCGACTAATGCAAACTCGCCTTCAGGCTCTACAACACTACCACTCTGCAGTCCTTTGTGCAGATTTTCATAGGTAATGTGGTCGATAGCGACTCTTCCAGCCAATCTCTCGAATAGGTGCCACCTAGAAACTACTTCTCGCCATCTGGGTGAAACTTTACCTTCGAATACCTTGGCCTTGGCTCCTGAGCCATAGCCACACAAGCCAAACAACATATTGTCAAGATTGACATTTTCTTCTAAATCAGACTCGAAGGTCGACATCAATGCAAGGAATATCGAACCCGTATATTGGTTGCCAATCAGACTGCTAGCGCGCTGACCTTTCTCAATACGACTTGCGTGAAAATCAATGTATTGAGGAGTCTTAGAAATGGCTCTTCGATAACCATCCATGGCCTTTTCCCAAATTTCAATAATTACAGGGTCATCTGAGTTATGTGGTTCTGGAGCAGGGCCGAGATGTTCAGCAACATCGGCCCACATTTCGGTATCCTCTCTATCGTGTCTAAATACATCAGGGAACATTCTCTTTGCTTGGTAAGCATACGGTAAATGCATGATGATTCTACTCCACTGTTCAGTGAATCTCTCATCTTCTTCATGATTATACCTGCCCGAGCGCTCGGCCTTTTGTCTGAAATTATGGAAGGCCTGTCTAACTGCTTGCTGGTAACAGCGGTTTGAGAATTGCCCGTCAAACACAGGCTCATCTCTATGGACACTTACTTTTTCCTCACCATGGGCAAAGATACCCAGTTTCCTTACAGTTGAGGCTGGCAGATGACGAATCATTCTCTCAACGATTCCCTTCTTGATTGATTGGCCAGCTTCTTGTGCTAGCGTCATAACATTAGTGATAATCGATTTGACAGACACTTCTCTACGCGGTTTGAAAAAGTCGTGAACCGGCGTTGTTGATACCCCAATAATATCTGGAATTTCCAATAATCGAGGGTTTCTTCTGATTAGTATTGCTCCACCGCCGGCGCCTTGAGTATATTCACCCGCAGATTCAAGAGCATATTTTGCATTGTCTGAGAAAATCACGATTCCAATTCTTTCATCCTCATCAGTTGATCTGGCAGCCCAGTCGAGGGTGTTATGCATTGCATCAACAGCTCCTATACAAGCGAACGTCATATCAACAACGTCACAATTTCTAAAACAGTCTGCACCATAACGTTCAGCGTATCTTTGAGTCAACATATCGACAATATATGTTGCAGTGGGTTTCGCTCCATCAAGAGCGGACTCAGTTCCAAGATACATCCTGCCAATGTGACGCGGATTCAAACCGTTTCTATCAATCAACTTCATTACAGCATTTGCACCCATTGTTGCAGTATCTTCGTGAACATCAGGAATTGACATTGCTTTTAGGCCGAGGCCCTTGTTTAGCTTACCATAATCTTCTCCACGAAGATCGGCAAAATCCTTCATGTCCATATACAATCTTGGGAAGTGTATTGCAACATCATCAATGCCTACGCACACGGAATTATTAGACCCCATCGAAAAAACGTGTTTTTTTCGAGTATTTGAATATCTGTTCGATAATGATAGGTAACAAACCTGTTTCATCACATATCATCTTCAGGCAAATCAGGTATGGCCATTTCCTGCTTTGCCCACAAAACATCATCAATTCTTAGAATTGAAATCGCAACTTCAGTTGCTCCAACCAATGCCTGTTTGATTATTCCTTGTGGCTCTAGAATTCCTAACTTTACCATATTTTCTGGCTTACCTGTGGTCAAGTCGATTCCAATTTGGTCAGAATCTGTGTTTGTTTGTTCTGCCACGACATCAAGGAGTGTTGATATTGGGTCAATACCAGCGTTCTCCGCTAACACTCTAACGATAACTTCGATTGCGTCAGCATAAGCCTCTATTGCTAATTGTTCCCTTCCAGGAATAGTCTCTGCATATCGCCTGAGGCGCCTAGCTAGTGCAACGTAGGATGCTCCACCTCCACATACAACCATTCCGTCTTCGACTAACTGAACACTTACTCCAAGCGAGTCATCAAAACATCTCTCAACTTCACCAACAATGTCCACTGTGCTGCCTTTGGCAACTATAGTTGCAGCCCTACCATTTCCTTCTACGACCCAGAAATCTTTCCCATCAATTGTTACGTTTTTACTAATGTTATAATCGCCGACATCGTTCTTTGAACTTGCTTGTATGGAATTAACTAGGCGAGCGCCACAAACTCTCGCTAACATGTTTAAATCACTTCTAGAGACTCGGCGGAAGGCTTGTATTCCCACTTTGGTTAGGTAATTTTTCACATCGTCATCAATACTTTCTCGACATGCAAAGACAGTCACACCATGTTCTATCATCTTGTCAACTTGCTCAAACAACAGTTTCCGCTCTTCTTGTCTAAATGACTCTAATATCCCAACTGATGTCACATTCAACTTCAAATCGGTACTGACATTCTTCTTCTCTAAACCCCCATCAACTAACAGAATCTTGCCGTTAACAAGTTCTTTTTCCATTTCGCTAGAGATTCGCTTTTTCGGTAACATAAGTCCTCTAAAAACTCTAGAATCCTCTACTTTACCGCCGGTTTGAGAAATCAACTTAATTTTTGAAACATCAACAGAGTGGTTTGTTTCAGCAACCATTTTAACAGCTTCCAGAGATACAGATGCAATAACTTCCTGCATTGAATTATAGCCTTTTCCAGCCAATGAAGTCTTTACGACATTCTTACGTATCTCTTCATCAGATTCCAGTATAATTTGCGGCAGACACTCAAGAATATATTGCTCAGATTTTCTATATCCACGGGCAATTGTCGAAGGGTGAATTCCCTGTAAAATCAATTGCCAAGCGTTTTGCAATAATTCCCCAGCTAAAATTACTGTGCTCGTTGTTCCATCTTTGGCAATCCTATCCTGGGTTGATGATGCATTGATCATCATTTTTGCTACAGGGTGCTCAACTTTAGCAGTCTCAAGGACGGTGACTCCATCGTTTGTGACCAAAGTACGGCCCTCATCATCAATCAGCAGCTTATCCAATCCTTTCGGTCCAAGTGTAGAGCGAATAGCCTCGGATAAGGCCATGGCCGCTTGGATGTTTTTTTGCAGAGCTTCTCTCCCACTAGAGCGAGTCGTATCTTTGAGGATTGGGGCTTCGCTCATAGCACGCCCACAACCATCTAAGAAATAAGCGCGCCTCAATCTTCGTCAACGACTTCGAAGTCGGCATCGACAACATCGTCACTACCAACATCGATATTTCCATCATCACCAGAGCCTTCCTGCTCTGCCATTTCAGCAGATGCAGCCTCGTATAGTTTAGCAGAAACACCGTGCATTGCCTCTTCAATTTCTTTGACTTTCGCTTGAATTGCAGCATCGTCTATAGCGTCTATATCAAGTGGTTTTCCATCATCATCTTGAACTAACTTTTCCAACTCATCCAACCGCTCTTTAACTGGATTTACATCATCATCTTCCAACTTGTCAGATGATTCATCAAGAGTTCTGCGAGTTTGGTAGAGCACTTGGTCAGCCATATTTCTCAACTCGACCTTCGCCTTTCTCTGTTTGTCTTCTTCAGCAAAGCTTTCCGCTTCAGCGATCTTTGCTTGGATTTCATCTTCGGAAAGAGAGGTTTGTGATTCAATCTTAACAGACTGTTCTTTTCCTGTGCCCATATCCTTAGCACTCACATTGACTATTCCGTTTGCGTCAATATCGAAAGTCACTTCAATTTGCGGTACACCTCTAGGGGCAGCAGGAATTCCTACTAAGGTAAACTCACCAAGCGTAACGTTATCTTTAGCAAATTCTCTTTCGCCTTGTAAAACATGGATGGTGACCGCTGGTTGGTTATCAGACGCAGTTGAGTAAATCTCTGAACGCCTTGCAGGAATTGTCGTATTTCTCTCAATCATTGTCGTCATTACACCTCCAAGTGTTTCAATTCCAAGCGTAAGAGGAGTAACATCGAGTAACAGAACATCGGATACACCCTCGTCTCCAGCGATGATTCCAGCTTGTAATGCAGCGCCCATAGCGACCGCTTCATCAGGATTGATACCTTTGTACGGCGCCTTTCCAGCCTCTTTTTCCACGGCTTCTTGGACAGCAGGAACTCTAGTTGAACCTCCAACTAAGATAACTTTGTCAACGTCTCCCTTCTTTACGCCAGCATCTTTCATTGCTTGTCTGGTAGGAGTCATGGTTTTCTCGATTAGTTTGGCAATCAAACTCTCGAACTTAGCTCTAGTTAATGTTAGATCCAAATGCTCTGGTTGTCCATCAACCATCGTAATGAACGGTAGGTTGATTTGGGTTTGCTGGGTCCCTGATAATTCGATTTTAGCCTTTTCAGCAGCCTCTTTCAATCTGGACATGGCCGTTAGATCCTTTGACAAATCAATACCAGTATCCTTCTTGAACTCTTTAACCAACCAGTCGATAACTTGTTCATCGAAGTCATCGCCACCTAGTTTGTTATTTCCAGCAGTTGCTTTGACCTCAATTTGTGGTTGTCCATCAACCTGATATATTTCAAGAATGGAAACGTCAAAAGTACCTCCACCCAAATCGTATACTAGGATTGTTTGATCATCTTCTTTGTCGACACCATATGCTAATGCAGCAGCTGTTGGCTCATTGATGATTCTTAAGACCTCAAGGCCAGCAATTCTACCAGCATCCTTGGTTGCAGTTCTTTGAGCATCAGTGAAGTATGCAGGACAAGTTATTACAGCCTGTTTTACTTCTGTACCTAGATATGCTTCAGCATCAGCTTTCAACTTTTGTAGAATAAATGCAGAGATTTCTTGAGGTGTGTAATCCTTATCATCGATTTTAGTATTCCAGTCAGTACCCATATGGCGTTTTACTGACAGTAATGTTCGCTGCGAATTTGTTACAGCTTGTCTTTTGGCAGTTACTCCAATCAATCTCTCGCCGCCGTCCTTAGCAAATGCAACTACTGAGGGCGTAGTTCTTGCTCCCTCGGCATTGGCAATTACCACTGCTTCACCATTTTCTATCGTTGCTACACAACTGTTTGTCGTTCCCAAATCTATTCCTATTACTTTACCCATTTTTTCACTTCCTTTTTTCAAAATATTGGAATTCCACCATCATCCTCATCGTCATCGTCCTCACCAAAATCAAGGCTAACATCTGCTGATGGGGTTTCATCATCATTATCTTCCAGAGCAGAACCCTGTGGAGTTAATTTTAGTGTAATATCTAGAATGCCATTATTCAACGACCAACCAACAACATCTTCACACGGATGTGGTAATTTAATTCTGGCCATTGGCTTGACTTGAGTTTCTTTCATAATTTCTAATAGTGAACCGCCTTTTGCCAGATTCATTTCCATTTCCCTCTCTTTAATGTCGCCACGGAGCGCAAAATCAACGGTAATCGACATATTCCAACCATCCAGGTAAAAATCATCACTCGGTAATTTCAAGATTTCATCATTTTCATCGTCGATTTCTGGTGTTTCAATCTCTACCGGGGCAGCATCCACTTTGACATCCATGCCTAAGTTGCCTAGAATATCGTCTATTGATTGGCCAGACTGGAACATCTTGCTAAGGTTTGATAGATCAAAGTTGAAATTTACATCACCACTGCTGAGTTTTTCAGCATCTAAACCCATCGATTCAAATTGAGATTTAAATTGCTTCATCAAGCCTTTTACTTGTTCTTTGTTCAGCGACATACCCATGTTTTGGAACATCTCAACCAATCGGTCAATCATCTGTTCTTCCCAGTCGTCACCACCAATCATATTATCACTACTTAACCATCGGTTACATAGTGCCCAACTGGTACACATATATCAACCTCACGAATAATTTTCAAACAAAATTACTCTGATTTACGGATTCTTACAACACCGATAATTATCAGTGCGATAACACTCAATGTCAGTATATTTGCAAAAATCATCGCCGTTGACTTTATCGCGATACCGTAAATTAACCATAGCGATAATGAGAATGCGACAATAGAAAAAGTAGGGATTGAAATCCCATCATGCCGTTTGTGCTTCCACACTTCGGCGATTTGCGGACCCCATGCTACAACTCCAATAATTCCGGCTGCGATACCGATACCTTCGATTAATGGTGAAGCCATTTACTCACCGATTCCATTCTTCAGCCGGTTTGGATAGCACAATTTTGTCTATACATGCCCATGGGATGTCCCTAGGCTTTGATTCTCCAACTACATGCATGTGCAGACTAGCACCAAATCCAATTCTAAGCTCTGCGTTTTTAGTTCCTATTTTTATCACTGCAGAAGATGGTTGCTTATCAAAAACCGATAGAATTCCTCGCTTGTGATTGGTGTTTCCCGTAACAGCAGCCTCACGTTTTTGAAAAATATCTTCCAGTTGTTGGCCAAGTCCGAGGGTTATGACATCGCCTTTGTTCATCAATCCACCATTCATATGAACCTCGTCCCAAGTATTGAAACCGTTCATTGTCTCTACAAGTTGATTGTTAATTTCGCCGGGACTAACCGTTTTCAAAATGTCAAGAAACCCCTTTTCATTCACCATTTCAGCGGCTAAATTTCTTGGAATTTTTGGCCATTCTAGTTTTTGATGAGTCATAGCAACAATTACTCGCAAGTCTGGCATTTCATCATCAGACAGACTCAACCTATTCTTGTGTAGCTCCATTAGTAGTCTGGCTTTTCGAGCGATTCTGTCTGCTACCCCATCATGACTATGCTCCGAACCATTCTTTCTTTTTTGGATGAAATGATGTTCTTTATTGATACGAAACGATCCAGCCCAATGCTTTTGTTCAACAACTAAAATGGAGTTTCCTCCAATAATAACCATGTCAATTTCTCTTCTACCACCATCGGGGTCGGGAATTCTAACCGATTCGTAGATTTTCCAACCATTATCTTTCCCTGCAGCCCTTGACAACTTTGCCAATCGCATTTCAGCCAATTCACCAGCCCTATGGATGTCATCGTGAGGGAATTTTTTGCGCCTTTGAAAAAGCCAAGAAATCCGCCCGACAAAACTCATTGAGACACCTTACAATAACTCTGCAACACTATTTACGATAATCGTTGGCATCTGTTCAGCATCTTGGTCAAGTTTAGCAACATCTTCCATAGTCGCTTCACCGGACAAGACTAGCACACCAACACATCCAGCACGATTCGCCATAGCAATATCAGTGTACAACCGATCTCCAACCATAGCACATCTTTCTGGCAACAACCCCAATTCCTCAATTTTATGCATAATCATCCCAGCATTCGGCTTGCCAGTGATGTGTTCAGGATCTGCGCCAGTTGTTGCTTTTAGCATTGCTAAGTAGGCTCCGACATCTGGCAATCCCCCATCTGGCGAGGGGCAAACCATATCTGGATGGCTAGCCACCAGTGGAACTCCAGCATGCATGTGAATACTTGCTGTGGCGATTTTGTCATAATTAATTTCAGTATCATAACCCAAAACTACGTATTCAGGGTTTGATGAATCGGTTACAATCCCCCTCTCTTCGAGCATCTCTCTCATGCCCTCAGTCCCGATTAACCAGGTTTTGGTAATGTTATGTTTAGCCAACCAAGATAACAAATCATGAGTTGATAATAACACGTCCTTTGCTTCGGCAGGGATGCCAAAATTGTGCAATTTTTTCAGGTATTGTTTTACCGATCTGCTAGAATTGTTTGACAGGAAAAAACGCTTTACACCTTTGCTTTTACAGCGCTCCAAGAAGTCTATGGCACCGGGAATTAACTCTCCGCCGAGATATATTGTCCCATCTAGGTCTAGAAATACTGCATCAATATCTGCTAGGGAGTTATCCATAATATCACCTAAAACATCAACGTTTTGAACATAAACCAAGGAGAATGCAAATTTTCTTGCGCTTCTTTTGAAGCGATCATTTCAGTCATCATTTCCTGAATTTGCGGCTTCTTACTCGCTTTGCCAACAAACCAGTTTAGCAACCATTTTTTGCGGCTTAATTTTTGCATACGATATGAATTAGTCAGTTCAGGTCCAAGAATTTTCCACATCTCGGCTTGATATTCTTCTGGCGATTTTCCAGCAATGATGTGATTCGCAGCTAACTCACCGGTTACCAGAGCATTGCCAACACCCTCGCCAGAAAACGGGTCAACAAGAGAAGCCGAATCTCCAACGAGCCTTATTCCATTCATACTTGCTCTGCGCGGTTGGTTCTTCTCTTTCTTCCGGGGCGAGCCAAACGGTAATTGCCAACCCTTGCCACTACCTTCAATCATCTCCGAATTAGCGAACCTTTCTTTGAATAGAGGGTGGTTTTCAATAACGTCTTTTTGTAGCGCCTTCAACTTCTTTTTCTCTTTTTTGAGCAGGCCAATAACCATCCCAATTCCTACATTCGCAACCTCGTCATTAACAGGGAAAATCCAGAAATAGCCCGGAACTACAGAATCAACGAAGTGAATTTCAATATCTCCCACACCTCCTTCACAGCCCTTGACATTACGCCAGTATTCTCGATAGCCACCACAATAATGCATATTATCGACCATTTCTTCACTGAATGACTCTTTTACAACGGCTTTTGCAACTGGGCATTGATAGCCAGCAGCCCCAACAATCTCAGTCGAAAAGTAGGTTTTTTCTTCGCCATTTCTTCCGCCAATTTTCACTACAACACCCTTTGCGTGACGTTGACTTCCGGTACCTTGACCAGGGTCTTCGCCACCACTGCCATCATCGAATAACACTTCAGTTACCGCACAATCTTGGATCACTTTCCCACCATTTTCTCTAACTAATTCTTGACACCTATCAAACAACAAGTGATCGAATTGCATTCTTGGCAACGAGTAACCAGCCTCTAGTCTTTGGACATCTTCTTCTGGTAGAGCAACTCTAACCGTGTTGCCTTTTGGTGAGGAGAATTTTATTCCAGTGACCCTGAAGTGTGGAGTGCTTTCTAGCGTTTCTTTGACCCCCAAAGCCTTGACATGTCCTAGTGACTTTCCACCCACTGCATCTCCACATATTTTGTCTCTAGGCCAAAGCCCCTTTTCCAGTAACAGGACGGATTTTCCAGCCATAGCAAGATAACCGGCAGCGGAAGACCCACCAGGGCCGCCGCCTACGACTATTGCGTCAAATTCAGCGCCATTTTCGGGAATTTCTCCAGTATCTATTGGTAACTCCCAAGAATTTGCCGACTGAGCCATGGGTGTAACGAATCTAAAGCACTCTTTGAGGCTTATCTTTGAAAATAGTCAATCCTCGCAATTTAACCATCATCATAATGCACTCGAAATATCTAGCAGCATTATGTCCGAGGGTCAGTCAATCAATGCTGAGATTGCCCTTGAAAGTACAAAACAACAGCGACAAATTGCGATAATTGCTCTACTGGCAGTAACTTTGGTTTGGGGCGCCACTTTCATTTGGATGAAACAGGCTCTAGATGCTCTGGGAGAAGAAAAATCAGAGTTAGGAGTCAATGGTGTAGTCGCAACTTTGGTATTTGCTAGATTTGCTATTGCGGCTTTAATGATGTTAATATTTTTCAAAAAAGCCAGGGCCTCGCTTAACAATAAACAGATTTGGCAAGACGGTTTGATTTTAGGAGTTTTGATGTTTATCGCTTATCTTTCTCAAATGATTGGTCTTGACGACATAGATCCATCAGTATCAGCATTTTTGACCTCTCTTTACGTTGTTTTTACCGCAATAATTGCTTCAGCTTACAATCTCAGACTACCAACAAAAGTGATGATGTTGGGTGTCGGTCTTGCAACTTTTGGTGCGGGCTTCATTCAGGGGCCACCACATCTAACTTGGGGAGTCGCAGAATTCATCACGGTTTTTTGTGCGTTACTTTTCGCCCTTCACATTCTATTTACTCAACACATAACCACTAGAAGGGACCCTGTAGCAGTATCAACAACATCATTTATTGTCGTAACAATATGTTCTGCATTGACCGTATTCATGCTTGGAGATGGCACCAATCAATCACAGTGGGCATTAATTTTTTCCGACGGAGTGTTAATTCCAGTGTTATTACTTGGAATTGGGGGATCATTTTTCTGTCTATTATTCTTGAACATGTATCAGCGCTACCTTCATCCAATACAAGCTGCAATAATTTACGCATTAGAACCAGTTTGGGCAACAATATACGGATTGCAACTCGACATGGTCGATTGGAGCATATGGATTTTAATTGGTGGTGGAGCGTTATTTATCGGCAATATCATTGTTGAATTATTGTCAAACGAAGGAAATACAGATGCCCAACCAACCACGGAAAGGCGCATCGTTCAAAGTCCTCCTAGTGCTGGAATAACCGAGAGGGGTAAATTGACGAAAGAAAACCAACCAAAATTCACTCGCTTTGCCAGTAAAGCAGTACACTCCGGAACCAATCATGTTGGAGACGCGGTTAACACACCAATCTTCCAATCTTCAACGTACAAACTAACCGATGAGCGTTACGCCGGTTGGGCCGCAGGCGCCCATCATGCGCTATTGTATACTCGGATAACGTCGGTAAATGCCGAAGCCGTAATCGACAAAATTTGTGCCCTTGAAGGGGCAGAAGACGGTGAGGTATTTTCGTCTGGAATGGCAGCGATTTCTTCAACGCTAATGGCAGTTTTATCGTCAGGAGACCATGTAGTTGCTTCCGCCGATGTATATGGTGGAACTTATGGTCTGATGACAGAAGAATTCCCACGATTCGGTATTGAAGTTACCATGGCTGACATGACCGATGTGAACTCTTATGAGGCCGCAATACAACCTAACACCAAGGTGTTGTATATCGAGACATTAACCAATCCTGTGTTGAAGGTTTGTGACGTAGAAGCAATGGCTAGTTTGGCCAAGAAACACGGATTAATCTGCATTATCGACAATACATTTGCCTCGCCTTGGGCTTGTAATCCACTAGCAATGGGTGCAGATTTAGTAATCCACTCCACAACCAAATATCTCGGCGGCCATTCTGATATTATCGGTGGAGCAGTAGTCGGCTCTAAGGAACACATCGAGAACATCTTCCATCGTAAGGTTCACTTTGGTGGTAATGCAGACCCCAATTCTTGTTTCTTGCTAGAGCGCGGAATGCGCACCCTACATGTTAGAATGCCACAAATCTGCGACAATGCAGCAGAATTAGCCAGCCGCCTAGAAGCCCACCCGATGATTGAGCGAGTAAATCACCCATCACTACAATCACATCCACAATATGATATTGCCCAAAGAATAATTCCTCGTGGTACGGGAATGATCGGATTTGTTGTCAAAGGAGGAGATGATGCAGCGCTTTCATTCATGCGTGGATTAGAGATGATTTACGAGGCTACAAGTTTGGGAGGCGTAGAATCATTGGTTGAATGTCCGTTTAATTCTAGTCACATGATGATTCCAGAAGATGTTAGGCATGCGGCAGGATTAGTTCCTGGATATGTCCGTATGAGTATCGGAATTGAAGACATTGAAGACCTTTGGGCAGATATTGAAAGAGGCTTTGCTAACGTCTAAATCACGCTTCACCAGTCTCTTGTTTCAAATTGTCTAAGTGGGTAAACCACTGCTCTTGTAATTGGTTGACTTTGTCTTCTGCCGATGTTAATAATTCTTCACCGGTTTTCAACAGCATCTTTGTTGTGTTCATCCATGCTCCGGCCTTGTTTCTAGCATCACCATCAAAGTGCCACTCTTGTCCGGACGAGCGCTCTGCTGCAAGCAACCATGCCCAAGCCGCTGCAGCTTCTGAAATTGATGAATGCCTTGATGTAGCAAGGCGCTCAGCTTTACCCAATCCCTCTAGCAAACCAATTCGAATTAAATCAACGATATGTCCACAAGCGCCACTTAATTCACCAGTCTTGGTTGGAATTAGCGAGGATAGTTTGGCTTTTTCTCTAGCACTATCTAAACTTTTTAGGAACTTGCCAAATGGTTTCGGTTTGTCATTCTGTTGTTCCCAAATTTCTTCGGCTTCAGCACCAGTAATACCAATTTCGCCCAATGCTTGCAGACCAAAATCCTCCCATAATACGCCAAGCACATCGCCACAACTAGCGCCTTCGATAATTTCGAGCGAAGGCGTTTTCCTCTCCGAGGTTTCCCCTCGGGTGTTGATTATTAGTCCAATGTCTTCTTCAAATCCAGCATTGTAACATGCGAGCAATATGTGAGCTGCCAATTCCCTTTCTTCGTTGGAACCAGCAACGTCATCCAAAGAATTTCTTACTTGTTCATATGATTCACAGTCGTACCATTTCGAATTGACAATTATTCCGTCTTCAATAGAGTCTAATACAGATCTTCTGATCGCTTGACCAACAACTCCCTCATTCATAACTAGGCCTTGCCATGCGTCCAATATTTTGTCAACCCCATCAAGCGATTCTTGAGGTAAATCCTTAGATTCAGGCCAACCTTCAGGCAACCAATTTGCTGCGATGTCAACTATGGAAGGTAGAAACGGTGGCAGCATTGACAATGCGAGATGTTGAATAAATGATGTATCTTTTTTGTCGCCAGATTCCAATTCCTCGAAGCCGATGTAAAGAGAAGACCCTTGTTTGAAAGAGAAAACAATCGAACCATTTGGTGGATTTCCATCTTCAATATTGTCAACATCGATACTCTCTGTGTACCAGATTTTTTTATCATCCACAGTTTTTAGTTTGAAATCAAATCTAGACCTCTCAACTACGTCTTCAATCCATTCATTTGGCGGGGAGGGGTCTGGTCCTGTACACACAAAACCGCCTTTCCAAGAGAAAAAATACATTCCTCTTTTTGCGTGTTCTTCCCAAGGCAACATGCGCAAAGTAACGTTTGAGAAATTCTGTAAACCAGCAAGGTAACCTTGTTTTCCATCCCCTCTTCTAACAAAAGAAGCAGAACCAAATGATGCGGAGGAGAATTTACCAACAGTGGTAAACTCTTCATCATGACAAGCATGTAGAGAGCCAGCAAATGCCTTTGCTACGGGGTCGCCACGCTTAGCCATCATTCGTTTAGACAACCATTTTGTGTCGTACTTTTTGCTGATTATTTTATCCAATTCTTTGAGGGTCTTTGTCACTGGATCAGTTCTTCCCCAACGCATTTTTCCTTTCCACAGCATTTCAGGCAAATGCGCATTTGGATTTTCTAATAATTTTGTTAAATCCTTTTTCAATTTCTTTGCAGTTGCTTCATTAGCGTGTTTGGTGCCGCGTAGCCGAACTTTCTGCTTTTTTTGACCAGGAAACTCAACTTGTGCTGGTCGTGCCATGGTTTCCCCTCACCCCCTCCAATCAAGGGTATGGTTTGAGTTCTTCGTGAGCCTGACCAATACCATGAAACATATTGATGAGATAGATTATTGTCCCACCAACATGGCTGAGGTAGTCTTACTGGGAATCGCTCAAGACGGAGGTAGGCCTCAGGCAGGTTGTAGTAAACCCTGCTGCATAGGTCTGTCACCCTCAGACTACAGTTATCCAACATCACTTGGTATAACTGAGAAAGATAGGCTACACATAATCGATGTCACTAGACATCTCTCAAGTCAATTACAGTTGTTAGAGAATCGCATTCCCTCCGATGTGTGGCTTACGCATGCCCATTTTGGACATGTTGACGGATTAGGATTATTTGGCCGAGAAACTATGAATGCAAACGGAGTAAATCTACACGCTTCAAGCAAAATGATGCGGCTTATCGAACAGACTCCACAATGGAGCATAATGCTTGAGCAAGGAGTTTTCACTCCGATTGAGATTACTGATAAGCAACCAGTAACCAATACTGAATTTACTATGACGCCGCTTTTGGTTCCACACAGAGATGAATTATCCGATATGCACGCATTTGTTCTACGTGGTGAAAACCATTCTATTCTGTATCTACCTGACCATGACACTTGGGACGAGACGTTAGCGATGCACGATGCCGATAACATTCGTCAATGGTTCAAAAATCTAGCAATCGATATTGCATTAATCGATGGCACCTTTTGGTCTAGCGATGAACTACAATCGCGTAGTCAAGACAAAGTCCCGCACCCGCCAATCAAACAAACCCTTGAGATGCTTGGCTACAAGCAAAAGGGCGACCCAGAGGTCATATTTTTCCATCTTAATCATACCAATCCAGTGTATGATGAATGGAGCGAGGAGCACACCCAAGTAGTTGAAATGGGTTGGAAAATTGGCAAACAAGGCATGAAATTTGAACTCTAAAAAAAGAGATAATCATACAGCAGTAATTGTATATTCTAGCGATACCAACTCAATTTTGTAATCCACATCTTGGCCGGTATCGTCACTTGTACAGAACGCTCCACCACCATTTTGTACAGTGACGCCAAGAATTAACTCATAATCACCTAGGCCTAATCCGCCACCATCCAACATCATTTGGATTTCTGATTTTGTCATATTACTAACAGTAGTATCAATTAAAGTCGAATTATGCCAATCTAATTGGAAAGCAAAATCTCCAGTACTTGAGTCAGAAGCTGACAAGCCCGAATATCCAATTGACCCTTCGACAGTATCATCTTG
>WTIT01000096.1:70216-73158 GCA_011526375.1 Methanobacteriota archaeon
ACAACAGCCCCGATAGCAGATATTTTTCTTGTCGGTACGCTATAACGGCCGAATGGGTTTGAATTGGAATCTTCTCTTTTCCAACAGTATGCAAAATGTACTGCAAAGGCAGCACCCATACCAGGCACTGATGGGAAGACATATTCTCCGTAGCCTAACACAGTCCATACTAATACACCGAGTAGCGCAGCAATCATCATTGAAATTGTGTGTCTGGAATCGGGTTCATAACCAGCCATTCTGATTAATATCAACGGGACAAATATACCACCTAAACCGTATACTGCAAAGACTACTAAGGCAAATACAGAATCGCCGAACCCTGGAAATTGCTGGCCAACTAAAGAGATGCTAGTAGCAAACGCCGCAATAACCAAGGTGACTTTCTTGGTTTTACCATGGTCCTGATTCCATTCAGGTTTGATATCATCAGTTATTGCTGCAGTACAAGCAAGGACTTGACTATCTGCAGTTGACATGGTTGCAGCAAAAATCGATGCTAAAATAACTCCGCCGAGGATTGGGTTGAGGCTCTGCGCTAACCTTGGTAAACCGGTCTCAGCATCTTCAGCCAGCATTTCGGGGAAAATCGCTCTTGTAGCAAGACCAATCAAGAACATAAGCGCAATAAATGGCGTTTGCCAGACAAAGAACCAGATCATCGCTTGTTTCCTATCTGAATCATCCTTCAAGGTCATGACACGAGATACTACTTGTGGTTGGCCTGCAACACCGAGGCCACCAAGGAAGAACGCGGCAATCCATAACGTGGCGCCGAATTTCAGCCCCGAAGGGTAAATATTAACCATGTTTGAATCAATAGTTGCTAGAGAATCGTGTAGACCAGATAGGCCGCCAACTTTGCCCAATGCTACTAAACAAAGGATTGTTGAGCCAATTATCATAACTCCAGATTGGGCAGCATCGGTCCAAATCGAGGCCCTTATTCCGCCAGCATAACAATATGCTACTACTAGTACAAAACCAATCAATATACCAGTTATTTCTGACCAACCTAGCATTGATTTCAATGCAACGCCACCAGCAGTTAATTGTGCAGCAGCATATATTGCTAGGAAAAACACAGATAGTACAGCAGCAATTTTGGCTTCTGGTGCTCCTGTTCTACTCGATACTAAAGACGACAAAGAACGCAAATTCCTTTCACTGCCCTCTTTTTGTATATACTTATACAACCAAATCCAAGCAACCAATTGCCCAATAGTTGAAACCACAGCAATCCATATTGCAGAATAGCCTTGAAGGAAAATAAACCCAATGAAACCAATGAACATATATCCAGAATTCCAGGTGCTTACGGCAGACAAAGCGGCTAATGCGGGGTGCATACCTCTTCCTGCAACCAGATAATCATCAGTAGTGTCTTGTTTAACCCACATGGAGGCAATTCCAACACCGGCAAAAATGCCCATAAATAGTAAAAAAGAGAATAGAATCATCAATTCATTAGACACAAATCACTCCTCCTTCAACCATCGAAGTAGTGCCTTCTCTTCAACATCACTCGTATTTGCCGGGAAAACCAAACAATTCAATCTGCCGCCTTCCAAATCTGCAAGCGAGCCGACAGTAGTGGTGACAATAGATTGTTCACTCGTGCCCATATCACTGCATAGCACGACTTTCAGCGCGGAAATATCAGAGCATATTTCGGCCAAACTTTCAACTTTTAATTGTTCAAATACCGAGTCAACCGGCAAATCGTCTACAGTTTCGACTAATTTTTCCGCCATTGCTTTCAGTGATTCCACAGCATCTTTTGGCTGCATTGGACGTTGCTCACCAGTTCCTGCACCGGTTGGGTCGAGGTCGAGTAAAGCAAGAGTATGCAAACCCATTCCATGATTTACTGCAATTACTTCAAGCGGAGAAGTTGCAATCCATCCTGAGTAAGGATAAGTTAGAGTTGTTTGCCGACCAAATTTGTAATTGGATAGTCCAATAGCGCCAGTCACTAAGTTGGTGATTGAAATTCCATGAACAACCTCACAGTCAATTCCGTGTTCACCTGCTTGCAGTTGTAAATCAACATGCGTAGTGGCTTGTAGGGGATCACCAACAACCAATACTGCAACAACATGATCTTTAGCTAGGGACAAAATTTCGTCTGGATTTTCAATTTCGGGGCGCATAACTTTCTCTATTGGCCCAACAAGTTGTTCTAACTTAGCTAATTCCTCATCTGGCCACAGTGCAGTATACGCTTCATAGCGACGATAGTCAGCAGATTTAGCAGCAGAAACGGCTTCCGTTGTCATCGATGCTACAGTACCAGGGCCCATGCCAATCAGTATCAAACGAGGTTGTTTTTGACTAACATCATCATCCGCCATGCTCAAACCTCAGTGGTGCTTGGACAGGGCGAAGCGTATGCGTCATTTGATAGTGCCGAGTGTTGATACCCAACATTGGTTAAATGAGTTAAAATCCCGCGGATGGCTGGAAAGCGGCCTCGGCATTTTGACCCAAGAAGACGGTACGAAAGCAATACCACTAAACGAAACCGCCCCAATTTCATCACATGAATTTTGGCAAAATCTACCCCATGTTGAAATGATTAGGGAACACAATTCAATCAAACACTGGAGCGATTTGTTGGACAGAGAATTATATCATTCATTGAAGGATTATTGGCCTAGAGCATATGAGATAATCGGTGACATCCTAATTGTAAAATTAGAGCCTGAGGTATATGAGTATCGAGAAGATATTGCTCAAGCGATGTTGGAGCGAACCCCCAATGTCCGACTAGTATGCGCGGATAATGGCGTATCAGGCGAATTCCGCGTTCGTAGTTTATTGCCACTTTCTAGTAGAGACGGTAGTTCTGAAACGCTGACTAGAATTAGAGAAAACGGGCAAAATATTCTGATAGATCCAACTAAAGCCTATTTTTCATCCAGGTTATCCAACGAACGCCT
>WTIT01000078.1:0-8247 GCA_011526375.1 Methanobacteriota archaeon
GGCGATGGATTTGCTATCGAAGTATATGGGACTCTCGTTGCAGAATCTAGTTACTTTTTCTCCTCAGCTCAACCAACTGCTCAATCATCACATGGCCAAGGGCTATGGCAGGGGCTTGTGATAAAATCAGGAGGTATGGCAACAATAACAGACGTTGAAATTCAAAATACTAACGTTGGAATAAAATCCGAAGGCACTTTGATGGTTGATAACCTAACTGTAAGAGATTCATATCTTGGGGTAAAGAATTATGGCACAGCAAATATCGAAAAATTCCATGCTGAATCAATAGACTATGAAGGAATCATGAATAGTGGCAATCTAATACTTTCGTCAGCAAATATTAGTAATGCCTCCAGCGGAATTCAATCAAGTGGCACATTAGAGGTTACTAACTCCATTTTTGGTCAAGTGGGTACGGCGATAAGCGCTAATTCAGGTGAGGTGTTTGCTGATAACCTAGACTTGAAGGAAGTTTCAGTAGGCCTTTCATCTGTTGCTGGAGTCAAATTTTCTGCCTCTAATATCTCAGGTGTTGATGTATCATTACTGATTGATATGGGGAACTCGGATGATTTTGTTGTATCATCAGTTGAGGTCAGTGGCGATATTCTTGCCAAATCCAATGATGCTTCCCAAACTAAAATTTCCGATGTTGAATTTATTGTGACTAATTCTGGACAAACACCAGTAGTTGAACAGAGTTGTATTGGCACATGTATCATTGAAAATATAGTAATGGATAATTCAACAAAAGGAATTTCGTTTACTGGTAACGGCTATCATATGCTAACAAATTCGACAATAAATGCGGAGCAATATGGCATAAGGTCGACAAATCAAGCCTCGCTATTAGTAGATAATGTCACGGTTAACTCCCGGCATAGCGGGATAATTATTCGAGACTCTAATTCACATTTCCATGGCGAAACTACAATCGAAATGTCAGGAACAAGTGCCATTGGACTAGATATTCTTGGTGGAACTCATCGATTTGAAAATATGAGAATCACCAAAGCATACGACAACGGCGATACCACCTCAATTGGCGCCCAATTTTGGTATACCGATATTTCACTACAGAACCTTACTACTGAAAACTATTCTACCGGACTCACAATGAGGGACGTAAATCTTTCAGCCAGCTTCGTGGCAAATATTGGTGGAAATTCAATTGGCACTGAAATCATTGATAGTTATGCTTCGATACACTCAATTTCTACCCAGTATCAAGATAGTGGAGTTATACTAAGAGAAAATGCACAACTTAGCACCTATCAGTGGATTGCACAATTGCACGATCAACCATTACAGGTTGACATTGATTCGGTAGTTTATGCTCTTGATTTCACTACCGTGAATACAAATCCGAGTTACAGCGACGCCTCAGGACAGGGAACACTATACTATGGAGAGAATCAAAATTTAGACATTTCTTGTGATAATAGCGATTATTTTGTCATGACAAATGTCAAATTTACTGATATGTCAAATAATCCCGTTGAAGCGCTAATTAATGTAAATACTTTTGAGTTTGAGAGTAATGAAAACGGTGAAGTTTATCTTCCGCTAATCTCTCAAGGCTCTATTGTTGTTGCAACTTTGTCGGGTACTGGAGTAAACCAAGTCTTACTGGGGGGAATTCAAGGCCAAGTAGTCCAAATCCCAGTAATTCCGGATGGCGATTGGTTCATATCCGGCATTCAATCAATTTCCTTGGAATCTCTTAATGGCGCTCAAACACTTAATGGCAACTTAGTGATTGAGGACAATGCTGTATTACAACTTACCAACTTAGACTTAGTCTTGGCTTCTGGCAACTCGATTGTGCTGCGCGATAATGCCCAGATTATTGCAAGTAATGCATCTCTGAGTGCCGATGTTATTTTCGTAAATGATTCTGCATTAATCAGTGGCAGTGATGCATCACATCTTTTAGAAATTAATGCCGCAGTTCAGTGGAACTGTTTTGATTTAACCAATACGAACAACCTGATTTTTTCCGGAGCGCTGAACCTCGGCCCAGGGTGCCATTTAGCAGTCGAAAACGCTGAAGCAAATGGCGAGTTAACGATTCCAAACGATTCCTCATTTACCATAATTTCCTCACTCACAGTTTCGGTCGTCGATAGAGGCGTGCCAGTTAGTGGTGCAATTATAGAATTCAAAAGTGCGGATTATTACACGGATAACTCAGGTGAGGTGGTTATTCAATCAACAGCGCGTTTGGTAGACTCTAATGGTGACGTACTGGGCAGTAACGAGAACATTCTGTTAAAATTCGACAACTTCAACGAATTGATAACTTGGAATACGTCGAGTTCAAAAAACCATCAATTTATTGTTTCTAGTCTAGATACAAATGATATCTTAGCAGGTGATGTGACACTCGAGTCTAGATGGAGTCCTTACTATTTAGAGCAAGACTTGACCATACCCATTGGCAAAACTCTCAGCATTATGGATGGGGTTGCTGTAAGAATTTCGGATGGAGTAGCAATTACCATTTTTGGAACACTTGAAGCTAGTTCTGCGGTTTTATCTTCAACTGGATTAGGCGATAGATGGTCTGGATTGGTAATGGAATCACAGTACGCTAACCTATTTCTCGATCAAACAACATTACTCGAAGCATCCCCGTCAATTATGTTTAGTGGCGGTAATTTAGTTGTTGACGGGGGCACAATTTCTCGCTCTGCTTCCTCACGCGCATTGATTGAGGTGAATGAACAGGTTGGGGGAAGTTTCAGTTTGTCTAATATGCGATTAACAGATGGCAGTGGTTCATGTATTGATATAATTGAGTCAACAATCCAGTTACATATTTCCAATGTAGAGTTTTATGCCTGCAATGGTCCTTCAATCAGAGCAGAGAATGCCAATGTTGCAATTGATAATGTAGTCATTGGTGAGGGTTCATCTGATGGATTGGTTCTTTCTAGCATTAGTGGAACCATTGAGAATATTGATGCTCTAGAGTTTAATGGTGCAGGCAATATTTTGAAATTAGACTATATCAACAATGATTTGTCGATATCAAACATCGTCGGAACAGTAGGTGGCTCGCCGGGTATTGCAGGGTCAAATAATCGAGCATTGAACATTGATTTGATTAACTTAACAGGCGCTCCAGCAATTGATTTTGATTATTCTTCGGGCATTATATCTGATATCACACTTGCAGGTAATGGGTTTGGCACTGCTATAATTAGTCATCACGGGCGCTATTCTGATTCATTGCGCTTACATGGGCTTGATATCACTAACTATGCTGTTGGCATCGACTTGCACGCCGATGGCCCTGACACAGCTTCACCTCTGACTGTCAATAATGCCATTATTTCAGCCTCAACTTCACTTTCAATTGAGGACTATCCAATGCAAGTAAACAATGCCGATATTACCGGGGATGCTGAAATTAGCGGTGCGATAAATGTTGATTTTATCGACTCGCAAGTTACCCCACAAGTCTCAATTTACGACGGTGCAAGTGTAAGTTTTTACCAAACGATTGAATTCCTAGCCAATTATCTTGATATCGTAAAGCCAACTAAATTCGATATTTCAGTAATGTACTCTAACGGAACTACAGACATTTTCCAAATCGAGGATACTATGGGAGAATTAGCGGTAAAGCTGGCAACAAGATATGCTCAACCATCCTTTGACGTCACCTTACAATCGATTGAGATAATTGCCGCTTCAGTGGGCCACCCAATAGAATCAATGACTATGACTTACAATCAGTTAACCCAACTAGATTCACCAATAGTTTTCACTTTAAGAGATAACCAAGCCCCGGAAATCAATTCTGTTTCTCCAACAGAATTTGATACAATTATGCAATCAATTCCGTTTGTATCGACAATTGATGCCACTGATGACTATGACTCATCTTCGCAGTTGAATTATCAATGGATAATTACCGACAACACTGGTAGTGATGTATACACAGCATCCCTAGGCAATGATACCAATTTGATAACTCTGGTACTGCCTGGTAGTTATTTACTGAAAGTAGTAGTAACAGATTCATTCCAGGCTCAATCAGAGATGATAATCCCAATAGAAGTTGAATTACTCGATTCTGATGGCGATTACATCTTAACTTGCGATGATACTACTTGGTTTGATTTGTCAGCTAGTCGTTCATGCGGTCCAGACGTTTATGACAATGATGATGATAATGACGGAATTATTGACTCAAGAGATGAATGGCCGTTAGATCCATGCGCATGGCAAGATACCGACGGTGATGGACAACCTGACAATTTAAATTGTCCAGAAGGAGTAAATTCAGATTTATTTGAAGACCAAGATGACGATGGTGACGGCATCCCAGATACATTAGAGGGCTCGACCAGTAACTCAGAGGGTTCATTTAATTCTGTAACATTGATTCTGTTAGTTGTTGGAATTATTGTTGTAGTGGTATTCTTGCGACGTACTCGGCAGGGATTACAGGAGTGATTTACTTGTCTGTGATTGACTTGCCATCTCCAGAATCCTTCGCTTTACTAGTCATTGTCATTCTTGCCTCAATAGTTCTGTGGGATGCATTTTGGCTTACCAAGCAAACTCGGGATGTACCTAGTTTTGGAGCATTACCGAAAGGGGGTTTCGCTTGGGCAAGTGAGGGTGCGCACGAGGTAATTCGTCAGTGGGGTAATTTGTTCTCAATGGCGGCAATGATGAGCCTTCCGTGGGCGTTAATCTCCCTGTCAAAAACACCGATAATCTACGCCATAGTATGGGATATTCTGCTCGCCCTGCACATCATTTCTCTCTTGGTTCCAAAACGGTATGCGGTTACCTCAACCCATTTATTTGCCGATGGACAGAGGTATGAATGGTCTAAACTACGATTGGCGAAAAAACAACCAAAGCGTAGAATAATGTTACTTCGTAAAGGCTGGGGAGTGTTTGGCCCGTTGCCGCTTGGTGGTAGTTATCATGATTTAGAGCAGGCAAAACATGCTATTGCACGATTTTATCAAGCAGATAATGAATCTGAGTAACCGTTATGACCAATAGGCGAATTCTATTGGAAGTAGCATGGAATGGACTAGAAGCGACGAAGATTTGCTGGTAAGGCTAGACCCTGGAGAGGAGATACACTCCACACTACAACAACTTGCTGATGATGTTGGATTTAACGCTGCAGCCATCACAAGTGGAATAGGAAGGACGCGCAACAATATTTATGGTTACATGAACAATGATGGAATTTACATCAAACGAGAACTTGAAAATCCGTCAGAATTAGTAAGTCTATCAGGGAATATCGCTCGAACACAAGATGGCAAAGCCTTCACTCATATTCACTGTTGTTGGTCAGACGATGACAATAATGTCCATGCCGGGCATATGTTTTCTTCCACAATAGCCGTTGTTGCTGAAATCCATCTAAGGATAATGTCTCATGCGACAATGACGCGCTGTCCTCTAGCCGATGTCCAACTACTCGGATTGCAATTTTCGTGATATTCAAAGCCTATGACTCGGGTGGTTGACCATGGCCGAAGAGAGCAGAATTGAGGAACTCTCAGCGGCGATTCGCTATCACCGCGAATTGTATTATAATCACTCAGCTCCTGAAATTTCGGATGCCGATTTCGATAAATTGTGGGATGAATTGAAAGCCATAGATCCTGACAATTCAGTGCTTCATGAAGTTGGCCCAGAACCACTACCAGGAACAGTGAAAGTAGAGCATATCTTTCCTATGAGGTCGTTGGACAAAGGTACAACAGATGAAGACATTATCCACTTTGTCACTCAGTCTACATTTGGCGGCAAGCAATATCTTGCACAACCGAAACTCGACGGCTCTGCACTGTCTTTGGAGTATGTAGCAGGTAATCTTCACCGAGCAGCCACAAGAGGTAGCGGAGAAAGGGGGGAAGATGTTACCCTAAATGCTAAATTAATTGCCAATATCCCTCTAAGGCTCAATATCCCTGTCGATTGTCACGTTCGAGGGGAGGTCGTGATGCCCCTTGCAGTGTTTGAAGAGAAATATCGTACAGTATCCCCAAACCCACGTAATCTGTGTTCTGGGGCATTGCGGCAAAAGCATGGTGATGGTAAGGCCGATGCAGCGGATTTAGTATTCTGTGCGTATGATGTCAAATTTGTTAATGATAGACCTACAGCAGAAAATGATAGTGAGTTATTATTTTGGTTGCAAAAAGCAGGTATTGAGCCAGCACCTTGGACTATTTTTAATTCAGATACACCCCAAGTTGAAATGATTGAACATACGAAAGAGTGGTCAAATAAACGCAGTAATTTTCCGTACGAAATCGATGGTATTGTATTCAAATTAGACGATTTACAACAACGCGAAAATTTGGGTATGACCGCCCATCACCCTCGTTGGGCATTAGCATGGAAATTTCCCCCTGAGGAAGCAACCTCGGTATTACTCAGCGTTGATTGGCAGACCGGCAGGACCGGAAATGTGACTCCTGTTGCAAGAATTGCACCACAAAGTGTTGGTGGAGTCACGGTAGAAAATACTACATTACATAATCCTGGTGAAGTAGCAAGATTAGGAGTTAAAATCGGCGATAAAATTTTGATTGTGCGTCGAGGCGATGTTATCCCAAAAATCGAACAAAGCCTAGGTCGAGCGAAACAGGAAGATTTGGTTGGAAGAAGGCACGCAGATGGAACAAGTTTCCTTTCCCAATTACCACAAGAACAAGATATCGAGATTCCAAAATTATGCCCCTCATGTGATTACCAGTTAGTAACCGAAGGCGCTTTCCTAAAATGCTACAATATGCTTTGCGATGCGCGAACTAGCCGCTCAATACTCTATTGGTGCCGAGCCTTAGAAATGGACGGTATCGGTGAAAAACTAGTTGAGCAACTACTCGATGCAGAAATGATATCTTCGATTGATGGCCTCTATGACTTGACTGAAAGTCAATTGACCAGTTTGGAAAGAATGGGCAAAAAATCAGCACAAAATGTACTATCAGAATTGGCAAGGACTAAACAGATGACATTGGGTAAATTCATCCATGCCCTCGGCATTCCAGGAATTGGCCCAGAATTAGCCGTATTATTTGCTGGGCATGTCAAAACCCTTGATGGGATGCTTGATTGGTTAGAACGAGCACATGCTTCTTTTGGAGATGATTCGTACGGCCCTAAATCTGATGAACTTGGCAAACCATTCAAAACAAATCAGGCAATACGAACCCTTTGCGAACACGATGGAGTTGGTGAAAAAGTCGCAATCCAGGTTAGGGATGGTTTAGAACAACGGCGAAAATTAATTCATGATTTGTCTAATCATTTAATTCTAGATGAAGAGATAATCACTACATCAACGGGTAAATTCGAAGGGATGACATTCTGTATCACTGGTACGCTAAGTCAGCCACGAAAGGTTATACAATTGATGGTAAAAGGTGCAGGCGGTAAAGTTGTAGGTTCTATTTCAGGGAAATTAGACGTGCTTATCGCAGGCGAAAATGCTGGCTCGAAACTTGCTAAAGCTGAGGGTTTAGGAGTGACCATTTGGGACGAGAATGCGCTAAATCAAGCACTTCAAGGATCAACAAATTCAACTGAATCAGAAACACAGCCCAGTCCATCCGGAAATCAACCCTCGCAAAAGTCGCTACTAGATTTCTAATTGCTTTTTGAACACGCATTTAACAGTAAATGTTCAATAGTGTGAATTAATGGTGATTCTGTGAGTCAGCGTAGGTTATTCATTGCCGTTAGTTTAGTATCAATGCTGTTACTTGTGCCGGCAATCCAAGGATATGAAGGGGGAGTTTACAACCAAGCATCTGGTTGTGGGTGCCATTCTCAAACTGGTCAGACACCTGCCTCAGTGAGTATTTCCGGTTTGCCTACAAACTATGATGTCAATAAATTATACCAAGTCACAGTCTCGGTTAGTGGAGGAGTATCTGGCTCCAGCGGCGGATTCTCACTCGAAGTCGACAAAGGAACTTTGAGCACAGGCTTTGGATTGATGCTGGTAAATGTTAACGGTCAAGGTAACAGTGCAACTCACAGTATAACGGGCAGCAGTTATCGGTCATGGAGTTTCGAATGGACCTCACCTGCAGCAGGTTCGGGCGTCGTTACCTTTGAGGTGGCAGGGTTGACGACCAATGGCAACGGGCAGAATAGTGGCGATCGCTGGGTGACGGACGTAGTCCAAATCCCGGAAAATGTGCCAGTCAATAATCCACCATCAGCATCTAATGTTTTGTTAAC
>WTIT01000078.1:8347-22351 GCA_011526375.1 Methanobacteriota archaeon
AGTAATACCGTAATAATTGAAAATACGCCACCGAGTTTGACTATGCCAACAATTTCACCTGCATCAGCAGATGAAGATGACGATTTAACTGTGAGTTATACCGCGAATGATGATGATCAAGATCAACTAACTATTGAGATTAGATGGTATCTTGATGGAGTTTTGATTTCAGAGTTCAACGATGATACGACTATACCATCCATTGCAACAAGGCAGGGAGACGAATGGCGTGTCGAAGTTACGGTGAGCGATGGCGATGACATAGAATCACGAAGTTCACAGATCATGACCATAGGTGGCGTAGTTCAACCAAATAATCCTCCTGAGATTACTTCTGCAATAATTACTCCGAATCAACCAACAACAATCAATGATATTCAATTGATTTATACAACTCAAGATTTAGACAACGACGCAATCGTCGACACGGAAATTGAATGGCGAGTAAATAATATGTTGACGCCTGAAACCTCAACCACGATTTTTTCTTCAGCCACGCAAAAAGGCGAAATTTGGCAGGTAAAAATACGTGTTAGCGATGGCATGGATTGGTCGGACTGGTTAGTGCGAGAAGTGCTAATTGCCAATACTGCGCCAATTGTCGAATCGGTTTCAATACAACCAACTCTAGTGTATACTAATGATTCAGTGTTAGTAAGTTATGAGTACAGTGATATAGACGGAGATTTATCAACTAATCCTGCAATTACATGGTCAAAAAATGGTATTGAACAACCAGCATTGAATGACTTGAATCCCTTGCCTGCTGAATACACTTCTAAAGGTGACACTTGGACTGTTTCGCTCAAGGCCAATGATGGCGAATCTTTTGCTGCAGCATTGCAAACGACATTTACCGTGCAAAATTCGTATCCAACTATTAGCATCAATGAGATTCCAACAAGCATTACCTTCGCTGAATCAGAACTTACCGGAATTGAGATAATGCCCCAGTTTAGTGATTTAGATGGTGATGAAATATATCACGAAATATACTGGTTAAGAAATGGCTTTAGAGAAGGTAGCCTAGATAATGTTACATTTGTTCCAGCCCAATATTTTGGTGCAGGGCAAATTTGGACATTAGCAATCAATTACCATGACAATGATGGTCCTGAACAACAGGAAACTTGGTCAATAGAGGTAGAAAACCTCGCACCAAAAGCCAATTTCAACGTCCAAACAACAAACCTGTGGCGCGGCGAAATAATCACTGTAGATGCTAGCCAATCATTTGACTTAGATGGCATAGTGCAAAATTACCTTTGGCAATGGCAAGATAGTGATGGAAACTCAGGTTCATCATCTGGCCAAGTTGCCGAATTGATTGGCTATGGGACAATAACCGTAACACTCACCGTTGAGGATGATCTTGGTTCAACTGACACAATAAACGACATAATTGTTACAATTCAAGGTCCTCAAGTGAGTGGATTAACTGCAGTTAACCAAGGCTCAGAAGTATTGCTGTCATGGGAATGGTCAGATGGCCCGGCTGATTTTATTGTACTACGAAACAATGAACAGGTAGGCACTTCTACAGATTTGTCATTTGAAGATGAACCATTGATTGCCGGTGCGACTTCATACACAATTACTCCTGTAGTGGAAAATCAAACACTCCTCGCCGGGTCAATGACAATCACTGATTTTGACGTATCTATATCTATTGAATCGAATAATCAAGTTTCTGAAACCGGTGGATTTGTGTTAGGTTTGATATTCATCATCTCTAGCTTTGCTGTGATTTCATTGAGTTTACTTGAAAGGAGGAAATGAAATGAAGCGCTTTCCACTTTTAATCGTAGTTTTTGCCTTGCTGTCATTTTCCACAATAACCGGAGCTAATCCCGGCGGGGTTGGAGATGGCGATTTCGATATGCAGTGTGGAGGGGCGTGTCATGGCGACTCATCACAAAACCAGTCATCTCCGGCATTGCTGGAATTAACACTTGACAATACAGCTTATGTCGGCCTGCCGGTCTCGATTAGTGCAACAATCAGTGGGGTTCAATTTTCTTCATCAGACACGCTTGGACTATTCTTGATTACCGATACAACTGGGCACAGTGATTTACCAGAGGATGCGGGCTGGACAGTCATCTCAGACCAAAATGGTGGCGACAATAATTATGTTGAGGTGGAGGCGTCCTCACTAACTAGCGAGTACAGCATTGCGTGGACTTTGAAACCGAGCAGTATTGAATCCACAAATTTCTATCTGTCTATTCATCATGGTGGTGAAAATGCACCCTTCTTTGGGATTAGTTCTGCGTTATCGATAACCCCGCAACCGGTGCCCGACAATCTTCCTAGATTAACCAGTGATTATGTGCCAAAAATAACCCGGGACTTGGGCGATAACACCACTATCAAAATTTCAACATTAGATGTTGAACAGATGGACATCGAGTGGCGCCTTGTCGATGGGGAATCGATGTTAGTTAATGCATCAAGCATCGCTGACGGAATGTGGCAGTTTGAACTACCAGCTGCTTTACAACCGTCAATCATTGAATGGCGTGCAATCATGAAAGGTGATGGACCTGACCAAACAACTCCATGGTTCAGAATTGCAGCGCAGGAGCCAGCATTAGAGGTAAATCAAACTCAGGTCTACTTGCAAGCACTTGCATTAAGTCTGTTCTTTATTGGTTTGGTGTTGAATTTACACAACAAGTTCAGAACTGATGTTGAGGTAGCAGGGGTGCAAGAAGTTGATCAGACACAATTTGTCACCGATTCACAACCGGCTACCGGTGAAGCGCCACCATTGCCAGAGGGAGGATTGCCAGACGGATGGACGATGGAACAATGGAAATGGTATGGCCATGAATACTTGGAGGGCTCACAATGATTTCATCAGCGACATTCCACGTAATCACCACAGAATTAGTGGTTGGTTCATTTGCCATGGCAGGTGTTTGTTTCCTACTCAAAGCACTACAGAGTTTTAATGTCTTGACATCGGAAAAAATCTCACAGATATCAGATATCGTTGGACATTTTGCTCTCGGTTTCGGACTTTTAGCAACACCTTTTGCTATCTTATCAGGAATTTCATCATCCCCAGGTTCTGATGTTTCGTCCCCTCTTTTAGTCAACAAAATACTCCTTTCGATGACTGCAGCCGGGCTTGCGATTGCGGCGATTTATGCGAGATATAGCATCGGTGAGCAAATCTGGGCAAGTAAAGCCTCTTCGGTCACTCAATCTTCTACTGGTCTAGCTGCTAGTGGTTTCATGTTGCTAACGGCCTCTGCTGGAGGGAAATTTACTAGAAATGAGTCCTTGATAGATTTACTCAATCTACCATATGACACTATATTCTTGATGCCGATTTGGGCTACAAGTATCATTTTGTTAATCGGTATCTCAACTACAGCCCTAGCCATATTAGGTTTGAGAAATCAATCAGCCATACAGCATTGAATTACTTTGCGGAGTATCGTTGCTAATATTTGCGCCATCCATCATCGCTTGTAATTGCGACTCCAAGAATTCTGCTTCTTCAATCAACGGCTGATGTGGTAGATTAATCGATGGTAGCAGATTGTTTAGATTTTCAATAAGTGTTGCTGCTGCACGTGCATCAGGGAATCGAGGGTCTGCTTCAACCATTATCGACATGAGGTCAAGGCCTCTACGTCGAGCTTCGCCAAGAATTGAGGCGTTGATTCCTTTGATAACGCCTTGTTGAAGCAATGGGACATTCATCTCCTCTAGTCGTTTTCTACTCTTGTCATTTGCACCTATGCCTACGACATCAATTCCTTCAGTGTCCTCATAATCAACAACAGGCTCATTGCCGTTTAGGTTACCTTTCATGCCGTGTTTGGCAAAGGCATCGATAACTACACCAGCAACAATTTTTTGCTCTTTTGACCATTCAAACATCGCCCATACAATATCATGTGCTAATGCTTCAGGAACTACTAGTTCACTCATCAATAGGATTACTTGATCACAACCTTCAATGGTACATTTTGGTTTACCAGCATATGCTCTAATTGGAGGTAACGGCACCCCTTTGTCGACCAGTGTGAGGGCTGGTAAACGAGGGTCAACAACACCGCCAATGAATTCTAACTCTAGATGGTCAATTAGAAAATGAGCAACTACACTTGAAACCATACCGACACTTGGAAAGCAGGCTACAACCAGCGCATTTTCTGTCGATACTTCCGCATTTATCTTGACCCTCGGCCCTTCCATGCAATCCCCTATCGTCCCACGATGTATGAACTCTCCCATCGATTGTATTGTCGGTGGTTTGATGATGGTTACCGTTTAGGCCGATATATGGCAGATGGTGTGGAGCATGAACCAGTAAGCCACATGATTTCCCCATCTTCATGGAATCGTTTTGAGACCTGTCCGAGAATGTATTGGTTAAGTCGACAAAGATTGCCTAGGAAAGCAGGCATGGCAGCATCCTTAGGTACGGCAGTTCACGCATCTGTAGAGGATTTGCTTCAGGAGGATTATTCGCATATAGGTAATTCAGAGGACGGTTGGTTGCCGAGAGAGGGAGAAAGGTTGCTAAAGATTCGCTGGGAAGAGGAAAAAGCGATTTTTCATTCAACGCCTAGGAGGCCTCAGTGGAAGGAAGATAAGTGGAAAGAAGCCATTAATCATCAAAAGGGCGCTATCCGAATGTTACTCGATCATGTAGGAATTATTGGTTTAGATCAGCATAAGATTACTGGGGCGCTATGGCGTAAAATACAGTCATTAGCGATAGCAGTTGAAGGGGAGTTGAAAACTAAAGATGGCAAACTGATGGGTCGACTAGATTTATTGATGGCTGATGTAGATTCTAACGGAAAAATGGTCGGCTGGTTAGTTGCCGATTTGAAAACGGGTAAAGCTCCGAAGGATGAATTGAAGACCGATGTTAACCGCCAACTACGCCTATATCGAGATATTTTGCGAGACAACAATCCGGGAGGGCCACCAATTAGAACGGAGGGTTGGTACACCGCAGACTCATCAAAATGGGCAGCAATTGGCGACAATGTTCTCGAAGATGCTTACGCAGCATGGGAAGCGACAGCCCCGGGTAAAATTCCATTGGAGCCGACAATTGGCGAACAAAGTTGTGGCGGTTTCTGTGATTGGAAGGCTTGGTGCCCCCACTGGTGGAGGTGGCGACATGAAAACAACACACTGCACAAAGGAGATTTTTCTGATGCGGTTATCCTATTGCACAATTATGACCAAGTAAGTGGTTCAGCGGTAGTAGAATTATGTGAACCAAGAGATGGGGAAGGGAATGTAATGCCTACCGGTGTTAGGACCGGTGCTAAGTTTGACAATCGAGGAAAAGAAGCTTTGGAAGAACTATTGGAATCGGGCCATCAAGGTCCGATATTCATTGGTTCAGCAATGACTAATCGCAATTCATGGCGCGTCGGTCACTGGTGCGATGTGTTACCATGGTCTCCAATTCCTGATGATGTCGAATATACCAAACAGGAATCATGATAAGAATTCTTGAATTGTTTTTCTGGCATTTTCATCTTCTATGCCAGAAGGCGATAATAGCCAGTTGATGTAAGACGGGTCAATTTGAGCAACCTCTGCTACATGACGACCGCGATGTCTGCCAAATGCTAGGATGTAGTGTCCATCATCAATACGAATTTTACCCAAACCATCGAGCATTTCTAAATCATTCAATCCTCTACCTAGGTTGGAATCATCTGTACTCCATTTGCCATGAATCAGCCAGCGTTCTATTTCCTCCAATGAATTTCTAAACATCGACGAGTGGTCCATAATAAGGCGCCAAAATAACAACAAAGATGCAGCAGCATCTGCAGCAGCAGTATGCGCATTATCTAGAGAAATCCCGTGCCTTTGGCACAAACTCCCTAGGTTGTGCGGCCTTGCAACTTTTACTCTGCGGACAATTTCGAGCGTATCCATCATTGCCTTCGGCCGAGGCGGTAATCTCCCGATTCTTCGGAATTCGTTTTCCAACATTGGCATGTCAAATTTTCTGACGTTGTGGCCAACGATTACCGAATTCTCAATTAGATTGTGGATTTCATCAGCGTGCGCTGAAAAATCAGCCAGACCTTTGACATCACTGTCATAGATTCCGTGTACATCACTAGCTCCCGATGGAATAGGCCTCCTGGGATTTATCAAATTTTCATAGTGTACGGCTTCACCTGATAAATTAGATCCCACCAGCGCAATTTGGACAATTCTGTCATTATTGGTAGAAATCCCCGTAGTCTCAAGGTCAAAAGCCAATACAGCCTCACCTGCAAGAAATTCATGACCCATGTAGCATAGCAACTAATTCTACCTATTGAACATCACGATAAACATCTGATGGTAAATCTTCAATGAAAAGAGATTCTCGCCGAGGATATGGGGCTCAAAGACAGGTTGCTAAACCTGTTCAACAATACTAGTGATGAGAATTTAGAATCGGTTTCTGAAGAATCGGACGCGGAAGAAGATAACACCCAATTTCTTGCATTGGCACAAGAAATTACTGATGAGTTAATAGATGAACTGACCAGCGACGAAAACCAAACTCCAGCAGAAGTAGAACCAATATTGATTTCTGAATATGATGCTGGTGATGTTGAGTTGGAACAACTGGCCGATGAAGAGAGCACGATGTCAAATTACAACGACATCAATGTAGTTACCCATGAATCTCTTGATGATATCGTAGAACATCTCGAGGGAGCAGAAGTAATTGGTGATTTGCCAGAAGAAGTCAAGTTTTGACGGCTGTTGATGAATGGTCTCTATTTGATGCAAATTGAGAAGGTATAATGCATACTATTAGAAAGGGGAAGTATTTGTTAACTATCATGAGAGGTGGAAACGGATTGAAATCGATGTTCCTTTCATCTCTTATGGTAATGTCATTATTCTTGTCTGGTTGCGTTGCTTTTGACTCAACAGTAAATCCTAGAGCAGTTCTACAAGCATATCCTCTATACATCCAAGAGGGTGAGACCATTACACTTGATGCCCGTGATTCAGAGGCGGTTGAGGGCGTCATTACCGATTTTGAATGGGATTTTGGTGATGGAAAAACTGCCAACACAGTCATCGGCTTCACTTCGCATACTTACGAGAAATTTGGTGTTTATACCGTAAAATTGGTTGTCAAAAATAGCGGTGGTGGAGAGGATAAAATTACCGCAAACATTGTCGTTAATGGCGCCCCAGTACTCAATTTAACTATACCAGAGAAGGTCAAGGCAGGAGAATCAGCCCTTCTAGATGCATCTGCAAGTTTCGACCCGGAAGGTAAGGACTTACTTTTCTCATGGGATTTAGATTGGTCTGAAGATTCAAACAAAGACGGCGATAATCGAAATGACGTTGATGCAATAACTTCAACGGTGCTACTGCCGACCAATAAATCTGGAACTAAGCGAGGTAGTCTAATTATTTCAGATGGTGATGGTGCTGAGCAATATATTTCCTTTGAGATAGAAATTTCTACTCGTACCTTTGAAGTTGAGTGGAAGACACAACAGTTGAAACTATCTTGGGATGGTTACCTAGATCAAGGCAGCTCGTGGGAAGAGACCATTAATCCAGGCCTACAAGGCAGATTGATTTCCTTTTCTGCCGTATTAGAATTACAACAGGAACTAGGCCCTCAAGATAATTTCACGTTACAACTAGAAATACCAGACGACGGTTATAGAAAGACGGTTAAAACCGAGGGCGGCAATATTACAGCCAATGAGACTTCAAAGGCTGAAATGGACAGGTTTGGGATAAATCCATTGGGCGAAGATGGCACATATACCGCAGATTTTGCTGAGGATGTTCTTCGTCAACTATTGGAAAAGCCGGGTTACCGAAACGGACAAGGTGAGTGGTTATGGACAATTATTGCCCAACAAGCCGATCCAGATCCATTGATTGAAGGACTACCAGATCCCGATCCAGGCAATGATTGGACACTGGAAGTAATTGTCGAGTTACAGGTTCCAGTGCTCACCGAGATAGCGGTGTGATTTCACTGCTCTATGAAACAATAATCTACATCTATTTGGTCGGAGGGTTTGAACAACATGGTTGACACTGTCGAAATCAGTAGAGTAAACATCCGCGACAACCTCTCAGTAGATGTTTCTGTATGGATGAACCATCCCGATGATTGGGACTTTAGGCCGACACTTTCGTGTTCAGGTAACGAATTCCAAATTTCAGACAAAATAAGCGGCAATCAACTTGCGTCTGTTGAACTTTCTGACGAAGAGTTAGAGGTTGTGCAACGAGATAGGGTTGCCGAACTGCGTGTTAAGTTTCAGGTTCACGGAATGCATGGCCAACTAGCCAAAATCAACCCGATTATTGCTGATGGAAAGGCCAAGAAATTAGCTACAGCAAACTGGAAGACGACTCAATCAGTAGATTTCTCGTAATCATTTTTTGGATGGGATAACCACCATTTCTTTGATATGGGTTAACTTTGTTTTAACAGTTCATGAAACGTAGGAATGGGGGAGCAGGGACCCAGAAAAAAGCAAGATTTGAACGATTGAAACAAGAAATTACCCGGTTTGTGATGGCTAATCACGGGTGTTCAGCCCAGTCGATTGTTGCCAACCTGTCTCACGATCGCTCGATGCGCAATCATGGTCTAACTCCGAGAAAAGTAGGTTTCTTTATCTCACGAAATCTTGCTGAAAAATTGACTTGGTGGCAAGATCACAGGGCTGGGAGAAGAGTATACGGTGATAGAAGTAAAACCAGCGAAAGTGGTCAATAGATGAGAAAATCGCCGTTTCACTCATGTATGATTGTTTTGACGCACCCCTAATGTGTGGTAAGGTCGCAGCATACTTTGACCTCGATGGAACCTTACTCGATTCATCCAGTGAAAAAACTCTAACTGCAGTCCTGGCCAAACGACGCCCGTGGCGAATTCCAATCGGTACCGTGATGTGGACATTGGGCTTAGTGGGCAACCTAATGCGCGGTCGTTCATTCTACGACGCAGCACGAAATAGAGGCCATTTTGCCCTTGCCTCATGGTCTGTATTAGAGCAATATTCAAAACAAATTGCTGAGGAAAATTTAGCCAATAAAATCCCCATTGAAGCAAAACAATGTCTTGAATGGCACAGAAGTAAAGGACATCGGTTAGTATTGGTAACTGCAACGATTGCCCCAATGGCTGAAGCGATGGCGGAAGTACTTGGTATGGATGCGGTGTATGGTTGCGGGCCAGAAATAAGAAGCGGAACATTGTCTGGTTCAGAGAGAGGCTGGAGTGTTCCTCGCCGAAAAGGCAAGGTTCCAGTAGTAGAACAGGATGCTAGGGAAAATAATCATAATTTAGCGGAGTGTTATGGTTATGGCAATACTATGGCAGATACATGGTTTATGAGAATCACTGGTAACCCAATTGCCATTAATCCAGGTAGCACAATGAGGAAAATGGCTACAGAGAATGATTGGGAAATAAAAATTTGGAAGATTTAGTAGAATGATTTGGCGGCCCCGCCGCGATTCGAACACGGGTTACTGGTTCCGCAAACCAGTGTGATATCCAAGCTACACTATGGGGCCTTATTGCAACCGACCTGAATAGTCAATATAAGCGCAACGGGTTGAAGAATTGGCTGATACAAGGATTCATCATCATACCGCGTGTGGATAATTCATGGCCGTTACTCTTGAGAGGCGAGTTGATTATCCAATGATTGATAATGCCAATATTGCATATTATCCTAGAATATATGACTTAGCCCACCGTTTTTTTGAAGAAGCATGGGAATTAATGTGCGATATTTCCTATCCAAAAATCATTGAAGAACACAGGTTAGGTTTTCCCGTGGTAAATATAGAGACCAATTTCATTCATCCTCTAAGGTATGGAGATATTGTAACAGCAAACATATCAATTGCGAACATCGGTACGAAATCTTGTACTTGGCAATATGATTTTTATAATCAAGAAAAAACTCACTTATGGTCTTCCAAGCAAGTAACAGTGTGCGTTAACATGGATAGTTTAGCATCAACAAAGATACCAGAATGGCTTTCCAATGGACTTTCTAATCATCAACAATGAGGGGATATCATGAGTGAAAAAAAGTTTGATTTTTCCATCATTATGGATGAGAATGAAACCTCGACTCCATCTGATATTTGGGGCGATATACCAATCAAACCAGATCGCAAGGGCCCAAAAACGATAGCAGTGATGATTTTTATTGGCGGCTTGTTGATTCTTTTCCAGGCTTACTCGGACTTTACCGCAAATGGATTAGAGGATGTTCCCGATAGTGAGGTTGAACGACTACTTGAAACACCTAATAGCCAATCTGAAACGCCAATAACGCCAGAGCAATACCAACAATTTCACGATGATGCAAGGGATTCAGGTGGCTATTTGATCAGATCTATTGGATTATTTATTTCAGGAAGTTTAGTTTTATTTGGCTCCGTCAATTTGTTCAGACTGCTCAGTTCTGGACCGAAAATAGCAACATTAGGAGCAGGTATTGGCTTTGTTTCGGGATTATATGGCAGCCATCTAATTCGAGTCGCATCAGACGACAATCTTGGAGGTGCGTTATTATTGACTTACGAGATTTTCACCTATCTATGCGGGACTTGCATGTTTCTGTGTGGTGCATTTTCCGCTTTACCATTAATTAATGCCCGTGCCAGAGCAGCGTTAGATGATCATAAGAACAACCAATACCAATCAACAGATACTGTCATCGCAGATGAAAGTGAATAGAATCTAATTGTCTGTTGGTTGTGGCCACTTCTTTTTCAGTGCCTTTCTAAGACCTTCATCAATCGTAGCATTCCACCAATCACTACCTCGCCATATGGCGTATTTTCCACGAATGCCTCGCAAATCCGCGCCCGCAAATTGGCAGTTGTTGAAATTTGATAGATTCAATCTCGCCTTACGTAAATCAGCACCTCGAAAATCAGCATTGTCAAAGGCTGACTTCATTAGATCTGCCTCGACCATAGAGGCCCTGTTAAAGTTACAATTTGAAAAATCACCTTCAGTTAAATCTGCTCGGTCAAGTATTGCTCGCTTAAAATTGGAGCCGGAATGGCGACCCTTTCGCAATAGAGCTTCAGCTTTATTTTGGTAAGACCAGTCAAGCACTTCTGCTTGTTCACCAACATTGTCACGAGGGTCGTCTGGACTGCCTGACATTACCATTTACAGCCCTCAGTTGTTAGCTTTATTTTCAAGGTGTTTTCGACCTGCTTCGGTCAACTCCGCATAACGGTTTTTGTCGCCGTGCTGTTTTGGAATCGCCAGAAATTCTTTGTCACATAACCGATTTATGTACAAGGACAAATTTCCAGGAGGCTCGACATTGGCTTGTTCGAATAATGCATTAATGACCCGCGGAGGGCAATCTTCCAAGCCTTCAACATCTCTTAGAAAATGTAACGCTCCCAATACTTGGTCGGGTTTACCTTCGAGGCTACAATTTTCTATTAGGGTTCTAAACTTCATGCCCCTATCAGAGATGGATTTCTCTTGAGATGTAGAATTTGAAGAATCAATAGTCATATCTTTGGCTTCTTCTAATCTTTCAGTGATAATATTCCAGAAACCCTCTTCTTTGAAGCGAGCAAATTTCTCGTCGACTTCAATCTGCGAACCCTCGCTTTCAAATTCAAATTCACCTACTTGAATTGAGATTTTATTTAGGCCCGTCATGTTACTCAATATCAGCCAAGCGTGACATATTGATAACTGTTTACAATTAGTATACTAACAATATTTTTCAAGCCACTTTGATAGTAGTCTTTTCAAAGGAAATCCTTGACGCAGGTATTGATAGGCATGACTGACCACGAGTTCAAAGGCTATGCACTAGTGCTCAAGAGTGGTGCCGATCCTACAACCGGGGGAATTGCTATTGCCGGATTTACCACGGCAGGCATGGTTGGAGTTATTGCCGCATCACACATTATTAGGACTCTGAAACTAAATCAATTAGGGACAGTTTTGAACGCAGATTTTCCAGCGGTTGCGCTAATTCAAGACGAAGTGCCAAAGCACCCAGTACGCGTTTATCAAGGCCCGGGAGTAGGTGTATTTACTGCAGAAATAAAATTCCAAGATAAGCAAGACATAATGTTCGCATCCACAGTATTGGAGTGGTATACCAAAGGCGGTTTTGACAAATTAATCATTATTGATGGCATAATTTCACCAGATAAACAATTGAATCAAGGTGAACTCTACGGAGTTGGCTCATCAGAAAAAGCTCGAAGTGACCTCAGAAGTGCTGGAATTGAGCCGATTCAACAAGGCATCGTTGCCGGCATTACTGGGTTTTTACTGGGCGAGGGAGATAGGCTGGGAATCGACGTAACAGCCCTATTAGCGGAAGCAAGCCCAATGTATCCAGATGCTAGGGCCGCAGCACTAGCGATTGAAGCAGTATGCGATTTAACCGGACTCGAAATACCATTGACTGAATTACTCGAGAATGCTCGAGAAATTGAAAACAGCGTCAAAGAAGTATTCGAGAAATCGATGACTATGCTACCTGGCCCCGATGAGAAAGATGAATTCATCGACCCGTCTTTCGGTTGATTATGAATGATATTTTCTCACCACATCTAATACGGTTTGAAAATTGGCATCCGTTGCAAACATAGGTTCCATATCTGGGTATCTTGCAGCGGAGTGACCTAATTCAATGAGGTCATTGACGAGATCTTCCATCTTCGGTGGACCCTTTGTGCCTGCCAACCTCGGCATAGCATTCAAACTCAATAGCAGGTGTTCTCGGCTTAGTAAATCAGCAGCATTGGCAATATGCTTGACACTTCTAACCATCTCTCTAGTTGCATATTCAGCATCTTTTTCATCCCACTTTAATCCACTTGAGGTTAACTTATCCAACTCGTCTTTACTAGGCAAACAGGTATTGATTGCATTCTCTTCAGTAATTCTGCCTGCAATCTCTCTATCCATGAGCGGTCCAATCCACAATGGCCCGCTTGAACTCTTTATCTCCTCTGAGTTAGGATATTTGATGAATCGGTACGGCAAATCATCACACCTTAGTCGGTAACCAATGTTTTCTTGGAAATCTGAAGCGCCTTCTTTAGAGGTCTTTACTAAAACACTCACTCTAACATGATGCCCATCAAATAGCGACATTATTGGTTTGATAACTCTGTCATGCATTGCAGCAATTTTAGCAATTAGCCCAAGCAACACTCTTACTGCATCATCGTGAGCGTAATCATCAACAATACCCTGAGAATCATATCTTCGCTTCTGTGAGCTTAGCGATGAACCGGTCAATGCAGCGGTATCTGTTGCCGTTACCTCTAATACTCCAGTTCGGGCAAGACTTTGAATTGCTGAATCGATAAATGGTACTGGGGAGCCAAATGGGTCGATATCTATCCATTGATATGATGCATCGGCCATTGCTAATTTAGCATCCATTTTCTGGAAAAAAATTCCGTTTACTGCTTCTCTTTGTGCCATTGAACCATAACGGTCAAAATTCATGTCAATATTTTCCGTGTATTCTGGTAGATTTTGATTGTGCGAATGTATCGCCCATGATAGCGCAAACTCGTTCAAATCATTGCCAGTAATTCGCAGTCTGTTCTGCAGTTCAAGAGGAATTTCATTACGCCACCGCCTAATTCTTACCCCAGTTGAACACATTGCGTCAAACGCTCTGACAGGTTTTCCACTAGGCGCCAACCAATTGTGCTCTAGAGCATCTTTCAATAGCAGGACAGATCTAGTTCTTGATGGGGCCATAGCCGGATTGAGAAAACCTCCTCCTGTCTTCTTGGCCGGACCTCTTGGCATGTGAGATGGTCTTTCCTGGTCATTTTGGAGGTGCACTATTGTCTTACCTTCGAGCCAAATATTCCCTGGCCAACCCTCCGGAATGCTTGAGACATCCATAGGCGACCATTCTAATCCAACAGCCAATCATTCATCAATATCTCTCAAAGTAATTTTAGACATTCAGTTCAACC
>WTIT01000078.1:22451-26223 GCA_011526375.1 Methanobacteriota archaeon
ACCGGCGAGTTAGGGAATTGCGGCGCTTATCTTGAACTTGACATACCAATTCTAGGGATTTGTGCGGGTCATCAATTTATGGCCAGACACTACGGTGGAGACGCAAGAGAATCGCCGATTCCTGAATTTGGCGCGATGGAAATAGAATTACAAAATGGTGGTGGTAAGATATTCGAAGGAACCGCACCAAAGCAAACTGTATGGGAATCTCATAATGATGAAGTCCATGTGGTTCCTGAAGGATTTTTCATTACTGCAAGCAGCCCCTCATGCCAGGTTCAAGGAATGGAAAACGAGCAAGGTGACCGCTTTGGCCTGCAATTTCATCCCGAAGTTAATGATTCAGAATTCGGCAAGGAAATGTTCGAAAATTTTGTCGAAATCTGTCGGGCTAATCGTGATGCTAAGTAATAGGCTAAAACACGAGTATAAAAGTCAAGTTAGCCAGTTCAAAATATGGCAGATTCCTACCTGATAATCGGCGGTAGTAGCGACATAGCATTACAATTAGTATCTCAATTACTTGATGCTGGGAAAAATGTAACAGTCCTAGCACGCGATGAATCTAGAGTTTCACCTCTCAAAGAACTAGGCGTAAATGTCGTTATTGGGGACGGTTTGATAGAGTCAGATGTACTTGCAGCAATCGAATTAGCAAAACAAAATGGCGATGGAGCAATTGATGGAGCAGCGCACTTGATTGGATCAATTTTGCTAAAACCACCTCATGCGTTAAAATTAGCAGATTTTGAATCGGTTATCCGAACTAACCTGACCAGTGCATTTCTCTCTTTATCCCTAATTTCTAAATCTATGTTGCGCACTGGGGGCGGAAGACTAGTCTTTACTTCAAGTGTTGCGGGGAGTCTTGGATTAGTAAATCATGAAGCAATTGCCGCAGCAAAAGGCGGAATCGAGGCGATGGTTAGGTCAGCTGCAGCGACCTATGCACAACGTAAAATCAGAGTCAATGCAGTTGCTCCTGGGTTGACAGAAACCAGACTCGGTGCAACGATTTTAAAGTCGGATGCGATGAGAGAGGCTGCAGTTTCCAAGATACCTATGAATCGAATAAACGAGCCAAGCGAGATTGCTACTGCAATCAATTGGTTACTGACCGGGGCGCCAGACAATTTTACTGGTCAAGTTCTGAATCTAGACGGAGGTATGGCAAATGTCAGAAATTAGTGCAGGTAAATGGCGAGATGCTCTTCCGGTTAAAAAACTCAAGAACGGCAAGAAAAAAATGGTCACGGTTGATAAAAAGATGATACTTGTCGGCTTACAGGATGAGCAATACTTCGCCACTGAGGCGCTGTGCAGACACATGCGCTGGCCTTTGGCATGGGGCGCTAAAGTCAAGGACGACTGTATTAGGTGTCCACTACACCAAACCACGCACAGAATTGATAATGGCGAACTTGTAGAATGGTCACCGTTTCCTTTATTTCCTCCCTACGGTAAATTAGTCGGTAAAATGTCAAAACAAAAGAATTTGAAGATCTATGAAACAAGAATTCACGAATCAAATATTCAAGTATTCTTTTGACTAAACCTGCCTCAATAAATCCATTTCAGGTGGGACTGGATTAACAAAACGGTTGATATTTTTGTCATTCAGGTTGTATTTCCCGAGATATTTATTGATCAGTAGCAGGGGAGCAGATCGTGGTACAAGTCCCTGCCTAAAGCCGTGAATTAATTCTACGACCTCTTGTTTTTCTTGTTTGTTTAACTGATTTGAGAATTTTCCGAAAACACGCTCCATAGTATGAGCGATTCTGCCTTTTTTAGTCACGAGAGTAAGGGCTTTTTGGGCTTTAGTCATATATTCTAGAGCGATGACTTCAGGATGAGCCCCCTCATCAAAACGGGTTGCAATCATACGCCCAAGAATGCGCTTCATTTGTGGAGCTCTGCTGAGTAGGAACAACTTATTTTCGTTATGAAATTGCATAATTTTGTTGGCATCCCAGCCACTTTTACCAGCATTTTGCCACTCATGAAAGAAATGAATCCTTGCTAAGAAGTGTTCTGCTTGTTCTGCATCCATTAACTTCTCACCTTCGATTGTTGGGATGTGTGGATTAAATGCGGTGAACACGGTAGCAAACAGGCCGCGACCATTATTCTCAACCCCCGAAAAATCCGTATTATGGACTTCTACTTTTTCTAATCCACAAGTCGCAGAATCGTTCTTGAAAATGAAGCCACAAACTCCTGCTGAAGCAAGATAGTCAGATTGAATTTGAGAGTATTCTAACATTCGATCTGTGTAATCCACACTATTTTCTTGAGTAACCAACTTGAGTTTATCGTTCTCTTTGACTAGTCTGGTGGCGGGTCTTGGTACTTCCATTCCGATTTCTATTTCTGGACAAATTGGTATCAGGTCTAAGTGTTTTGACCACCCTTTAGATAACGGCTGAAATTCTGCAACCTCCCCATTGTGTTGGACTTTTTGTCCAACTAGACACGCTGAAACCGCAACTACTGGCTTCTTTGACACGGTTGTTTTTTAGCGAATTTCCTTATCAATGAGTGTTTGCTTCATCGATTGAATATCAAACTTTCAAGTTAGCTTGTCGAGCAAGCATGACTATTTTCATGCTGTGTTCCAGCATTGCTGCGTTAGCCCAAGCTTGATCCAAATCAGCACCCACTGCATAAGCGCCGTTCCCTCTGATTACAACACAGCGCATACCGCCTTGTTTTAGCGCTTCAGCGACTTGGCGAAGGTACTCGCGAGGGTCGTCATGATCTGGATCGACAATGATTACTTTACCAATGTGCTCTTTACCGACTTCATCGATTGGTTGCATCAGTACTAGGTCCTTCTCACAGCTTACAGCGGTAGAGTAAGGTCCGTGACAATGTATTACCGCTGCAGGGCCTCCAGTTACCATATTTGTCGAGGCCAGTAGCACCTCCAATACACGCCAATCGGTTGGGGCGCCACGTGGAGGGTCTGAGTTCAATTTTGCAGCACAAATGTCTTTTTCGTTCATTCTAGGTAGTAGTGCTTTGTGTTTGGTTGAAATCAAGACGTCAAATCGGTCCGGATGAAGCATAGCAATAGTACCCATCGAGGCGCGTATCAACTGATCTCTGTCGAGTTGTCTTGCCATCCTTGCCATATCAGCAACAATGTGGGCGCCGATAACGACATCTTCCTGAATCACCGGCGGCATAGGTGGATTTTCCATTTCTTCAATAATATCAGCAGCACCTGTCATCGAATGTCTTAGTCTTTCAACCTCGGCCGATAGTCTTGCGATTTCTGCTTCCTTGGATTCTATATCTTCAAATCCAATTTCATCATCAAGCGATGGTTCATGCATTTCGCTACCAGCAGCATCTTCTTCATGAGTGATTTCAGCAGGTTCTGGCTCAGTTGAATTTGTTTCTTGGTCATTATCTGGTTGTACTTCAATTTCATCATCAACCAGTGTCTCATCATGAGTTTCTGCTGATGATGAATCTTCAATTTCATCATCTTGTGAGTCATTTTCGACAATCTCTGGTGCAGTTTCTGGTTCAGATTCATCTGAATCTGAGGTTTGAGGCTCGCTAGGCGGCTCGGATGGAGGGCCTGATGGTGGTCCTGAAGGAGGCTTGGAAGGAGGGCTGCTTGGTGGACTTTCAGAAGCCTCTTCTTCAACCGATGGCTCAACTGGAGGCATACTAGGCGGGCCACTCGGCGGCTTTGCTGGAGGTCCACTTGGTGGTCCGGAGGGCGGTCCCGATGGCGGACTGGATGGCTGGCTTGGCA
>WTIT01000089.1:0-67857 GCA_011526375.1 Methanobacteriota archaeon
TGGCTCTCTTCATAGATGTCTCAGATTAAAACCAGTTTTTCAAATAATCCCAAAGCAGAGGGCTCCCTTTGCTCAGGCGTCTTGTCAGAGGGTATCCTTTGATCAAGGTTTGAGTTTGTAATGAGAGCGAAATATTACCAACTACGCATTTTCTCAAGCCAACATCCGGTTAACCGACTATTTTGAAAGAACCTCTTATTGATGGCTTGGACCAATAAATAAGCATTTGATTTATCGTAAATTTTGATACAAATAAATAATTGAAAGGCATGAAATTATTAGTTGAGATTAAATAATTCGCCATTTCCCCGATAATAAGGTAAGGTGCTTTGAAGATGCAGAAACGTAGGATACCAGTGACCGTGTTAACAGGATTTCTTGGGTCAGGAAAGACCACATTACTCAACCATATTTTATCTAGTACAGAACATAAAATGAAATTTGCAGTAATTGAAAACGAATTTGGCGATGTGGGTATCGATGAGAATATCTTGGTCGAAAGTTCAGAAGAGAGCGTTATTGAAGTCATGAATGGCTGCATTTGTTGTACAGTGAGGGGAGATTTAACCGAGGTATTGGACAACCTGTATGATAGAATCCGAGATTTTGATGGAGTTTTGATTGAGACAACCGGATTAGCAGACCCAGCACCTGTAGCCCAAACATTCTTTGTTGACGAAGGGGTTTCAGAAAGATACAAACTCGATGGAATAATTACCGTTGTAGATGCAAAACATATCATACCTCACCTCGATGACGAAAAACCAGAAGATGTTGAAAATGAGGCCGTAGAGCAATTAGCCTTTGCTGACCGCGTAATGTTGAATAAGATTGATCTTGTTACAGATGACGAGTTAAAAGAAGTAGAATCTAGAATAAAATCAATCAACGCATTTGCTCCAATTTACCACACGGAAAACAGCATCATAGACCCGAATAATTTGATCAATATCGGTGCCTTCGACCTAGAGAAAACACTGGAAATGGACCCCGAGTTTCTTGATACTGATGCTGAACACGAGCATGACCAGAGAGTAACTTCGACAAGTTCAATATTCAATGGTTCCTTGAACATCAATAAATTAGATCACTGGATTGGTTCATTGATGAGGGATTCTGGAGAAAATCTATTCCGTTACAAAGGGGTTCTGTCAGTAAAAGGAATGGACCAAAAATTCGTATTCCAAGGCGTACATATGTTATTTTCAGGAACATTTAGTGAAGAAATTGCACCATGGAGGAAAGGAGAAAAACGAGAGTGTAGATTTGTTTTCATTGGTAAGGACTTAGACCACAAAGCGCTAGAACAAGGCTTCCTCGATTGTAAGGCTGAAGATTTAAGATTCAATGTAGGAGACAAGGTATATGCAAATATCGGAGAATTTGCAGAAGGGAAGATTTTGAAATGTTGGGATCAAGGTAACCCATACAGAGTCGAAATCCAGAACGAAGAAAAATCCAATGTTTGGGTGCCAATCGATAACGATAATTACGTCCGACCATTCGTATAATTAACCAAGATTTGAGTAGGATTATTTATGCCAGCAAAGTTGTACGTCTGTTCCGGGTGTTGCTGTGGAAGAGTTGAAAAAGGCAACAATGAAGTTCCAGTTGATATGCTAAAATCCGCCTGGGAAGAACATAGTATTGGAGAAACCGTGCAACTGAATATTACAACCTGCCTTGGCCCTTGTAGTATGAATAATGTTTCACTGCTCAAAACCGCGTCAAAATCTATTTGGTTAGGTAAACTAAACACGCCAAAGCATTTTCAGGATTTGATTGACTGGGCAAAGGCGATAACTGAGGGTGAACAATTTCCAGTAGTCCCTGATAATTTAGCGCCAAATCGCTTTGTACCTACATCATTGTAACTAGAAGGAAATTTCTTTGGAGAAATATTACCAACCATCAACCAAGCCAAATACCATGGCAGGTGACCCTAAAATCGATGAAGTGCTTTATCCAAAAATCGAACCATATAGCACTGGTATGCTTCCGGTATCTGAATTACACACCATTTTTTGGGAGCGGGCTGGTAATCCAGATGGACAACCAGTCATCGTAATTCATGGCGGACCTGGTGGCGGTTCGCAGCCTGGTTACCGACAATATTTTGACCCAGCAAAATTCGATATTATTCAATTTGATCAAAGGGGATGTGGAAAGTCTACGCCATATGCAGAACTAACAGAGAACAATACACAAAATTCTGTTTCTGATATCGAGTCTCTAAGAGAACATTTTGGCATCGATAAGTGGCACGTATTCGGTGGTTCTTGGGGCTCAACCTTGTCGCTAATTTATGCGCAAAACCATCCCGATAGGGCTCTCAGCCTAACGCTTAGAGGCATCTTCATGTGTCGAAAAAGCGAACTGCACTGGTTCTATCAACAAGGCGCTAGCCACGTCTTCCCCGATGCGTTTGAGCCATATCAAAATCACATTCCAGCAGCAGAGCAACATGACCTCATTGCAGCATATTATTCGAGATTAACCAGTGAAGATGTTGAAGTTAGAAGAGCAGCTGCTAAGGAGTGGACACGCTGGGAAATGGCGACGAGTCGTTTGTTTCCGGACCCAGAATATCTTGACAAGGCAGAAGATTTGGACTTTGCAGTAGCATTTGCTAGAATTGAATGCCACTATTTCATCAATGGAATTTTTGTTGAGGATGGACATATTTTACATAACTGTGACAAGATTCAACACATTCCTACAACCATAGTACAAGGCCGCTATGACATGGTTTGCCCAACCGTTAGCGCTTGGGAATTGCATAAGCAGTTACCAAAAAGCAATCTCATAATCGTACCGGATGCTGGACACTCAATGGGTGAAGTAAGCATCGCAAGGGAATTGGTAAGTGCTACAGATGCAATTTAATCAAGAATTAAATTAACAATCTTGACCTAATGAGGCGTTCCTTTGATATGGGGTGTATGAGTGGGCTTATTGAAGAGGATAGACTCTAGGTGATTGTATGGCGGATGAGGGAACAATAACTCCAGAGATTCGAATTAGTGAACTCGAAGAAGCACTTGCTACTGAAACCGAGAGGCTTCAGAAACTATTCGCAGCGTATGAGGGTCAAGAAAAAGACCTCCTAGATGCCAGAGCAGAGATTGAAGTTTTGGAAAAAGAGATTATTGAGAGAGAAATCGAAAAAGAGGCCCAAGAGTCACTAATTGCTGAAAAAGATTTCAGAATTCGCGACCTAGAGATGAAGGCTACTAAGGCCGACAAGCGTGTTGAACACCTAGAGCCAGAACTTGAAAAGATGGAAGAAAAATATTCCAGAGAAAAAGACCGTCTCGGTAAGATTTTCAATATTGCAACCGAACTAGATGACGATTTGAAACTCGCAGTTGCTGAGATGAAAGCTAGAGACGATTGGTATGTCTCCCACATGACTCTGTTTGAAGATTTGAACAAGGCGATTAAGGAAAGATATGAGATGATTGAGCGTGCGGTTGAAGCAGAGCGCAAATCACAACACATGGCTAGAGCATTCGAAGAAAGAGTCGATGAAATGGTTGAGGCTAGAGCAGCAGAAATGACTGTTGAAGAGGCTGAAGAAATCAATTCTAAGACTGACGATGCGGACGAGAAAGACTACAATGACGAGGCAGTCGAGGAAGCAATCGAAACTGCAGCCGAAGAAGCAGTCGCTGAGGAAGACGTTGAAGCAGTAGCCGAGCCTGCAGAAGAAGCACCTGCTGAAGAAGCAGTTACTGAAGAGGCCCCAGCACCAGCACCAGCGCCTACATGGGGCGATGATGAAGACCCTTGGGCTGACAACTAGGTGATATCATGGGCGGCCTTGCTAGGGGCGGGCACGCTCCAGTATTGATAACCTTCATGATGGGCACAAGTGCCATCATAATTGGCGTTACAATTGATTCAATCAACGGTCTGATGCACCTTTTTGGCGTTTTATGTTGGATGCTGTCAGCATTTTTCGCTAACTTCTGGCGAGATCCAGACCGAAAGATACCTCAAGATGAGGGCATATTGGTATCGCCTGCAGATGGACATGTTATGTTTGTTAGAAGAGAGCGTGCTACTGGGAGAAGACCAAACAAAGAGGAATTAGATTCTGCGTTAATTGAATCAGATAAGCTGACTGGGCCTTGGTATCCTGAAGCAATAGAGAAGCCACTTTCATTTGCTACCGAGCAACGGTTCGAATCTGTTCCTAAAGGTGAGGAATCTTCAACAGACGTATTTCGAATCGCGATTTTCATGTCACCACTCGACGTTCATGTCAATCGCTCCCCGTGCGCTGCGACAATTGAGAGGATGGAACATCGCACCGGCCAAGGCCGTCGTAGAGGGCCATTTTTGCCTGCCATGAAGAAAGAGAGCGAACACAATGAGAGAGTTAGAACCGTATTGTTGTGTGAAGATGATATTAGAATCGAAGTATGTCAAATATCTGGCGCGCTAGCGAGAACAATCGTACCTTGGACAACGGTTGGTGATGAGTTGAGGCGCGGGCAAAGATACGGCATGATTCGTTTAGGCTCTAGAGTCGATGTTCGCGCACCAGCCGAATTGTTTACACCGATAGTAGAATCAGCAGAATCAGGTAATCCCGATTTACCAAAAGGCCAATTCGTTCAGGCTGGCTCGTCAATATTATTCAAGCGTAAGTAGGTGGGAATATGAGCAAAAAAATCTCACTTACGTTAATTGGTAATAATCCCAAACCTGCAAAAATCCACGATTTAGTAAAGGCACCGGCAAATACGCCATGGGCTAAAGAGAAGCAACAATCGTGGGATGCCAATAAACCTGCGACCGTATACGTTACCCCAGAGACTTTGCCCGACGGAACTCCATGTAGCGCAGTAACGGTTATTTTACGCACCAAAGGCTGTCACTGGTGGTGGTCAAGTGGTTGTACATTTTGTGGATACTTCAACGATACTAGAGATGATGTAACCAATGAGAATCTTCACGCTCAGTGGAATTCTGCCAAAGAAAAATATGATAATTTCACCGGCCAACAAATGGTTAAGATTTACACCTCTGGCTCGCTGTTAGAGGATAGAGAGATTCCAATTGAATTCCAAGAAACGGTACTCCGTGAATGCCATGAAATGGGCAAAGAATTGATTGTTGAAAGCCGATGTGAGCAGTTGAGCGAAGAAAAACTAGCTTGGGCAACTTCACTAAATCCATCATTTACCGTGGCTATTGGCCTAGAAGCGTATGATGATGAAGTATTGCGCTTTCACGTCAACAAAGGCTTTTCAACAAAATCATGGGATAAAGCGGTAGAAAATCTACGTAAATTCAATCTAAGAGTCAAGACTTACTTGATGTTCAAACCACCATTTATGTCAGAAAAAGATGCGCTTGACCACGGAGTTAGATGGATCAGAGATGTCGCATCGAGAAGCGATGAAATTTCGGTAAACCCGATGAATATCCAACGTGGCACCATAATTGACCGTTTACATCGACACAATGAGTATCGTCCACCATGGCTATGGTCGCTAGTTGAAATGATAAAACAAGCTCATCCACATATCTATCCAGAAGGAGGAGTAAATGGCTCACCAGACCAAATCTGCCGCCTAATTATTCATCCTACGGCGGGAGGTAAAATCCGTGGTGCTCACAATTGTGGCAGTTGTGATAAATTCGTTGTGGCAGCCATAGAAAGGTATGCAGTAAGTGGCGACCTTAGAGAGTTCGAAGGTCTGTCTTGTGAGTGTCAATCAATTTGGCAAGCAGAATTGGCGTTGGAGTCAGCATTGCCGTTACCGCTTGGAATTTCTCAACCTAGACGTGGCAATCGCATAGAGAATCTGCGTTCTCTATGAGACAATTTTGAGATTTACCTTACTGAATGTTTATCATCACTCTACCGGTGGGTTGGATTGACCCCTTTGGGGTCAAACGGGGGAAGACGAATGAATAACTCAATACTACCAGATGTAACAGTTGGTTCAGGACAACCGTCCATGGGTCGAGTAGCACTCACACTAATGTTTGTTGGAGTGTTCGGCTTGTTTGCGCTTTTTGCCAATATTTTCGGCTGGGATTCAATGCCAATCCTTGGCGACGTGGTTCCATTCATCGGCAATCTTGGCGGTAGTGGAATCTGGTATTACTTGGTCGGATTATTAATTGGAATTGGTGTCATTGTTGCAACTCTTATCGGCGAGGTAGTTGTCGAATAGACGGAGGATTTGTTATGGAACCAGTATTTATTTCAGCAGCAATTCTTCTTGCAATTTTGGTTATAGTTTCGTATTATGTCACCAACGGTATTGGAACTATGGGCGCTCCAATGCGCCAGTTCGCATTGTTCCTCATGAATAAAGCGCCAGTCGGACTTGTCGATCTATTCAAGGATGAGCCTGGTAGTGGTAGTCGAACTTGGATTAAGTACGGAACTGGCTGGTTCTTGTTGGCTGCAATTTGTGGCTTTATCGGCATTTGGCACAAGTATGACCCAACAGCACTTGATTCACTAGCAAGCATTGGTTGGTCATACGATGATGGCTCAGCATTGTCAGACTTCACCTCTTCGGTAATGGGAATTGCCTTCACCTATTTGCTAGTTGGAGGCTGTTTAGTTGCTGTATCAAGAGCAGGCAGCAATCGTTTAGCCAGCGAGGCTAACGCGTCAATGGTTGCAGTGTTATACACTGCTTCAATGGCTTTTAGCCTAATTTTAATCCCGATTATATTCAATTTTGTCGACATCACAGATGAACAAAATGTTAGAGATTTAATCACTTTGATGACTACCTATGTTGTTTCCAGTCTGTTGTTTGCGGCTCTGTTGATGAATGTTCTAGCAACTTACTCGACTAGGGGAGAGGGAACTTCCTCAATCACTGCATGGTTTTTGATAATGGCCGTCGTTGCCAAACTGGTTGCAAACATGTATCACCTGATTGGCGAAGCAACCGATAACTCCCAAATGGTCTGGCTTTCAGAGCGAGTATTGGATGGCTGGGTACCACTTGCATTGATGTTCGCTCTAGCCTACCACGTTATCCCCCATGCTGCTAAAGCACCAGTATGGTCTGGCTCTCTTTTGAACGCAAACATGGTACTGCTGTTTGTTACTGTTCCACCGTTCTTCATGACCGAATCAAATGCAGGAGAGTTGTTACAGAATGTTGGCGCTTTACTGCTAACATTCTCTATGCTACCGTTGTTCGCTGGCTCGATCAACCTACTAGCCACAGCCTCAGCAAATTCCGGCAATGTTCTCAAAAATCCTGGTGCATTATCTGCAACCCTTGCTATGTTCTTGCTACCAATATTTGCCGTTGGAAGTTACTTCACAGGTATGGATACTTTGACAGGTACCGATAAGATGCTGACTATGTCAACCACAATCGATGAAGGATTCATGTACACAGTTGGTGGCTTGATGATGCTTTCCGCAGTATTCTCATCTTATCCGCTTGCTGCTGGTAGAAAACTAGCTGATAGTTCACGAGGCAATATGGCGACATGGTTCATGATGTTCGGCGGGTTAACCGCAACAATTACCATGTTGATTGGGGATTTCACAGAAAAAGCTGTCTTGGATTCAGGCGTTGAAGATGTTGTAGCATCCACCTCGGGCTTCTATCTAACCGCTGCCGCAATGTTTTACCTTGTTGCAATATCAGTGGTAATGGCCACATTAGTGCTAATTAGAACCGGCACCTCTTCACAGAAACTGGAAGAACTTACCACTGGGGAATCAGACGTTGAGACATATACTCTAGTCGATGGAACAACCACGACAATCCAACAATTAATTGGCAGAGGAGTTGGCTTGAACACAACTCTAGTAATTGGCGATACCGTTGATGATGAGGGCGGCTCCACTGTCATAGCAGTTTCAGCATCGCTTCACAATGATGAGGTCACAGAATTCCCCGAGGAGGAGGAAGTCGATGAGGTTGAAGAGATTAAAGGGCCTGATAAGCAACTAGTCATGCTAGCAGATTATCTAAACAAAACTGGCCAATCGGTGTTTGAATTTTTCAAATCAATTGACCTAGATGATTCAGGCAATATCGATGGATTTGAACTTCAACAAGCGCTAATCAAGAGTGATGTGGGAGAATATCCTCCGTGGGAAGTCGAAGCACTCGTTTCAGCCATAGACCTTGACAAAGACGGCAAACTAAATCTTCCAGAACTAAGTATTGCTCTTGCCCAAATCGCCTCAAATTACGGTGCTCCAAAGGCCGATGAACCGACATCTGATGACTCAGAAGAGTCGGAAGATGAGGTCGAATCAGAGCACACAGAAGCCTCACTAAGTAAACTCAAGAAAGCAGAATTGATTGCCATTGCTGAAGACATGGGTGTTGCAACAACTGGAACAAAGAGTGACTTGGTAGCGGCAATATTAGGCGCATGATCGGCGATGCTGTATGAAAATAGGCTTGGTTGGCAAACCCAATGTTGGTAAGTCAACATTTTTCTCTGCTGCGACGCTAGCAAAAGTGGATATCGCAAACTATCCATTTTGTACCATTGATCCAAATGTAGGAGTTGCTTTCGTTGCTGCTAGATTACCATGCCCGTGTAAAGAATTACGACAGAAACTGGAATCAGACGGCAGGTTAAGCCCGCCTCTAGACGACGATCCAAGAAAAGGTAGTATCTGCGAGCCAAGAACAGGTAGTTGTGTAGAATTCAAGCGACTAGTGCCTTGTTATCTTGTGGATGTTGCGGGTCTAGTTCCCGGTGCCAGTGAAGGAAGGGGTAGAGGAAATGCTTTCCTTGCAGATTTGTCAAATTGTGATGCCTTAATCCAAGTTGTTGATGCAGCAGCATCAACGGACATTGAGGGCAATCCAACCTCGCCGGCAAAAGAAATTGTCAATGCAGTAAGTTCAATTCAAGCAGAGATCGATTTTCTATCCCTCGAATTAGATAATTGGATTCTTGGCTTACTGGAGGACAGTTGGTCGAGAGGAGTTAGAAGAGTACAATCAGAAGGAGAGAAAGGGATTCTAAATTTCCTCCATGATAAATTGACAGGATTGGGTTCATCTATGACTCTAATCACTAAGGGATTTGAACAATTCAAATCCCAACATAATGATTCAACATCACCATGGGATTGGCAGAGAGATGTGTTACAATTATTAGCGAAAAATCTTCGTAAGCAATTATTCCCAATACACATCGCAGCAAATAAATCAGATATGGCACTTTCAGGAGTTCTGGGTGAAGTTAACGCTAATGGAATTATCATTCCCTGCATGGCAGATATGGAACTTGCACTCAGAAGAGCCTCTTCTGCGGGAATGATAGATTATCAGTTAGGCTCAAGCGAGTTTTCAATTTCAGACGAGGCTAATCTAAACGAAAAGCAACTTGAAGCCCTCAACAAAATGAAAGAGAAATTGGCTTCAGTAGGCTCAACAGGTGTTGCCGAAATTATCGATAAAGTGCTTTTTGACCAACTCGAGCATATTGTCGTTTATCCTGTTCAAGATGAAGGGCAATGGACTGATGGCGATGGCAAAGTCTTGCCTGATGCATTTGTCGTACCACAAGGAATTACCGCCAAACCGCTAGCTTACAAAGTACACAGTGATCTTGGTGATGGTTTCATCAAGGGTGTTGACGGAAGAACTCGTAGAGCAGTTGGTGCTGATTATGAGTTAAACAATGGAGATGTACTCAAGATTCATTCAAAGTAGTCAGTGACCTTTTGGACGTTCATACTCGGGAGTAAGTCTTGCCATATTTCCAGCAAAATGTGCACTTCTTATGAAGAACCAAGCAGGTGCAAATAGCGTTAATCCGATTAGTAATAGCAGGAAGTATAACCCCCAAGGCTCTACAGAACTGATGTACATGCCCCATAGAGTCCACAGTACTGGTATGTACAGGAACATGCTGTACCTTCTAGCAACAAGTGAAAGTCTGGCATTGCGCAATTTTTCACTGTAGAAGTTTTCAGCTTCTTCCTCGGTTGCTATCTTCATATCAACCGCACATCGAATGCATACCTGTGCGCGAGGCCCGTTACCGTGGATGAATTGGTCTCGAGAAAAAGTCCCTAGACAGTACCTGCAAGTTGGCATTCTGCTCCCCCATGTCAACGGAGATGGTCTTGATTCTTCAAGCATCCGATTGAAGAGCCAAAAATGCCGTAATAATTTCAATACCATTTATCGAACCAATAGATTCTGGATGGAATTGAACACCATGTATTGGCTTTGAGCAATGCCTTAATCCCATAATTGACCCATACTCATCATAGACGTTAGGTATCAATTCAGTATTACCTTCACCGGTAATTATCAATGAGTTGTATCGAACAAATTGATTTGATTTATTTGAGCTTGCGAACAGACCTGAACCATCACTCTGACAAGTGACCGGTGCTCCATGTACTGCACCGTTAGGGTCTTTGATCAATCGATAACCACCGACTAAGCCCAATGCTTGATGTCCTAAACAAACTCCAAGGACAGGTAGGTTTAGCACGCCGTCATTGGCTAATTGAGCGATTTTCATGGTTATTTTCGAATCTTCAGGTTTTCCCGGGCCGGGCCCCAAAACGATGTGTGAAGGGTGATATTTGTTGAAAACGTCAAGGAGAACACTAGAATCTGCGTAGCCGTCAGATTTGGCGTCTCTGCCATTTAGCACACAAACATCATGGCCTAATCCGGCAATTACATGAGCGATATTTAGGGTAAAAGAATCTAAATTATCAATAATTATTACATTATTTTCTAATTTTTCACCTTCCAAATTCAAATCCGCAATCGTGTAAACCTCGCCACAATTGGCGAATTTGAAGGTATTTTCGATTTCTAAGGCCGTCGTTTCTAATCTTCCAGTATTGGTTACATCGAAATCAGGTTTTAGCCAACCACAGGCTTTCCTTATCGCTTGAGATTTCCAGACCGATTCTGCAACTTCCATGGTTGCTTCTGACCGAATGGTGATGCCGCCACCTGCACCAACAGTTCCATGCCATTGCTTTCCGATCTTTTTTGCCTCCAAAGTACGGATAAGTATGTTCCATGAGCAGTTGTCGCTGTGAGGCTCGAACCAGCCAATAGAACCGGTCCAGAATGAGCGATTTGAGGTTTCTATTTGGTCAATGGCAGCACAGACCATTGTTCTTGGGCACCCAGTAATACTGCCACCTGGAAATATAGCACCCAACGCATCGCCACTAGTCTTGTCATCTAATAACACGCCCTCGATATGTGAAACTAGATGATGTACGTTAGCGTATGATTCGACATCAAATTTAGCAACATTTACACTACCAACTTTACAGATGCTGGACAAGTCATTACGCATCAAATCAACCAGCATTCGGTGTTCTGAACGTTCTTTGATATCTGCAATCATCGAAGCAATCATCGCTAAATCTTCTGATTTGTTGGCGCCGCGTGTAACAGTTCCTTTGATTGGTGCGGTAGATAAAATTCTATCATTACAACGTAACAGCGTCTCAGGTGAAGATGATACAATTGCTAGACCTAAGTCAACAGCCTCGATGTATGCAGAAAATGGTGCTGGATTGGATATTGACAATCGTTGGAATATTGTTAGAGGGTGTTCAACTAGTTTACCGGACCAGAAACGACCAAAATTTACCTGATAGAACACACCATTGGCGATTGAATTCTTGATTTGTTCGATAGCATCGTGATGCTGTTCATCATCAACTGAGGAGATTTCTTGGTGGGTATTCGCTGGTTGCTTTGACAACGTTACAGAAATATCTTGTTTATCAATTACCTTTTCCACACATTCTGTCCATTGTTCATTGATCCCATAGACAGAGTATACATCATCATCAACAGAGTGTAGAATATAATTTTCAACCAGCCACAAAACTGCTAAAATCTCATTTTGCTGAGGTAGTTTCTCCAACGAGATTGGTTGAGTGTATTGAATCATGTCATAGGCGATAGAACCCGCCCAGAAGGCTCCACGAGGCAGATGACTTTGTGTATCGAGGAATTCAACATTTGGAGTCAATTGTTTTAGTTTGTTCAACAAATCACCTAGCCCCTGTGCCGATATAATATTCGAGTGATACCAGCATCCATGTTTCCATTCCTCGATTTCTGCGGTTAGTACAGGTCTCTCATCAAGCAATTCAATTTGGCCCTCCATGGCATTATTTCCAATTTCCTTTCTAATATCATTGACCTGCTTAATGACAATTCTAGTATTACTCGGGCCACAAAGAATTGAATTTTGAGCTAAATGGCTGGCTGGGCCGCCAGATTGAAACAGAACTAAGTCTGGTGAACCATACTTGATTGCACCCATGCCTAACAGGTTGGAATCTATCAGCACTGGCGCTAATGCACTCACGCCAGTTATTTCGAGTACTCGCACAGGTCTGTCCAGTTATCGGTGTTAGAATAATGTTGAGCGAGATATGCTTGAAGCATACTGCTGATGGTTGAGTTATCTTGGCCGACTTCTTCTCCATCGATAGTCAAAATTTTACAACACCCAATACCTGTACCAAGGGCTAAAACTTCACTACTTCTTGCAACTAAGCGCTCATTTAGTTTCGCTTTAATGAGTGGAATTCCCATTTCAGCAAAACCAATTTTTAGGACGTCTAGGGTAATGCCTTGAACAGATTGTATGCTCTCACTGAAGTATGCAACGCCATCTTCGTCGATTACCACGATAGCGGCTCTGTCTCCATCAATGATGCAATAATCATCAATTAATAGGGCAATATCAACCCCATTTTGTTCAGCAAGATCTTTTGCGTCGAGATAAAATTGCCAATCACCATGTTTTGTCCCTGTAACTTGCCCAAGCCACTTTTTCATTGGAATAGTCATCGAGTCTAAATTACAATTTCTCAATTTTGGTAAATCACGGGATTTGGTTAGAAATACTCCCTCAACACAATCGAATGTAATGTTCAACAATCTATTGTCATCGTATTTTTCATCCATATCGATTATTGCTTGGCCGATAAGTTGGTCAAAACTTTCTGGTAATGTAATCCGTAGTCTTTCGGCGTGCTTGGCTAACCGCTCGAGATGTTTTTCAAAATCGGCGATTTTAGAATTGCCGTCCCAAAGCGCCGTGGTAAATACAGCATCTCTTGGCTTTTTAGCCATATTAACACCTCACAGTAGATCATCCAGGAATGATGTGTCAATATTCGGTTTTTGAGTTTGCTTTGGTTGATTTAACTCATTTAGTAAGGCATTATTTTGCGGTTGCAAAACTGGTTGCTGAGGTTGATACGCCTGTCTTTGATATGGGTCGTTAGCTTCAATTCTTTGAGCAGCAGAATACAGATCATTTTCGACTTGTGGCGTAATTTGTGGCGGAGGTGCAATAGGAGCCATAGCACCAAATTCAGGAGCATCATCCCATCCCATATTGTCTTGGATGCCCCATGTGGCTTCTTGCAATTCCCAATTCTTATCACGCATTTTCTTATTGTTTCTGGTTCTAACTATGCCAATCAGCAATAGCAGAGCCACCAAAAGTAAACCCGCAGCAATCAAATTTGGGGTGGTGAGTAAAGAAGTGAAGTCCGTATCTTCATTTGATTCTACAGGTTGTTCATTACCCGAACTTTGCTTTGGTAATACTTCGACTGATTCAACGATGTTTCGGGTTGTGTAATCGTCAAATGGAGATACAGCAACATACCAAGTTGTTTGGTTGTCTAACTGTTCAAATTTGTCACTGGAGATTAAGAAATTGGTTGATGCCAAAACTTCTCCAACCTCAACAGCATCAGTAATTGATGTGAATGATTCATCGAGGATGTATATCTTGTAGCCGCGAATTTCACCCGAATTAACTCCGCTCCATGAAACGAGTATTCCGTCATCGACCCAATCGGCTGATAAGTCATCAACAGGCGTAATATAGTCGCCAGAATCATCGAATCCATCATCAACCGATTGGCTAGATACCACTGTCAAATCATCTAGGTAAGCGTTGCCCGAGGTGTCTCTAACGACCACGGCAGCCCATACCTCTAATCCAGTTACTACAGGCATATCGCCGGCAACAATTTCAATCAACAATGGTAACTCAGGATTTCTTTCTAGCGTTGCAATTGGAGTAATCGGACCGCCGCTGCCCGGCGTTACAGTGGTAAACGAGGTTGATGCTGCATATATCTCATAACTGCCCACGTCACTAGCGTCGCTTAACTCAAAGTTCAGTAACAATCCTGTACCGTCATCATTTGGACGGTCATAAAGTTCAATTTGTGTAAGTCTTTCTGGAGGTTCAGTATCTACAATGTTGTTAATCGGTGTGACGCTTGCTTGTGGGAGACTGGTCAAGTGAACATTACCTTTGATGTCATGAACGGTAACGGTGACGAATAATTCTATGTCAGGTTGGATTAGTTGAGGAGTAGCCATCGTGATGTCCATCATGCCCGTTGGCGGACTGTACAATGCTGTTGAGATAGTCAATTCGATTGGGTTTTTATCTTCATCAATCCATTGTTTGTCAATCATCAAACATCCGCATTTGTCAGGGTCATCCCCAAATGCTGCCCATGCCCCGCTTAGGTCGGTAACCGGTTGATCAGCAACCCAGACGATGTAGTGTGAGAAATCATCAGCATCTGAAATCGTCCATACGACGTCTATTGCTGTTCCATCATCATTTGGATGGTCATAAGCATTTACCGAGGCAATTCGATCAGGCGTTCCTCCACTACCTATCGTATTACGTAACGGTGTAGCAGATACTACATCTACATCGATTAAATCAACATTCAACCAATCGTCATAGGCAACGACAGCAAGCAGATATGGTTGACCATCTTGTAGTACCAAACCATCGTATTCATCAATGATTGTACTTGTTGTGCCACAATCATCAATGATTACAGAGCGAGAGAATCCACGTTCTTCGAGTGATTGAATTACGGTTAAATCAGGTTGCCCATCATCCAATTTGACCCAAACGGCATAGAATGTACAATCATCAGCAATGCTTTCCTCCCAAGAAATGGTAATTCTTCCTCCATCATCATCAGGCGTATCAATCGCAGTGACATTCTCAAGCTTAGGAGGCGGAGTCAAGTCGTTTAGACCACCAGTTGGGACTACTGGACCAATTACGATTGGATTTAGGATGTCTTCTTGGTCAGTTAGGTCCACACAAGTTAGACCAATCCAATATGGTCTACCTGGATTCAATTGGATAATTGTTGTGTTGCCTTCAGTTGGCGGCAGTTCTACTTCAGGAGTTAATCCAAGCACATCACTAAATTCACTGGTAAGGGCGTATATTTTGGTACTCTTCAAATCAAGCGCAGTACATCTTGCCCACTCTATTTCCAAATCTCCATCTTGGCCACCATCATGCGGTCCTGCATTTGCCCAGATCGGAGATAATGGAACTTCGTTAGTTGGGACTGCTGGCCCTAGTTGAGGAGAGGGCGTTCCCAATCTTCCATCGTCATATTCTACCACTACAATTGCATAATATTCAGTTCCATCAACTAAAGGTTGACCGTTCGCCGTAGTCACTTCATTCTGTAAACGGCTGTGTAGAGAAATTGCTTTGTCAACAGTCCTGCCTGTTAAATCATCAGCGGAAATCACAGATGTTCCAGAAGCACTGGAGAAAGGCCCTTCACTTACATACACTAGATATCTTGAGAAATCATCGTCGTGAACTAGAGTCCATGAAGCGGTTAACGCGCCACCACCATCATCTGGCCTGTCAATCAATCCAGTAAGAGTGATTGGAGTTTCTAGTTTGATGTAATCATAGGTTATTCTTACCTCTAGAGAGCCATTACTTGGCGATCTTAAATTTAGTTGAACATACTTTGTTCCGTTTATTTGTACCGCACTATCAACGGCTGCTTGAAGTGTGTTAGAGAGTTGAGGGTCATCTGAAAGATTCAGCGTTACTGCATATTTTAGACTGTTAGATTGGGCCCAAGTCGCCGCCCCACTCACCGGTGAAGTGAATGCAAGCGGAATGCCTTGGAATGGAATGTTATGTATTCCTGGATTACCTGCATCGGAGTCTAGGATAATTGGGTCAAGGACGGTTGCTAATTGAATCTGAACACCGGGATGAGCTAGGTTAGTGATATCTTGATTAAGCAAATTAAAGCCCATGTTTAAGGGATCGGCGCGCCGCAATTCAAAACGCTCAAGAGGAGTCCATTGAGGATTATTCATCCAACCAAACAAGCCGTTATTGTCGGTAGTAACCCACAGATAATCATCACTAATTGTCCCACTTGTGATGCTGACATCAGGGACAACAAACACCTTAGTTACAGCATGTGATTGGGATGTAGCCTCGGAGATAGTAATTATGTCTCTTCCTATCGCTAGTAATTCATTTCCATTGCTGACTAATCTTTCGATTGGCCAACTAGGTACTTGGAAAGCAGCCGCTCCATCTTCAAATTGGCCGTTTATGCCATTCCAATGCGTCATTGGGCCAACATCAGTTGCAATGTGTAGGCCCCACCAGTCACTGGCAAGCGCTGTTACTGTATTGGAAGGCAATTGGTCGAATCGGTGGGTCTGGGTAATCAGTCCGGTTGTACCATCGATACTAGTGACGCCAGGTCTTTCACTTCCTGCCCCATCGTGACTAACATGTATTTCTACTCCTCCAACATTGTTTGAGGTACTAATTAGTCCCCATGAGGACGTTCCTAACATACCGTTTCCAGTAGTTAGAACATTGACCGAGTTGGTCAAGGTATCCATTTGTGCTAATCCCGAAGGTGTTGCCACCCATAGATTTGGAGATTCGAACATAACGTCTTGAATAAGGTTCGATGGCAGTCCGTCAGTTGTACTTAGAGGATTTAACCAGTCATTGGTTTGCAGTGACCATCTTCCAACGCCGCCATTGGTAGCGATGTACACTTCATCAAGACTTACGTCTATGCTATTGACGATGTTTGACGGCAATCCTGCTAGTAACCTTCCGTTGCCGAAACTATTGGTTTGCGTATCATAGATTTGAACTCCGGCAGACGAGCCAGAATTTCCTTGTAGCCCAATAATCAAGTCACTGCCAACGAGTTTTAATCCATCCATGTTATTGTGCAGTGCCCCATTAATCGAAGTTAAAGTTGCAGTTATGGTATCGAGCATCATAAGTCCAGAGGGCGAGGTTGAGATGTATAAGTCAGTTCCAACTAATTCCAAATCGTTGGCTTGAGAATTAGCCGGCAGGGTCCATCCCTGTTGCCATTCAATGGTGCCGTCAGGCTGTCTCTCACCTTGGAGAATACCTGCACCAGTAGACTGTCCAAAACCGACATTTTCGCCAATTGTAGTTACCCATAGATGTGTTCCGTTTCCAGTCATTGTTGTCACTTGCCCGCTTACCAATCCAGGTAAAGTTTGGATGGTATTTTGACCAGTAGAATCGAGGTGGTCGACACGGCTGTAACCGGAAGAACCACCAGCTTGTCCGAGTAACCAACCAGTTCCAGACCATTGGAATGATGTAACTGATGAGCCCTGTGCGTTAGAGTTAACTTGGCTAGTAATCGCTCCGCTAGTAGTGATTACTGAATATCCGCCACCAATTACATTAGACCCTGACTGACCTAAACCGTGGCCAACAATCAGTTTTCCGTTGTCGTAATCAATCGCATCCCACCAAATCCTGTCGCTTGGTAAATTATGGGTTTGGGTGGAAATATCTGAAAGGAAAATTCCACTGTTCATGTTGTACTTTTTAATCGGTTCTTCATCTTGATAAAAGGTGACGTAAAGAGTATCAGTAGACTGATCACATGCCACTCCAGACACTCTTCCTTCACCTAGAGAGGCTCTAGTGAGGGTATTGACTACAGTATCGGTGGCGAGGTCAATCTGCTCGATACCTCCGTTTGAATCATATATTCCAACATTGAGTAATCCTCCACAATAGGCCATAGTAATCGGATAACCTCGCTGGATACCACCTTGGCCACCTTGGGTGTATACATTCCAGTTAGCACCATCCCAATGGGATATTGCGCCACCCTGGAAGCCTTGGAAACTTTGTCCATCACCGCCACCAAGGACTAGATCAACTCCATTTGTCCACAATTCGTAAAACTCGCTTCCCGAATTACCAGGCAGACCATTATTCTCCTGCCATGTAGACAACCATGAATTGGTTGAACGATCGTACCTTGCTACACCATCTTCGGTAGCAAACAATACTTCACCGTTATACTCGACGATTTCTCTAATTGGGAAATCTAAACCATCATCACTGTTCCAGGACCCGACAAAGTTCCCTGAAGCATCATATAGGTCGAGACGTAACTCGCCCCAAGAGACCCACATTTCACCGGAATTTGTTTCATATGCAGTCACTCTGTCAACTTGGCCGGTAGGTTCAATGTTTGCTCCCCAAGTATCGTTAGCGATATCCCATTGAGCAATGCCACCACGACCATCATAATAATCTGGGAAGCCACCGTTAGATGCTACGCTAGCCATGATAACACCATCGATAAGCCCCATGCCCCAAGCAGGGCCGCTGTTGTCATTTAGTTGAATACCAGCATCAATGTTAGATAATTGATTGAAATTTACGACATCTATACGATAGACGCTATTGCTGTCGTCTCCCTGATGGTAATACATTACACCATTGTAAATTACCATCTGATATGGATTACCATTCCCCAGATAAAGCGCATCGTTCTTCTCAATATCATATACTTCTACTTGATTAACAACATCGATTAGCTGGAAACCGTCCTCACCACCAATCCAAAGTTGATCTGGATTAACATCTGCTACTAGGCCGGTAACATCTTGATTTCCAGGGTCTAGTATCGCATTACCAGATGGGGAGTTACTGTATTCGGTCCAAGTTGGTAGCCAAGAGTTAGTTGAGATTTCATACCTTGCTACACCAATACCGTTGAGTCCGATATAGGCAATATCCCCAATCACTTCTACTGGTGCATTGTCGGTATCCTCTCCAGCTTCCCACGTGTCTACAACATCGAACGGATTTGTGGTTAAAATACCGACACCGCCATTGGTGCCGCCGTAAATTTTTGATCCGTCCGAGGCTATTGTGCGTGTTGACCAATCAGGCATACCGTCGTAGACATTGAGACAATCATCTACTTGTAAGGTACTGATTGGATATTTACACACACCTCGGTCAGTTCCGACATATAAGTCACTGCCTAGTATTGTAAAGTCGTAGAATGTATCAGGTTGAGTGACCCAGCTGCCCCCCCTTCCTTGTAGGTCAACGGCTTGGGAACCATCCCATCTTATTGCACCATCTTCACCCCCAATGTAGAGGTTTGACCCATCTGAAAACAATGCATAGATGATATCCGAGGGCAGGAAATCGAGGCCGGATGCTCCACCGCTACCCGGATTATTTCCTCCACCCGAATCGGTGAATGGAAGCAATATTTCACCAGTCGCCAAGTCTTTTCTGACTACGCCATAACCAGGCAGCCCCATGTGCAATACGCCGTTGAAAACAGCCAATGGAACATCATCTGCATTGTTGATGCCGGTAGAGCCCCATGGAGCGAGGAATGTTTCATTTGTTAAGTCAAATCGTGCCAGACCAATGTCTAGTGTAGCAATGTATGCAATGTTGCCATAAGTTACCACGTCAGTTAATCCACTGGAAGTCAACTGATTTGATGAATCATAAATTGCGACCGAGTTTGTTGATGTGTCAATTACTGACATCGCTGAATTAGAATTAATGGTAATCAAATGGTTGTTGTTGATGGCAATTCTTTGTACGGAATTAGAGGCTAATCCACTTGATGTATCCCAAGTTTGCAGAATTGAGCCATTGGCGCTCATCTTATGAGCACCAGTGTTATCTGAGGCAATGTAGATGTAGGTGCCGTCGGTGATTAATTGGTTAACATCATCACCAATTAATTGAGGGGTTAACCACCTCGATTGTTGAATATCAAAACGATTCATAATCCCATCAGCAGCAACATATAACACATCATTTAACTCAACTGCATCATCCATTTGTGCCGAGGTTGGACCGCTAGCAAGTAACATATTTCCGAGATAAGGTGGTGTAGCTGTGGTATCAATAATCGCTAAATCGCCGCCTCCGTCACTTATCAGAACTATCTCACTCGTTGGTGAGCGTATGCCAATATTGGGCCAAACAACCAACTTTTCTCCGTTATTCACTAGTCCAAAGTCTTGTAAATCATAGGACTGAAGGAATACACCATTTAGAGTGTTATATGTTTGAACTGTATTACCATTGAGGATAACAAGGATATCGTTAGAGACTATCACATCAGAGACACTGTTTGAATTAAGCCAGTTGTTGTTGTTCCAAGTGGATAGCCAAAACCCAGTATTCCAGTCAAAGCGTGCAAGACCTGCATCTTCAGAGGCAAGTAATAATTGGTTCCCCGAGACATAAAATGAGTTGACAGAGTCGCTGTGAAGATTATTAGCTGTAGTCCACTTGCTAAGTCGTAGACCGTTGGATAAATCCCACCTCTCAACTCCATCTCCTTCTGAAGAGAAATATAGAATACCATCAACTTCGATAATATCCAATCCTTGACTTGTTTGAGATTTGAAGAATACATTATTCCAATCAGCGCCATCAAACACCGCAATTCTATCTGATGAAAGAGCATATGGCGTTCCATCACTGGCGATAATAAACTGGTCGAACTGAACAAACTCAATCGTGTCCAAATCGGCAACAGTTTCTGGTAATGAAGTAATGACGGAAGTATCAATCAAAGATATTGCGTGAAAATAGTTGTCATCAGTCAGTATGTGTAAGACTAAATTAACAGCATCAATCTCCAGGTCAACGATTGAGTTGGCGTTTTCATATTCAACCATATCAATGATTTTTGGATCATTATTGTAATCAATAATTAGCAAAGTATTGCTAATTGCTAGATATAATCGGCCGTCCAACAAGTGAATTACATAATCGGTGATTTCAAGATCAACCGGTTCAAATGTAACAGCAGGGTCAATCGGTGCTAAAGCCTCGATGATTAGCTCGTTGATTTCTGCACCTGAAGGTAAAGTCCAATACGCCCCAGAATCACTGTTGGGTGATAATCTTCCAGAGTGAGGATTGGCACTGGTAAAGGAATCACTTGAGCCAAGCATACCAAGTCCAGACCAATCGAACAGATTTACTCCAACATCACTTGCAGTAATTACCGGTTCCTCAATCAGCAAATCACTGCTGCCGTTTACTCTTACTTCCATAGTGACATTTGATAGAGAGGCACCTGGGGCAAACTCAAGCCCCCAGTTCGCATTGGCTTGCAATCCGAGCGCAGGGTCAGCGCCTACAGCATCCAGTCGTATCCAACCTGTATCATTACTGGCTTGTTTTGGCCATACAGTATCGCTGTCAGTTAAATGAGCAGATACTGGTGATAGAATCATCAGCGGGCTAAGCGATGTAACCACCATTAAAACCGTCAACAGCAAGGCTTTACGCGCCCTGCTGATGGAAATAACAGGAGTGCTCAACCCGTTCATCAGTATATTGGCGCATCTTACAGTATTTGAACGCGGCCCTCGTTCGTTCAGTAAAGTATCACGAAGACGGGGGGCACAAACTCCTAATCAAATCCTAAGTTAGTTAGCAGATATGCCCCAAACAATCAAACAGTGTATTGCTTTTGGTTGCTTTGGAAGTGAATATTTTGGAGGACAGGAGAGAGCGACAACTTAAGCAAGAAGCTCTTGATTATCATGAGGCTAAACCTCATGGTAAGATCAAGGTTGTACCAACAAAACCTCACTCCACTGCTCATGAATTGAGCTTAGCATATTCTCCAGGTGTAGCATATCCTTGTTTAGAAATAGCCGAAAAACCTGAAGCCGCTTACAAATACACCTCCAAGGCGAACTTGGTAGCAGTTATTTCCAATGGAACTGCAGTATTAGGACTTGGCAACATAGGGCCACTGGCTAGTAAACCTGTTATGGAGGGTAAAGGCTTACTGCTCAAGACCTTTGCCGACATCGACGTATTTGACATCGAGGTTGATACCGAAGACACCGAATCCTTCATTCAAACAGTGGTAAATATTTCCAAAACCTTTGGTGGGATTAATTTAGAGGATATCAAGGCTCCAGAGTGTTTTGAAATTGAGAGAAGAATTGCTGCAGAAACCGACATACCAGTTATGCATGATGACCAACATGGAACAGCAATTATCTCAGGTGCGGCATTGATTAATGCTGCAGAATTACAAGATAAGCAATTAGACAGCATAAATGTCGTAGTATTGGGCGCCGGGGCATCAGCAATCGCATGTGCCAATCATTATGTTGCTCTTGGCGTTAAAAGAAGTAACATAAAGATGGTAGACAGTAAAGGTATCCTTACCAAGAAACGTCTACAGAATGATGAATTAAACAAATACAAAGCAGATTTTGCTCATGATATTGAAGAGGGCGATTTAGCTGCTGCATTAAAGGGAGCAGACGTCCTGCTGGGGCTATCAAAAGGAGGTTTAGTCTCCAAAGATATGATTGCAAGTATGGCCGAAAAACCGATTATTTTTGCGTTAGCAAATCCCACTCCAGAAATTACTCCAGAAGAAGTTAAACAGGTAAGAGAGGATGCAATAATAGCAACAGGTAGGTCAGATTATCCAAACCAAGTTAACAACGTACTAGGATTTCCATACATCTTCCGTGGCGCTTTAGATGTCAGGGCCACTGACATTACGCAAAATATGAAAATGGCAGCAACGAAAGCACTTGCAGAATTAGCAAAGGAACCAGTACCGGATTACATTTCTGAGGCGTATGACGGGGCAACAATGCAATTTGGACCTGAGTATATTATTCCAAAACCGTTTGATCGTCGAGTTTTGATCTGGGAAGCATCTGCAGTTGCTCAGGCTGCAGTGGAAGAGGGGATAACTCAAGTCAGTAAAGAGGACTTTTCACTTGCTAAATATCGTGAGGAATTAGAATCAAGACTTGGCCTCTCATATTCAATAATGCGCCATATGATTAACCAAGTCAGAGGCAGGGGGAAGAGAATAGTATTCCCTGAAGGAGATAATGAAAAAGTGATTAGAGCGGCAGCGCAGTTAGTTGAACAGCGAATCTGTCACCCAATCCTACTCGGCTCTAAAGAGAGAATAGACTCAATTGCAGAGGAATTAAATCTTAATTTTGAGTATGAGGCTTTTGATCCGAGGTATGATGATCGCAGAAAACTAGTATATGCTCCAGCATTATTCAAACGTAGGCAGAGAAAAGGCATGACATTAGAAGATGCTGAAAGGTTACTGAAGAGCCGACCATACTTCGCTAGCCAAATGGTTGCTAGCGGTGATGCTGATGGTTTTGTAGGCGGAGTTAGTAGAAATTATGCCGATGTTTTGCGACCTACCATCGAGGTAATTGGTTCAGACTCATCAGCACACTGTGTAATTGGCTGTTACATGGTTAATGTCAAGGGCAAAACAATATTCTTAGCAGATGCTACAGTTAACGTTTATCCAGATAGCCCCACTCTTGCCGAGATCGCTATACAGACTGCTAAAATTGCACGACGTTTTGGTGTTAATCCGAAGGTAGCAATGTTATCTTTCTCAAACTTTGGTAGTACCAGAGCTCAACGCTCAACAAGGATTGAGGAAGCGATTGAGATAGCCAAAGAAATAGATCCAACACTGATAATCGACGGACCAATGCAAGCAGACACTGCATTAAATCCATCAGTGCAAGATGATTATCCATTCATGAACTTTCAAGGACCAGCAAACGTATTGGTCTTACCTAATCTTGCCGCGGCAAATATTGCCTACAAATTACTTGAGGAACTAGGCGGTGCAGAGATGACAGGGCCAATCCTTGAAGGAATGGACAAACCGGTTCAGTTAGTTGCCCGCTCGGACGGTGTAAGACATATTGTCAATATGGCAACAATTTGTGCTGCAGATGCCATACGACAGGATTCATATTGGGAGACATTGGCTGCAAGCCCGGATGATAATTAGGCCAGAAATCGAAATAGTTTGTTGATTACTGCAATTCACCATCTTGATACATGATAATAGGTCGCTTCGGTCGCCAAAATGCACCTGTTACAAATCCGACGCATAATCCGCCAAATAGTAGATTTACCCAGCCGGAGTAAACGTAATCTCCCATGCCCCTTAACCATGGTATTGCGAATGAAGGAATTACTCCAAGTATAGTTGTCCACAATAGCTCTGAACGAATGTTTGCGCCATAATCAGCACGCTTGGGTACAATTCTGGCAGCCCCCTTTCTAATGGGAGTCACGACTAGACGAAGCGATAATCCACTACTATCTCGGTCCATTGGGGCACTTGATAATGCGTGTATTGAACTATTATTAGGATGAATTTCCATAGTCGCAGTGTGCCACTGCATTGGACCACGGTCTTGGAAAAGACGTGGCCTTCCATCCATCATTGCTCCTCTGTAGTTTGAAGATACTGCATCGGCTAGAATTTCTTTACTACCGGCCTTGCAGTCTATAATCGCACTATTTTTTGCATGGAGCCACTCACTTTGAGTTGGGCAGCGAATTTCCCAATCTCCATCTAATTCTGCTACGCAGGCTGCAATGTCTTGGTTTAGTAATGATATGATTGCGGATAATCGTTCCTTGTTCCAAGTCCTCTCGTCTCCAGGTGACAAGTCAGAGCCTAGTATTGTAGATAATTCTGTTAAATTAAGCGGTTCTTTAGTGATAAAAAAATCCGGACATCTCACTTCATGCTTTGGCCTTTGACTGGCGTAAATCCATCCACCTTTATTTTCTCCAACGAAAATAGAATCAGCCTTGACATGATGAAACACAAGGCCAGCAAACTCGATATTTTTCATACTGAACCCTATGCTACTAACAGTTCCATTCGATTGTACCAAGCCATTCCACGGTTATGGTCTTGTAACAGAGAGAATTGAGGGAATGGTGATATCGATCTCATATAGCCAAACACTGAGAAGTCAACAATATTTGGTTTCATTCCACCAAAAAACTCCTCGTCGCCATGCTCATCAGTGAATTCAGTCAACAAATCATGCCACAATTGTTTAGGCTTACGACCATCTTTCTTAACACGTTTTTTGGCGATTATACCCCACATGATTGGAAAACCAGCCCAGGCGTACAATCGTTTAGATATGAAGCCAAATTTTTCTATTTTTGATATGCGAGTGGTGGTTTTGAACGCCGAGCCTAGTGTACCATATAGAATTGGAACAGTAGCCTTTGACATTTTTGTATCAGCCCATTCAAGCCACTTTGTTGTTCTTTCTTCATTACCTGTTGAGAGCAGTTTTCCACCGTTGTAATTCTCGTCGATGAATTTCATTATTGGTGTTGAGTCTGTGTGATATTGCCCGTTTTCATCGGTAAAGACGGGTACCTTACCCCAATCACCAGCGAATGAAACTGCTTTCTTTATTTTCAGACCATTAACTGAAACATAGTCAACATCTAGTTTGAGATATTCTATGATTCCTCTGACCTTCCAACAGAATGGACAGGTGTGCAACATGTGCAATGTCGCTTTTGCCATGATGCATGGAAATGGGAAGCCCATTTCAATCCTTGTCTGTAGAATCTTGTACAGGCTTCCAGCCGGTTTTCCAGAATTCTAGATCATCGAGCCACTTCAACCACTCTATGTCCGTGCAAGACAGTAATCGAATTGCGCGACTATCCAGTGCTTCCTTATTCACTAAAGATAGAGACCCATTGTCTAAGCATTCCTGCCATTCAACCTGCATTTGCCTTATTCTTCGCTTGGCTTCTTCGGGGTTGTCAAAATTTCTTTCGCACATGTCACGTAATTCTAGTAACCACGTTCTTCCATCTTTGGTGATGGGTTCAACGACTCTCTTGGGGGACTCTTTTTTCGAGAAAGGCCACCACCCCATATAATCCCGTAGTAGCAGTACTTTTTGAAGTTGGTTCAATATTCTTCAAACCAAGGTATATCATTCAATAGTATAAATTGGCTGAGCCAGCCATGGGAAGGATTACCGTTCACATCCATGGGCCAGCAAAAGAGAGGGCATACGGTGAAATGGTGAAGATTTATGGCGACAGGCTAAAATCTCGAGGAATAAACCTATTATTTCACAAGAGTAAAAAATCCGTAGATGCATATTTCACAGAGATTAACAAAAGCGGGTTGTTGTTTTTGCTGGATGAATCTGGTGTAGAACATACTTCTGCAGAATTTTCGAATTTAGTTAGAGAATGGACGGTAAGCGATAAAGATGTTAATTTGGCAATTGGACCAGTAGATGGTTGGGGCGAATATAAACGGACTGCTGACCTAATTGCACTATCAAAAATGACTTTTCCACATGAATTAGCAGCAGTTATGCTAGTTGAACAAGTCTACCGGGCAACAGAGATAATCAAAGGGACAAATTACCACAGGGTTTGAGCAAATACTCAAAGAGAACCAATAACTCGCAATGGTACTGATAGAGTATGATAATTACCGAATCAACCGCTGTTTGGATGCTCTTAGTGTTTGACGCAGTCATTGGTACGGTATTGATATTGGGCTCTAAAAGCCAACCATTTCCAACCCCTGCAAAACGATTTGGCACATTGATTTTGATAATCACTGGACTACTGTTACTGGGACAATCCGCACCAAATCCAACTAGCCTAGAAGCCCATCTAGGCATTCTATCGGTTATTGGCGCATTCGGTTTGGTATCAGGTATTCATTACATGTTGAATACTAGGAGAGAGGTGTTAGTTGCACCGATGTCAGGATTTTTGTTTTGCGTTGGAGTTGCCGGATTGATTACCAAAACGTGGGACGAACTAACTAAATTTGAACACTGGGCAGGTTTCTTGGCCCTTGTTGTGCTAGCAGGTGGCCAGACATGGTTGGTGTTTCGTGGACTGCTTATTGGCCGCTTACCACTTGCCTGGAGCCAAGCCGGTATGGTTGCTCTTCATCGAGGTCAGCTACATGGCTCACATGGGGCAATTGAATGCTTTGAGAAAGCCTGGGATGGTGACGAGGAACATCTCAATCCAATGGCATATTCAGCGCTTTACAAGATCAATCTATTTCTCAATAATCAGCAGCAGGCAGACCACTGGCGCGAGCTGTTTTTGGAAGTAGGTGGGAAAAATTCCGTAGCAGACGAATGGCTTGCAGCAATCGATGAATGTTTGTCAGCGATGGGCGGATTACCGCCAGACATCGCCGATGAATGACCACATTCAAGTAAAATCTAACCCCTTTTTGCCGAAAACGAGCAAAAAAAGCAACCTTTTATGTAGTTTGACGTACATATATGCTATTGATAACGCTATGCAGACAGTAAAACAATGGAGAGTTTCACCGTTTATGATTACAATTCTTGTAGTTTGGTTCTTTGCTAATTTGCTATCTCAAATAGTGTATGTGGCAATATACGGAACACCGTATGATGGAGTTGCTATGTTAGCATCACTTGGATCATATTATTACTTGATACTAGCCTTTGAGTTGTTTCTTTGGGTGTGGTTATTATGTTATCTAATAGTCAACGGAATCAAACAGGTAACTAGAAACCGATTAAAGGAAGAAATTGGCAGTATAGGAGAACTATCCAAATCAACCTCTTTTGCGTAATTCTTACGATGAATTCAAGACCCTTCTCGTAAAAAGGCAGTCATGTCTGATATGTCCGAGATACCAATTTATTCTGGCCGTCCTATGGAAATTACCGATTTGTTAGATTATGAACAGGCCATAGACGAGGTACCTTCGGGTGCCAAGGTTGTTACGATAGAGGAAGCGAGATTAAGTTTGATTAGTGCTAGAAAATTGCTAATCGAATTACAGTCGATTAGTGATAATGCGGCAGACTTGACCGAAGAACTCGATATTATCCTCGAAAGTTACGATTCAAATCATGATCATGTGAGTGAGTTGGCAGATTATTTAGCAAGCATGATTCAATCTTGGCATGGTGTGGTTGAAAAGTTGGAAAAAACTGGAGCAAAGATGGCGTGTTTAGACCCCGGTAGACTTGAATGGTACGGCGTTGTTGACGGGCAACTAGTCTTGTATTCCTGGAGTCAAGGAGAAGAAGACATTGAGTGGTATCATGGCGTAAATTCCAGCTTTCTTTCCCGCAAACCACTCATAGAAGCATAAGATGCCATTGAACAGGCGGAAGGAGAATGGTTCGGATTAATCGAGTTTATACCGGTAGTGGAGACGACGGAACATCCTCATTTGTAGATGGTTCAAGACATAGGAAATCTCATCCAAGATTTGAAGCAGTCGGTACTTGCGATGAATTAAATTCAATTGTTGGAATTATTCGTCGAGAATGTGCCGATTTACCAAATCATTCAGACGGAGGCAGTAGTGCAAGTATCAATCGTATCCAAAAAATTTCAGCTGCAGCGTTAGATAGAATTCAAAATGAACTATTTGATTTGGGGGCAGAACTAGCATGTACTCCGCAAAATTTGCCCGATTATATGGAATTAATTAGCCAGCAACAATGCGATTCGCTAACCGATGAAATGGATGCTTGGATTGAAAATTTAGAACCACTGACCAGTTTCATTCTTCCATCAGGAACTGGTCCAGAACCAGTTATTCATCACGCAAGATGTGTTACCAGAAGATTAGAGCGCTGCCTTATTGCCATTCAAGATGATGCTGGCGATGATGCAGTAAGACCAGAAGCCAGAGTCTATGTTAATCGGTTATCGGATTGGTTTTTTGTTTTCGCCCGCTGGGTTACTAAGAATCTTGGCGAGAGTGAAACACTTTGGACGCCTTTAGCAAAACGCATAGAATCAAGTAACGTTTCGGCTATGATAAAAAAATTCCACTCCAATGAACGGGATTTTGAAAACTTAGGATAACCCTTTTTGTAAAGCAAATTCATGCGCCTTACTGATTACTGATTTTGTTTCTTTGTGGGTTGCCATATCTAAGGCTAATTCCCAGTCGAGCCACATGTAGTCTCTATGTTCATTTGACAGATTGACTGAAATTTTCTCTGTTGTTGCTAAGTACCAAAATACTTGCTTGTCGGTCTTTTTTCCTTTATGTTTGAAGCTATATTTTGTTTGTTCCTCAAACCCGTTGATGAATTCAATCTCGATAATCCCGGTTTCCTCACCCAATTCTCTGGCCGCGGTAACAAAATTGTCTTCGTCACTATCTTCGACATGGCCTTTTGGCAAATCCCAATGTCCTTGAGGGTACTGTAGGAGTAAGATAGCGCCATAATTGACTAAAACAACACCACAGGAGGTCTCCATGTTAGCCGGAATAAGTGATAAGTCAAGTTATTTATCCTAAATGAAGTAAAATTTTGGATATTTTATTGATTGGAAAAGAAAGATAATCTCAAAGACTATCCTCGAAAAATAATCAACACTGCTCTCGTTAGTAATTATATATTAGAGATTAATGGGATAGATATGACCTCTTTTTTCACTTCTATAAAGGAAAAAATATTCGGAAAGAAAGAAGACATGAGAGCAGCAAGATTGGTGTCAGTTAGAAAACTTGCACCCGTAATTTTTTCTGAACCTGGCAAGTTACTCTATGTTGGGGCAAGACATGATCGAATGGATTTCGGAGACGAATTGAGAGAAGCGGGAAACGAGTTCACCATTTTAGAAATATATGAACCAAATGTGAAACATTTGACAGAAGTTTGCCCTTGGGCTACAGTTATTCAAGGAGACGTTCGCAGTCTAGAGGATTTTTCAGAAAATCAGTTTGATTATGCTTTTTGGTGGCATGGGCCAGAACACATCAAAGAGGAAGAACTACCAGAAGCACTCAAAGGGTTAGAAAAGATTACCAAGAAAGCGGTTATTTTGGGAGCTCCATGGGGAGTTTATCCACAACACCATCTTCACGGTAATCCTCATGAAGAACACGAAGCATCATTGTATGAACATCATTTTGTAGATTTGGGCTATGAAGTCGAAGCAATCGGAGTAATCGATAAAATAGGGTCAAATTTGACAGCGGTGAAATATCTACAATAATCAACCCAAACCCGTCATTGTAACGGAAGTTATACATTCTATTTTCTAGCGGTAAGCATGTGAGTGCGCTAGAGATACCTCATTTTACTCGAATTGTTGCAGATTCAGATTTTGATGGGCTATGTGGCGCAGCTATTCTCAAAAAATATAATCCTAAAGCGGATATTATGTTCAGTCATGCTGCTCAAATTAGAAATGGAAGCATGGATGATTATATCACCGATGAAACAGTAATTGTTGATTTGCCATTCCATCAAAAATGTGGTTGGTACCTTGACCATCATCAAACTAACAGGCCAACAGATAAGCAGTCAATTGCATTTGCACAAAGTGGCGGCATTATCGATTGGCAACCAACACCATCGGCTGCTAGACTCGCTTATGAGAGAATAAAGCCTTATGTTGATTTAGCCAATTTTGTTGATTTAATGCCATTTGTTGATGCTTTGGATTCTGGCGGGATTACGTTACAGGAATTTGTGGAAGATGGCGAATTGATGTGTTTCAGCCGAACTTTGTCACAGACAGAGTCCGAATATATGCTTGATATTGTCAATATGTTAGCATCGGGGTCAACAATTGATGAAATAATGAGTTTGCCTGAGGTTGTTAAGAGACTCGAATTCCAAAAAGAAAACCGAAAACAACTCAAGGAGATCGTAATCAACAATACAGAGATAGTTAATCGTTTGGCGATTTGTCATTTAGAAAATACCGGTTATTCTTCTAACGGGTATCTGGTTACAGCAACTTTCGGAGATTCAGTTGACGCCTGTTGTATATTACACGGATATAGCGATGGCGAAATAAATGATCCTAACAGGCCACCACTATCTGCCAGTTTCTATGCTAATTCGTTTATTGAAAATGGTCAAAACAGATATGATTTATCACGCTTAGCAACTCGTTTTGATGAAAGTGGAGGCGGACATATGAATGCTTGTGGCTGTCGAATTCAAGAGCCAGGGTTGGAGCATAATTTAGCTGAATGGCTTGACATGTGGAAGCATCGTGACACAGTATTGAAAGTAGATTAAACGACTGAGAAAATGTACAAAAAGCCCAGGAATGCATGGATAAAGACCAATGCCATAATGAAATCAGCCGCTCTGCCGTGTTTGGTTTTTTCAACTGCAAAACTTTCTCCTGCTAGCCGATTTGCTTTGGCTTGTTTGCCGAACCTAGTCATAACATAAAGCAAAATTAACCCTAGAGGTCCAATGAAACCATGTAAATTGGTTGGCCAAATTTCGGCAAATATATCTTGTTCACTGCGCCATCCTGCGACCATTCTGCCCAAGAATGCTACGGCGACAACAATAAATCCCGACCAGAGGATATAATTTCCAAATCGTTCATGTTGTTCAAGTGCAGCTTTTCTGTCAGCTCCTTTCATCGATTTACTTCTCTTACGCCAAGAATACTGCTGCCACATCCAAAATATCAATGCACTAGCCAAGATAGGATGTGCAAGTAAGGCGGCAACGCGAATATAATCCATAGGCTCAGTCAACTAAGTCCAAGGGTTCTTTGTTCATGAACACTAGTGATGAAAATTAACCTTCACCATTGTTTTGAATGATTTTGTTGCCGGTTAATTGAATAGCAACCTACTAGGCGGCTAATATGTAGGAGGTGGCTAGTCTGCAAGAAGAACACATGGCAAAGTGCTTAGACATCGCTTACAAGACTAACATTCCTAAACAACAACGCAAGGCCAAAGTAGCCAAATCTCCAGATTGGCAGATTATGGAAAAGAAGTGGCGTAGTATTCTCACATTGGCATTGGATGAAACCGAAGTACCAGGAGATGAAGATGATGGTAATGCGCCTAGACCTAGTCGGATGATGCGTCGCAGGGGGCGAGGTGCAGGACCGAAATCTGCTGTTGATTGGCTGCCGCAGAGTGACGAAATCGTAACAGATAGTAGCGAATCTGATGCATTTAGACTAGCAGTCTTGTTGATTAACAAGCAATTGAAACGCGGAGATTGGAGTGACGATCTAACAACGCTAGAAAACTCAATTCGTGAAAAATGCTTAACCAATGGTGTCGATGCTATTTGGCAAACACTTGGACAGAAAACGGATCTTCTTGCCCAGTTTGTGGCATTCCCAACTGCTAAAACAAAGTCAAAATCAAGCAAAAAAGTTGATGTTTCGATTGGCAGGATTGATGTTTTCGACAACGATGAATTAGCGATTGCAATAAGTGGTCTTTCTTCATTATGTACTGATGCTGCTCAACAAATAGCGATTCAAAAGGTTCAATCTCAACTCTCTGCTAAACGAAGTTTAGAGGTAAGTAATAGTCTGCTTGAACTCAAAGGTAGTGCATCAATTATTTCTGTTCTATTAGCCATTTCTAGCGGCTCTGAAGCGTCAAAAGCAATCAAAGAATTAGCCAAAGTAGATAAGGAACTGGCAGAGGAATTTGCTGACTTAAATCGTCTTATTGAGGGAGAGATTAAAGATTGGAAGGCCAGTACAAATGCAGGAGATAATGGATTAGCAAAGGCAAGAGCCAGATATGCATGGCTGAATTTCCCTGAATCCGTGGCGCAACTTCCGCCCACTGAGATAGCAGACGGGATTGAGATTCTTGAAGCAATTCCTAATTCTCAGGTACAAATTCAAAATCTAAAGTGGTTGTACCTTTCTGCTCTCGCCAAATCAGGTGATAGTAAACAGGCTGCAGATATATTGATTTCCAACACCCTTGACCATTCGATAGAAATCGAAAAACTGTACGATTTAATTCGCTCACTGGATTCAAAGCAAGTTGATGAGTGGCTAATCAATCAAATGACATCTTTAGATGAGGGAGCATTGTTGTATATCTCTAATCACAAGGGGAGTTCTCTTGATTTGAAGAATGAATGTTACAAGCATATTCAAGACATTGGAGGAGAAGCATGGGACGAATCATCAGTGCAGGCAGTTGAAATTTTCGCTCAAAAGTTAGAAATTCGACGTCTAAGTAAAATACTGACAAATAACGATCTTGCTCCAATCTCACATCCATATGAAGCATTGTTGTCATATCATATTTTAGCAACAAATAGTGAACAAGATTTGTGGGACAAATTCGTCGAAATTAGGCGACAAGCACTAACATCTATTCACAGTACAGAGGCCCCTGAATATCTTTCACCAATGGCTCAAAGCCTAATCATGCTTATGGAAGGCAACAAAGTAGATGACGACCCGTTTACAGTATTGCCGAAAAAAGCCTATCAAGCGCTGAAACAAGCCCGCAATGCTCTGAAGCAGGGTGGTACAGGCATTGCTTCAAGAACGCATATTGAACATCTGGAAAAGAGTTTGGAGCAAGCTAATTTGTCTAATTTAGAAGAAAATCTTTTGACAGTGCTAATTGCTACTTTGAATCTTAATCAGGCAACTATCTCACTCCAACATGGTGAGGCTGATGATGAAATTTTCACCTCACTAAATCAATTAGTGGTAGGTTCTGATATTCCTACTAGATTGGTCCGGTCAGTTAGACAACTGGTCTTCGAACACGACATTGGATTGGAACAATTAGTTACTTGGTATCAACAAAACAATCCTCTTTCGCCTTGGCATACACTTGCAAGAGCTGCGCTGTTTGCCCAGAATAAAGATGAGTTAAACGCAGCAAGAGAGTATCGAAGGGTTGCTGAAAGCGGAGAATTCGATTTCGAACATTCAATGGTTCTGTATCGCAAGTCAATAATTCACCTTGCACACGCTGAGCAGTGGAAAGAGGCAGTAGACTTGCTTGATAGTCAACCAGCCCTAAGAACTGCTATAACCAAGCGTTTCCAACTTTATCTTAGAGTCTCATTTACTGCCAGTAATCAAAAAACCAACGAAGCAACGCAATTGCTGAAAGACTTTGTCAGGCGAACCAAGCAAGTCCAAGAAGAGAATGTCGATGGTGAGATGGTTGAGAAAACAATCACCTTCTTTGCTGAAGATGAACTTGATAATTTGCGGAATTACCCGTTTGAACACTCTAGAGAATTACCAGCCGAACCATTTTCTGGCAGAGTAACAGCGGCATTGACATCAGTTCAAAGGAATAAGCGCAGAACACGGCATGGGTTTGACGGCAGATTCCGTAATGAAATGTTACAAAATCCACCTTCTATTATGGAACTTTATGATATTGCAAGAGATTCTGCAGATAAGAATCCGATTGACGGGTTGATGTATTTGGAAAGAGCACAAAATTCGGGCAAATTCTCAACCTCTCAAATGAAACGTTTGTACGACACTGAAAGAACCCTCTTTGCGACACACAAGCAACAGATCCCAAACTCATCTAGGCGTTATTTGAAGAATTTGGCACTCCCTCCACTCGTGATAGTAGACACTAATATCCTGGTTGATGCATTAGTCGATAAGATAGCCCATAGTTTGGAATTAGCGAGTGAAACAAGCTTAGACTCATTTGAGCATGATAACTTCCACAAGGTGCTTCTAAGTCGCGCCGATGCTGGCAGAATTAATCTCTGGCTGCCATCAATAGTCAAACATGAAATTAATGAATTAAGCAAGCGGCATAACAAATTGAAAGCCAAGTTTGCCTCTTCTTTAGTTAAACCGGAGATTTTAGATTCCGTGTTTGAGGATGACAAAATCGCCAAACTCGTTGGTGAAATTATTGCAGAGTTCAATCGCTGGAAACCAATGGATATTCATCTTGAGAAAGACGCACTTGAATCCGAATACGTTGATGAAATAACCGAATTCCTGGCTGAATATGTTGAAATTTATGAAGAACTTACGGCGATGAAAGTTGCTAGAGAACCAAAGCAAAATAGGACAAAGATTGGTGATAGTAAGGTCTTCCCAGAAGATGCAGACAGGCAAATAATGGCTATTGTTAAGCGTCTAGCATCCCAATCTTTGGAAGGCCTTGGAAGCATACTCGTTGCTACAAGAGATGGTGATTTCACACTAACAGCAAGAGCATTTGAGGAAAGATTTGGCTATGGTATAATCAAGAATAGCCAAATGCTCAACGCTTGGTTAAACTAACTAACATTCTGCCATGCGCCGTAATATCTTGCGACATCCGGGGAATCATTGTTCTTAAATGGAGTAAATTCAAGACAGTCCAACATGGCAAATGAACGCTCTAGCCAAGTTTGTTTTAGTGGCCAAGGCGGCGGTTGTATAGTTTGAAGACCATCATCTAGTCTTCCAATACATAGCATCTTGCCATTTTTTGCGAGCAACTTAGGCATTTGTTCTGCCGCTTGCTCCCTAATTCCGCCGTCAGGAATTGCTTGAAGAATATGAATCTCAATAATTAGATCAAAATTTCCATACCATTCCTCATTAGGTTCGAGTATATCTCCAACCAACCATTCAACAGTTGAATTTGGAAAACGCTCTTTGCACCAATCAATACAGTGCTGTGAAATATCGAATGCAGTCACATTAAAGCCAATATTTTCCAGACCAATTGCATCATCGCCAAGCCCACAACCGATGATTAACGCCTTACCGTTATGGCAATTTTTCTCTACCCAATCCATCATTATTGGATTAGGGGTCATCCTAGCCCATGGAATAATTGCTGAATCTCTATTTGCCATACCATATAGTTGGTCAAACCAATCAATTGGTTCGTCATTTACCGCAGATTTAGCCTGAGAAATAATCGCTTCACGTTCAGCTTCTGAAATTTTTTCCATCGTACTCACATGTGGGAAATAATTGCGTCGCCAAACTCGCTACACTTCAATAATTTAGCATCGTCCATCAAGCGTTCAAAATCATATGTCACGGTCTTTGCAGAAATAGCACCTTCCATACCACTTACGATCAGGTCGGCAGCCTCGGTCCAGCCCATGTGGCGCAACATCATTTCTGCGCTCAGTATCACACTGCCAGGGTTGACTTTGTCCTGACCTGCATATTTTGGTGCTGTACCGTGTGTTGCTTCAAAAATTGCAATACCGGTGTCGTAATTGATATTGGCTCCAGGTGCAATTCCAATTCCACCAACTTGAGCAGCCAGGGCATCGGAGATATAGTCGCCATTCAGGTTCATTGTCGCAAGGACTGAATATTCAGCCGGCCTTGTAATTATTTGTTGGAGCATTGCATCAGCAATAACATCCTTGACGATTATTTGGTTGCCAGTGTTTGGATTTTCAAAGGTGCACCATGGTCCACCATCAAGTTCTACGGCTCCGAATTCATCTTTCGCTAGTTGATATCCCCAATCTCTGAATCCGCCTTCGGTAAATTTCATGATGTTGCCTTTGTGAACCAAGGTAACAGAATCCTTGTCATTGTCAACCGCATATTGTAATGCTGCTCTGACAATTCTAGCGGTGCCTTCTCTTGAGATTGGTTTGATGCCAATACCGGAGGAATTTGGGAATCGAATTTTGTCAACACCCATTTCATTTTGTAAGAAATTGATTAGCTTGGCTACACCTTCTGTACCGGCTTCCCATTCTATTCCAGCATATACATCCTCACTATTTTCTCTAAAGATAATCATATCAACATCTTGTGGTGCTTTTACTGGCGAAGGAGTACCATCATACCATCGCACTGGCCTTACACAAGCGAACAAGTCTAGTTTTTGTCTGAGTGCAACATTGAGTGATCTAATGCCACCTCCAACAGGTGTAGTAAGCGGTCCTTTGATTGAAACTAACCCGTTTCTCATAGCATCAAGGGTTGCCTCAGGCAACCATTCACCAGTGTTATTGTATGCTTTTTCGCCAGCAAGAACCTCACTCCAGTGAATTTGTTTTTCTCCGCCGTATGCTTTTGAAACTGCTGCATCAACGACTTTCATCATTACTGGACTAATGTCGACTCCAATTCCGTCACCTTCAATGAAGTGTATCGTAGGTTTGTTCGGTACATTCAGCATGCCGTTTTTTAGGGTAATACTCTCGCCAGTCATTCCACTCAGTACGTCCGAGATGCATTCACTTCAAGAATGAACCGCACATCGGACATTCATGCTGGGACGCGTTGAGTGGAAAGGTGATTCGAAAGTAGATTGCTTCAATGAAGCAGGAGATTGTATTGAAATTGACTGGGACAATGGCCCAACTCCGGTTCAACTCACTCTTCAAATGATAGGAGCATGTTCATTAGCCGATATTCAAACTGGATTGAAAGGAAGGAAAATTGATAGAATTTGGATAGAACTTGAGGCAGAGAGAAAGAGTACAGCACCTAAGGTTTTCACAAAAATAAAGATGACATATCACGTAGATGCAGAAGCACCAAAAAAATTAGTCAAGAGGCTTGTAGAAAAGAGTCATGAAACATATTGTACGGTATCAAATATGTTCAAATCAACCGTAGAAATAACCTCAGACGTTGTTGTTAATGGTGAAATTTGTTGAAGAAAGCATTTGCATTGCCTTGGTAAGAATGTCTCTAAGTATGTTATGCAAAGGAATCCAACCGCTTGGAATTGAGTTTGGTGTCTCATGAAGGTTTAGAATATTATTTTCCGATTTTATCTTAGCAAAAGGCCTCACTGGGCCAGATCCATCAACGTCGATAATTACTGAAATTTCGTATTCATCGTTTACTTTTTTCACCTTAGCAGACTCCAAATTTAGTTTCGCTTTAGCCGGTATTGAATCAATAATTTCTCTGCCTTCAGATACAGTTAATTCTTGCTTGACTAAAATTTCGAGTAGTTCACTAATTGTTTCGTCCGGTAAACTACCGTACGGTTCTTCCGCAGCAGGTGTGATATTCATTTGAGGTACAGGTTCATTGTCGGCCGTATATTCATCTTCATCATTATTGCCGAGCAATATTGCTAGATTTTCATTTTGTTGTTGTTTTTGTTCTGCCAAATTATTGGTGGGCCTTACTCCAGTAACGCCTAATTCTGCGAAAATATCGATGTCATCTTCATCAAATGAGTCAATTGTTTCAAGGGTATTTTCGTCAAACATTGAGTATAACTACAGTCTCATTATACTTAATGTGATGTCATTCTCTATCGCGTTTTGCATCAAGATAGATTAATCAATTAACGGGATGAGAAATGTCAAAGGTGACGGCATTTTGGGCCATTTGTGGCTAACCTCACCTTCAACAGGGTTGTGATTTTCACAATTATTGGGATACTGTTGTGTTTACCAGCAAACAATGTCGATGGATTCCCAAACGGAGTTGGCGATGTTGGTAGTGAGGGTTGCTTATGCCATGGAGAGGCCAACTCTGGTACGAGTATCTCGTTGTCTGATTTACCAGAAAAATTCGAGTCAGATACAAATTATAGCTTAACTTTGAGGTTGTCAAATGATGAAATCTCACCGAGTACAGAATCTGCGCAAGGAGGCTTCAGAGTTACCTCAGATACTGGTACATTATTCTTCGACAATGATACTGGCCATTTTGTTGATGGCGGATGGACTCACAAGGAATCATCTAACCAACAACGGATTTGGAATCTGACATGGCTCTCACCAAGCGATAATACTACCATGAGCAAAATCACCATCTATGGGAATGCAGTCAATGGGAATCAGATGTCAAACGGCGATAACTGGAATGTTATCGAGGTTTATGTGCCAGGTGTGGAAAACTTTGACCCTATACCAAATGCGCAAATAATTGAACATGAATTGGAATTTTTCGACAAAACAATGCTCGTATTTGGTCTCTTGGCATTGTTGTATATTTGCTTTAGAATGATAAAAGACTAATTTACGAACTCTATGCTCTTATTTCTTAATGCGCGAAGTTGTCTGTTTTCACTTGAGCCGTGTATTTGTTCGCTTTTTACTCCGGTCAGCACAAGCATTACTCTAATTTCGTCACCAAGTTCTTCATCAACCGCAGCACCCCAGATGATCTTTGCATGTGGGGAAATTCTTTCTTGGATTATTTGAGCACATCTTTCTGCTTCTCCGAGAGTCAGTGTTGGACCACCGACCACGTTAATCAGTGCTCCTCTAGCATCCGATGTATCTAGTTCAAGCAATGGAGAATGTAAGGCTTCGAGGGTCGCTTCCTCGGCTCTGTTTTTTGCCGATGAAGCACCAAGTCCGATCATTGCTACACCACTGCCAGATTTGATTACTGCTTTCAAATCTTCAAAGTCAAGATTAACCATGCCATCGGTTGTTAGTAATTCAGTAACGCCAGTTATTGACCTAACTAACAATTCATCTCCGACTCTAAATGCGCTGGCAATCGGTAGGTCTTTTACTCCTTCAATCTCGAGTAATCTTTCATTTGGAATCACTAGAATCGTGTCACAGTGTTCTCTGAGTCTCTCAAGCCCCCATTCAGCATTTTGTTTTCTTAAAGAGCCTTCAGACTTGAACGGATATGTAACAACAGCTATCGTCATTGCGCCTTGCTGCTTGGCAAGTCTGGCAATATGTCCTGCAGCACCTGTTCCTGAGCCACCGCCCATGCCAGCAGTAATAATTGCTAACTGGGTATCGTTAGTTATTCTTCTAAGAACCATCTCAGATTCTAGCGCCGCAGCTTCGCCTTTAGTAGGGTCTCCACCGGCACCTCTACCTCTTGCAGTACGTCCTATCAGGACTTTTTCCTCCAGAGGTGACATTAGCAGGGCTTGTGCATCGGTATTTATCGCATATCCAGTAACATAACTACTGTCAAACAATCCTTCTTCGGCTAGTCTGCTGACAGCGTTACAACCAGCGCCCCCAGCACCGTATACCCTTATTCTAGGCTGAAGAGACTCTAGTAATGCCTTCAACTCTTCCTCATTACCTTGGCCGGGAGGAATATCACTCGGGGTGATCTTTACTTGTTCCTCTTCACTTAACTCTAAAACGCGGTCAATTAAATGGCGCATGTTACTAAGATTCTCCAACTATCTTTGAAGGTGCCGACTGTTTTAGACAACAAAATGGCCATTTTAAGACCACTTTCATTTATCCAACTCAATCTTTTAGACCTTCTTGGGTAACTTGGTAGACACATTCGCCATCAGGTAAGTTTGGAGAATCGACTAATCTAGCAATTCTTCTACCCCCTTTTGCCTTTCTCAGATAGAGCCTGAATGTACTGGCGTGTGCTAATACGTGTCCTCCAATCGGCTTAGTTGGGTCTCCCCACATTGCATCTGGCTTGGAGTGGACTTGATTGGTAACTAGCACAAGTGCATTGTTGACATCAGCTAGTTGTTTCAATTCCTTGAGATGCTTGTTTAGCTTCTGTTGTCTGTTAGCTAACATGCCTCGGCCAATGAATTCAGCACGGAAATGACTAGTCAATGAATCGACAATTATCATCTTAACATTCAATCCTTTACTCATGCGTTTAATCTCATCAACGAGTAGCATTTGATGCGCAGAATTGTATGCTCTAGCAACATGTATTCGAGATAGTACTTGGTCAGGATCTAAATCTAGGCCTCTGGCCATTTGGGTAATCCTTTCTGGCCTGAATGTATCTTCTGTGTCTATGTAAAACACGTCACCATCAAATCCACCTTCTTCCAGTGGTAAGGTACAATTTACTGCTAGTTGATGTCCAATTTGGGTTTTTCCACTACCAAATGCACCGTATACCTCAACTAGAGCTTGAGTCTCAAATCCACCGCCTAGTAAATCATCGATGGATTGTACCTTAGATGATAATTTTTGCACTTCTTTTCTTCGCTCTAGTAGATCTCCACCTGATACAAAGCCGCCAATGTTGGCCATCTTCTTTGATGCAGCAATGATTTTGCCAGCAACAGCCTCACCGATTTCGGCTTGTTCTGCTAGATCAGCAGGTGACATAACTGCTAATGACAGTAGTTCATCGAAACCAGCTTCTCTTAGTTTTTCAGCAGTTGCCGGGCCTACGCCTGGTAAATCTTCGATTTTTACCTCAGGAACATCTTCATCTTGGGCCATCATTAACACCGTGTCCTCTTGAGGGTCTTCATTCTTTTCAATTTCAATCTTAGTTTTTTTCTTCGCTTTGGTCGCCATCCTTTACACTTCCAACCCTGACGATTGGTGTTTAGTATATGAAGAGATTAAACAGACTTACTTAGAAAACACATGGTCAAACAGTAATTAAATCTTAGGAAAATGCAGCACTGAGAGACATATTTTACTTTAACCTTCATTTTTACATGAATTGAAAGTGAAGCGAAATGTGATTGTTATTCACCTGATTCAGTAGGCAATGGGTTTGGACTACTTTCTTCGTCATTGTAGGTGATAGTGACCTCATGATCAACATTTACTTGCTCATTATCCTGATTTAGTTCAACATCTAAGGTCCAAACTTGGGCTCCTGGATTTAATTCATTGTGCATCCATTCAGCGTTTTGTCCATCTGCAACCTGTTCTTGTCCGGAACTACGTTCAACACCTTCTCCGCTCAGAATCCATGTGACAGATACAGGACTCCCGCCAAACCCTCCCAAATTTGCTGGATTTTCTACGGTTGAATCAATTGCTATTTTATTTGGTCCTGGACACTCACAATCTGGAGTTGTGTCAATATTCATTGTATCAACATCGGTTGTGCCGGATTGACCCCAGAGGGTTTTCTTATCGATTCTGATGGTAATCGTGGTGTTGTCTTCATTACCCGCTTCATCAATTGCTCCTAGGTTTGCGGTGAATAATCCGTGGGTTGCGTACGTGTAGGTTATTTCCCCGGTCTCATTGGCATCGACAGTAATTCGACTGCTACCATCACCTGCTTCGAAGTAAAATGAATCGATATCTCCAGAGGTCGATTTCGTATATGCATAATCAAAAGATAACTCGACGCCTGAGAATGATACCTGTGCACCATTCTGGATATTTTCTTGAATCATTCCAGATGTGGAATCGTAGTAAATAACTAGGTCAATTGCTGAATCATCCGATGATTCATCATCAGCAGTACAGCCAGCGAGCATGGCAGAGCATAACAAAAGCGCCAACAGAATTGACTGGTTTGTTTTGACTCGCATGGTAAACCATAACCGGCAGGAGTAGATAAGACAATTCCATTATGGGTAGGTTAAACCTTATTTTATTGACAAATTGTTTCATCCGGCCCATCGGTGGTTTGAAAATGGGTAAAGCCGGCGGTTTGCTTAACGAGGTGGGGTAGTCTGGATATCCCGTCGGGCTCATAACCCGGAGATCGATGGTTCAAATCCATCCCTCGTTACCATCAACTATATTCATAGTAGTCGTGTTTTGGCTTTAGTGAATCTAGAGCACTCTGAAGTTTTGCATTTGCCGCCATTTCGCCACTTTCAATAGCAGCGATTTGTGCTCTTAATCGTTGAGCTTGTTGCTTTGCCCGTTCATTGAGACTGAGGCTGGTGCCATCCAATATCTGTAATATGCTATCTACCTGTACCGCCGGTGAACTATCTGGTTGTAACATGAAAGACTGACCTAAACGTAACACAGGTCCGGATTGTTCGAGGGAACTTAGAAAGAAATCGACTAGTTTGGTATCATTTTCAATTGCTGTAACTGCATCTAATGTGGCTGCTACACATCCGTTTGAATGTTTGAATGCCTTGATGAAAAATGCTTTTCCTTTGCGCTTTTTTCCGGCCAACGCAAACGCCTTTCCACATCTCTGTAAATCTTGATAATAATGACCAATCATGTCATCTGCAGTAGAGATTCTCTTTCGCTCGCGAATTAATGTTTTAGCAGAGGTCATAGCGAGGGAAAATTTGCTTCTAATAACTAACACATCGCACAGTATCTGTAATCCTCTAACTAACATGATTTGTTCTTGTGTGGAACGTTTTTTGTTACGCAGAAACATATCGGTAAATTGTGTAGCCATAACTTCTGACATTTCCAATCTACCATCTCTGATGTAACCTTCTAATTGCATCAAAGTCTGTGCGGGGTCATTCATTCCAAACATGGTGATATTACACCCATAGCATTCTATCATTTGATGGCTTTGTTGGTAATACGTAATTTAGCCAAAGTTGTTGTATCGACACAAACTGGCTAGCCTTGAGCAAATGGTAGTAATTGCAATCACTGGTAGTCCGGCAGTAGGCAAGTCGACAATTTCCGATTTGCTTGCGGGGCATGGTTGGAAAGTAGAATCAGTTGCAGAATTAGCAAAAAGCCTTGACTGTGAAGGAGAATATGATGATTTGATGGGTTGTGTTGAGATTGACATCCACAAATTGGCTGAAAAGTTCATGCCGAATAGAGATGATAACATAATTGTTGATGGCCATCTGTCGCATTTTTTGGAAGTAGACGCGATAATTATTTTGAGGTGTGAACCTGCAAAATTACGAACTAGACTCGAGTCTAGAGGTTACCCCGAGGCCAAAGTAAATGCGAATGTAGAGTGGGAATTGATCGCAGGAACATGGTCAGAAATTGCTGAATTTGAAATCGATGTACCGATTCTTGAATTAGATACAACTACTTCGACAGCTGAAGAATTGGTGGAAATGGTCAATTTCTGGATTGAAGGAGATTTCACATCAAATTTAACCATGATTTCCGACGCAATCGACTGGCTAGCTTAAACAGATAAATCACCAAATTGTGAATTTTTCAGCCGTAACAATCAACCCCCTAGTTGGTTTCCCTCTGCATGGGAAGTTGTATGGCATTGGAAAAATTAAGGAGTATTTGGGAGAAGACCCTAAACCCGATTGTCGAATCACTTTCGTGGATGAGCCCAGCAACGATAACTTGGATTGCACTGCCGATAGGCATTCTTGGGGGACTCTCTGTTTACCTCGCACCACAAGATGATTTTGGGGCTTCAATGTTACTCGGCGGTGGCTTACTAATCACTCTTGCAATGGCCTTAGACGGACTTGATGGTCCGGTTGCCAGAGCTACAGGTCGAGTAACTCGATGGGGCGATTATCTAGACCATACCTTTGACAGATTACTCGATGCGGTTTGGATTATATGTATTTCAGCGTCAGTATTTGTCGATGACATTGTACTTGGTTTAGCAGCGGCATGGTTCACGCTGCTCGGTTCATACATGGGTACCCAAGCCCAAGCCGTTGCTGGCACTCGAAATTATCGCGGTTTTTCAAGAGCGGATAGAACCATATTGAGTATAGTTGCAATATTTTTAACGGGGATTTTGTTGTATTTTGATAACTATTCATGGGGACAATTTCCCGGAATTTTTGACCACATTGAAGTTAACCCACTAAGTATTGTAGTATTTATCTCAGCGCTAGGCGGAATTTGGACCTTTTTGATTAGGTTCATCCAAGCCAGTAAGCAAATCAAACAAATCGATGCTGAGAACCCTTTGCCACAACCAAATTCGACAGATGAAGAATGATTTTGAATAAATAGAATTTTACCCAAAATCAGCGTAATTTCTTGAGTAAATAGCGGTACACTCATAACGGTTGCATGCTAGAAAAGACTGATGACGGGCAGTTCCAAGGCTTATGATGGGAGAGCCATTGCTACGCTGTTGATTTTATTGATGACCTTTTCAATGGTGCCAATTACCAATGCTAGCGCCGAAGATACGGGTAATCTCTTTCATCTACAAGCACAAGACATTGAAGCATCATTTGATAGCAACACCGAGTTAACGACAATTACTTGGCGCAACATTGACAGCCTGGACGAGCCATCGGCACTTGACAACTTTTACAACTCTGTTTACAAAATCTATCGACACACAGAGCCAATCAACCAATCAAATGTACAAAACGCAACCTTGATTCATCAAGTTGATGCTTGCGACAGTGAAGCATATGCGGTCAAATATTTGTGTCTAGGCGGAGCCAATGGTTCACACCCCGGTCATAGTTACTCTTACCTTGTGGCACCGGGCACCAATGATTCCTTTTACTATGGAATTACGACAACTATAACCGACCAAAGTAACACTGAAACAACCTACGATTCCCTCATTTCAAATGAATCATCAATATACGATCCAATTGTTGAAGTTACAACTCCGGTTAGGACTCCATATAATCTGATGGCAGATTTTGACCCAACCACTAGTATAACCACACTCTCTTGGATTAACTACAACGACATCTTCTATGTTCTCCCGGAAACAGGCCCAGATGCATATCAAACTCGTATTTGGATGTCAACTCAGCCAATTACCAGAAGTTCAGCAGGGAGTTTGTTTAGTTCCATGTCTCCAGTGGCCCAACTTATCTCAGGAGTAGATAGTTATGAAATATTTATTCCACAGGATACGGATCGAGATGTCTACTACGCTGTCACATATCTCTTACCAAATTATTTCGGCGCTGGTCAAGATTATGAAGATATAAGATTCCTATCTAACAATGCCTTGGATTCGACCATTGCTGAAGATAACATGCCCGCTAGTCCAGTAACTTCAGTCAATACATTTTTTGCATCAGACTCGCAAACAGGTAGCGGCACAACTACGATAACTTGGGCTGATGTGTCAAGCGAGGAAGGCGAATCGTATGCAATTTTCAGCTCAGGAGAACCATTCAACAAAACCACGCAGTTCGGTGCAACACAGATTGCTCTAGTAGATGAAGGAATTTCACAATTTGAATATCAAGTCCCGATAGGAAGGCTTGGAACGTCATATTATTGTGTTGTAGTAATCGACTCAAATGGAATTTTTGATGAAGATATCCAACCATTCTCTTGTAATTCATTGTATGAAGACGCTTTCTACAACTGGACTGCAGAACCGACGAATGTTATGGCGACATTTATTGGAAATGCTGAAACTCACATAACATGGAATGACCAACTCGGTGCAGAGGGAGAGGTGTATCACATTTGGCGATCGAACTATCTAGTTGCTGGTAGCCAATTTAGTGAGAACGCAACCGTATTCTATCAAGGAACTGTCACTGATGGCATTCAACAGTTTACCGCACAAGTACCACCAGAAGTAGATAGAACATCGTTTTACTTTGTAACTAGTGAAGCACTATATCAGCACAGTGCAGGTCCATACCATTACACTAAGTTAATTCAAAATTGGTTTGGGCCAGTATATGAAGATACGAGAACCCCGACAGCTCCTAGAATTAACGAAATAGACGTTGAAGGGGAACTTTCAATGGTAACCATTGAATGGTACAATGACCAACAATTAGACGGTGAAAAGTATTCGATATGGCAACATGAAGGCGCTCCGTTTGGAGAAGACGAGGATGAGATTTCCATCGTAAGTGAGGATAATGGCTGGACGCTATTTGATGGCGACATCCTTGATACAGGCTCGTTACTAACAGAATTCACATTCACCAAAAATTATCAAATTCCGGATGATGTTGAGCGAAACCTTTGGTATGCTATCACCGTTGAAGATGCTTATGGAAATCAGAACATAGAAGCCTTCCCAGGCTCTGGTGGTAATTCTCTCAAAGTCAAAGAAGATACTACGCCACCTACAGCAACATATGAATTATACAATGACGTTGGCGAACTTTACCTCAGCCCATCCCTTGTATCGGGCAGTTACAGTATCAGACTTTCAATAAACGAGTACCTATTTAGCAATCCTACTGTTGATTTAACTACCTCCAGTGGTGGTAAAATAACCAACGGACCTCGTCAGATGTTAATGTATGCTGACAACCTACTAGATCCAACAAAAGGCCCTGAATATTATCACAATTTCGATATCTCTAATTCAGTTTCTGCTGGTTTGATTACCATTACGGTAGACATGGTTGATGAAAGTTTTAACAGCCAGCAATTAAATTGGACAGAGCGAAGTTTAGATGCGCAAAATCCGTTCCTAACGGTTTATTCTCCGGCCTCAGCAGGAGATGGTTCAAAATACCTCTATGGCAATAAAATCAACATCAATGCAGGTGCGACCGATGATGTACAAATTTCTCTTATCCAGTACAAATTCACCTACAATGTTGGTACAGGCGCTCAATCGGTAACTGCATGGACTACACCTGAAGATGCGCAGGATGTTTATGGCGATGGTAGTTCATTCGTATTCAACGAAGAAATAAGTGCAGGTAACTTCGACCCAGGAACTCATGCCGTCACAGTCAGAGCGATAGATTCTGCTGGTAACGAGGTAATCAAACAAGTTCAATTCATTGTCGATTATTGTCGAAATAGACTTGATGGAACAACGGTTTGTAATTACGAAGAAGATTTGAAGCCCGAACCAGACCCGATAATTGTTGAACCATCATATTCGGACCCACCATATGTGTTCGTCTGGGTTTCATCGGGAATTGCATTTATCTCAATTATCCTGATGCTGTTTGTCATTAGTGCGGGAATGAAAGGCCCGAAGAAAAAGAAATCAGACGATGAGTATGATGACGATGATTGGATGTCAGAGTTTATCGGCACCACTCAAGATGTAGATATGGACTCAATTACCAATACGACTCAACCTGCACCTGCAGAGGAATCTAAAGAGGTTCCAGAGATTGAGGAAGAGGAAGAAGATCCGTTCTCGGTTAATGTAGTGCAAAGAAAGGCTAGACGCACCAAGCCAAAGGCTAAGCCAGAACCCGAACCAGAAGAAGATGAAGATGATGCTTTCTTTGGCTTAGATGATGACGAATTCGAGGAAGAAGAGGTTGAGGAAAAGCCTAGACCAAAGCGCAAGGTAGGACGACGAACCGCACCTAGAAACGCACCTAAACGCCGTCCAACAAGACGAAGCAAATCCGAAGATTGAGCGCTTAACACACAGATACCTCAATTAGTGTACTTTCAGTCTCGGCTATTATGGCAGACACCGTGGAAGAAGGTAGTGCTGGTAATTTGGCTGAAGAGATAGGACATGAAATGGAATCAGTACTTGATTCATTCAATCCTATTAATAACAAATTGAATTGGTTACTTGTTGCAATGCCATTAGCAATATTCTTTAATTTTCAACATAATCTAACAATGGCATTTCTTTTCTCAATGATCGCTATAATGCCATTAGCGTTCTTGATGGGCAAAGGCACTGAAGAAATAGCGCTAAGAACCGGAGAGGCGATTGGTGGCTTCCTAAACGCGACGTTTGGTAATGCTGCTGAATTGATTATTGTCGGATTGGCAATATATGCTGCTTCAAATGATCCGGAAATAGTTGAAACGATGGTAACGGTAACCCAAGCCTCGCTTATTGGTTCAATTCTTGGCAACATGCTGCTTGTATTGGGATTAGCGATGCTTTGGGGTGGCTTGAAACACAAAGAACAAACCTTCAACAGCGACGCAATTCAGATGAATGGTACTCTTCTGTTATTAGCTATTGTTGCCTTCATAATTCCTAGTGCAGTTCACCATTCAGGAGGTACAGTATCAGATGTAGAAAATATATCTCACTATGCCGCAATAGTTCTGCTGGTAATCTACGGATTTGCTTTGTTGTTTCAATTAAAGACTCACGCTCACGTATTTGCTACCGAGCCGGGACACGGCCATCATGAAGAGCCGAAGATGACCAACAGAGATGCATGGGTATTGTTGATTTTAGCAACAGTACTCGTTGCTTGGATGGCGCATATACTCGTCCACAGTTTAGAAGCTGCAGTAGTTGAATGGGGTATGCCGGAGTTATTCATAGGAGTGATTCTGTTACCGTTCTTTGGTAATGCAGCAGAACATTTCACCGCCGTTATTGTCGCTGGTAAAGACAAAATGGATTTGTCTATCGCAATCGCAGTTGGTAGCAGTGTCCAGATTGCGTTGTTTGCAGCACCAGCTATGATATTATTCGCGTGGGCTCTAGGAGTCCCTCTCACCCTAGAGTTTGGTATGTTAGAAACCGCAGCAACCTTCGTATCAGTATTGGTTGTTAATTCGATTTTGGCTGATGGTAAATCAAACTGGTTAGAAGGTGGGATGTTACTTGGTAGTTATGTAATATTAGCACTAGCATTCTTGCAATTGTAGGTGATGAAAATTGCAAATAAACAGTAAGTTTGGAATGGGGTTAATCATAACTGCACTCTTGCTGTCAATCGTTGGTACCATCGGATTTACCATTGAAGATTCAGTCGAGTCGATACCAACTCCAAATGTGCCTAACTCGGTATTTTTTGCTGATGATCCCGTTCAGTCAAATCCTCTAGCATTGCTCGTATCTGCTAATGCAGAGATTACCTGGGATCGAAGTGACGTATTCTTAGTGGTTGGAGATAGCGATAAAAAAGATCAATGTGACGGCCTAACTTTTATTGAAAGAGTAAATCAAAACACAGAGATTTGCACTTCTCGAGACAACGACTTTGTTGCTATCGGTGATGATAACCAATCTGGCTTTACTTGGTCGGTCAAATCAGGAGAATATTATGTTGGAATAGGTAGTTTAAATGAAGTGTCTGAAGATTTCGAATTAAATGTTGATTATGAGGTAAAAATGACTCTATCAGCAACGGGCTATTTCGCATTGGTGTTGATGTTATTCAGTGGCTTCGTCCTGAATAAGTATCAATGATTACTCTATACCATCATAATATGATGCTACGGATAAATCAAGTTCTTCAAATGCTAACTTTTCATCAACAGTGTTAGTTGTTCCATCCACTCGAACCGGATTACCATCAACCCACATGTCTAGACATCGCGCTCCGTTGAAGACTAAATTTGCAATGTGACGATTATTAGAACGACCACGGGGGAACATCCTGATGTCGTCAAGATCCCATGCTACCCAGTCTTTGCTGCCTTTGGTTACCATTTGGAAGACATCTTTAGCAGGCAGTAAGGTCGCATCCCAGTGGTCATGTCTTTGAACTAGGGCAGCAGTTCTAGCCTCGGCTAAGATATTCAGCCCATTGCCTGATGATGCTGCACCGTCAGTACCGATACGAACATCTACTCCCTCTGCGGTATATGCGGGCAATGATAGAGTGCCGCCACAGGCCAATTTCATATTTGAGGACGGACAATGTACTGCTGTTACATCATGTTTCTTCAACAGTCGAATTTCATTCTTTTTGACCCAACTGGCATGAGCACATATGGTCCCTGGTTTGAAGAAATCAATGCTATCGAGGTACTCTACTGGATATTTCCCAGTCTTATCATAGCAATCAGCAATTTCTTTTCGTGTTTCGCTAACGTGTATGTGTAGCCTTCCATTGCGCTTTTCTGCTAACTGTGCAGCTTGAATTAGCGTTTCTTCACTACACAAATAAACCGAATGAGTGGCAATTGCATATTGAATTCTATCAGTTAATTTTTGATTAGCCAGTAAAGTATCCAATTCATCAAGTGCAGAATTTGCATCTGGATGGGATGGGAGAGCAAAGTCACTGACTGGACCGCCAACGAGTCCTCTTATCCCAGCATCATTCAGTACTTGACCAGTGATTGCAGGATAGAAATACATGTCAGCGGCAAAACTACATCCTGTAGCAATTAGTTCACATGCTGCAGCAGTAGCTCCAACTCTAACATATTCAGGGTTTAGCCTAGATTCGGTAGGGAAAATCGCTTCGTTTAACCAGCGGTCAAGGGTAAATCCATCACTAAAGTCTCTCGCATTCAATTGCATGGCTAAATGAGTATGCCAATTTTGTAGTGATCGGGTTAGTAATTTATCAGATCCATCGATAATATGGCGGACGTCTTCATCGCCGTTCGATACTGACCATGCACCATTGTCATGAATCAGGAAATCACCAATGTGTTTTTCACCATTATCATCATACAGCACTGTATTTGTATAACGTGCTGCGTATTCGGAGGTCATTGTGCACCATTCCTTGGGTATGGGTGGTGGGTGGATTATTTAATTGTCAGTAATTGTTTGAGATATTTTGAGTTTAAATTTCTCTGCACTATATTCCAAACTGGCAATACCGGGTAACAAGCGGCCTGCAAGATAATTCAAACAAGCACCTCCACCAGTCGATAAGTGACCCATTTTATCATCGATTCCACGATTCATGATCAGGGTTGCAGTGTGTCCTCCACCAACGACAACATAACCACTCGATTCAGCACAGGCATTCAACATTTCAATAGTTCCAAGGGCGAAATCGGTTAATTCGAAGACACCTGCTGGGCCGTTTAGAATAATTGTACCCGCTTGTTTAATCGCTGCAGACAGAGCCATAGTTGAGTTAATTCCAATGTCGAAAATGGGTGCTTCAATCGGTAATTCGTCAAGCTGCAGGTCGACTCGATTATTTTCTACATTTGCTGCTAAATCAGTTGGTAGCATTATTTTGTCTGTGAAATCGTTGAGTATTGCTTTGGCGGTTTCTACGGTTTTGTGATATGAATCACCAAGTTCATTGACCAAGAAATCGTGATTCTTGCTGCCGATATCAACGCCAGAATATTCTATCAGAAGATTTGCTACGCCGCCTGTGGCCCAAATTTGGTCAGCGATACCCTTTCTCAGCATATTGTCAGCAATTGAAATCGAATCTTCGACTTTGATTCCTCCCACAACGGCAATACAAGGTCGCTGCGGATTTTCCAAGGCAATATCCAAAGCATCAATCTCTCGCTTCATTAATTCTCCAGCAACACATGGAAGAGTGTGAGTAAATCCAACGATAGATGGAGTGTTACGGTGAGCACATGCAAAAGCATCATTGACAAAGATATCTACAACACTGGACAAGCGTTGAATTATTTTTGTTTCAGCCATTTCCTCAAAACTGCCTTTTACCGAGATTTCCTCTGGGTCCATTCTAACATTGTTTAGCATCAGTATTTCGCCATCTTTCAATTCCTCTATGGCTTTCATAGCCTTTTCACCGTGAATATCATCGACCCACTTGACATTGCGACCGAGCACTCTACCAAGTTCTCTAGAATGGCCTAAAGTATTGGTGAAGTCCTTTTTCCCCGGCCTCGATTGATGTGCTAGGATTACAACTTTTGATTTAGTAAGCAGATTCAGAGTTGGCACAATTGCTCTAATCCTAGTGTCATCAAGGAACTCTTGATTGTTTGGCTCTAATGGACTATTGATATCAACTCGCACTAGCACAGTCTTGCTTTCGACATTAAAGTCGCGCAAGTTCAGTACCCTTGCCATATTGAGTCCAAAGGTTGACAGTTTTTGATATCTTCTCGATTCCGCAAGCTGTGAAAAATCAGAAACATGTTGTATTTACCATAATCATGGTTACAGTTTTCAACATTAACCGATAGCCGTCTGCATGGCGTCTTGGTCGACAGAAGATTTGTGCGGCCCGGATGGCGAAGACTGGCGAGTTCCAGCGAAAGAACTTGAGACGAGATTAGAAAATCTGAGCCATAGGCTTGTTGAGGCAAAAATCCCCGGGGTTCTGATTCAAAATCCAGTCGACTTGTATTATTTTGCAGGCGGTAGACAAAACGGTACACTATTCGTTCCCGCCGCTGACTCAAATGCAAGCGCTTCTGAAGGTGGAGGCGGTGCAACTTTTTTCGTCAGGCGCTCAGTAAGCCGAGCAAGGTTTGAGGCCGGAGAAGGAGATTCCCCGCTGTCTATTCAGAAATTCCCTAGTCTACGAGTTTTCGCTGAAACTTTGTCTAATTTGGGTCTTGAAAACGCACCAGGGCTGCAATACGGTGAGATTCCCGCAGATTTTGCCAATAAGTTCCGCTCTGTTTTGGCTCCTTTAGGGGATGCAGCGGATTGTACACAGACCATCCATCTTCAACGAGAAGAAAAGTCTGATTGGGAAATAAACATGATGAGAGAAGGAGCAGTTATTCAACAGCAGATGTTTGAGGCAGTTGAAGCCTCGATCAAAATCGGCGCAACGGAGTTAGAAATAGTTGCTAGTGCTGAAGAGGTTAGTCGCCGTAATGGGTTTGGTGGCAACGTTCAGATGAGGCGATTCCCCCTTCAATGTGATAGAGCAGTGATAGTCTCCGGCAGAGCCGGAGGGATACCCTCATTCTTTGATTCTGCGATAGGGGGAACAGGCGCACATCCATTGGCTGGTATGGGTTCTGGTTTCAATAAGTTACAAGCAAATCAACCAATCTTAGTCGACCTTGTTCACGTTCATCGTGGTTACGTCGTCGACGCAACGAGGATGTATAGCATAGGCGAGTTGCCAGAGCCCTGGGAGCAAAGACTGTCTGATATGGTAGAGGTCAGTAACAGTGTAGTAGATTCTCTTGGCCGTGGAGATGATTGTTCCAAGGCTTGGGAGGTTGGCTCACAATTGGCCGAATCGATGGGGCACAGCGAGCACCTTATGGGCATGAAACCAGACCAGAGTAAATTCCTTGGACATTCTGTTGGTCTTCAGCTTGATGAATCACCAGTAGTTGCCAAAGGTTTCGATAGACCATTAATAAAAAATGGAGTAATGGCTATTGAACCAAAATTAGTTTATTCTGACGGCAGTATCGGTATTGAAGATACATGGCTGCAAACTAGTGAAGGATTAGAAAGGTTAACTTTACATAACAAGGAAGAATTCTTGACAACGTTGTAGGTGGTCGATTATGGGATACCTCAAAAACAAGTCAGTTCTAATTGTGATTGTCTTGTTACTACCACTTTTTTCTCAAGCGAACACAATGGGAGAAGAGGCTAATGAAACAAACCAAGAATTTCACCCTGTGTCTAATTTCTATCCATTTGACGGAGCAGGCCATCATCCGTTGAACAGCGATTACAATAAAGTGGGTTCAGATTTGAGTAGACTCAGTCCAAATGTAGGCTTGTATGAAGACAATTATGTCTCCAGAGTAGATTCACCAAGCGCCCGAGAAATTAGTAATCAACTATGTATTGAGCATGAAACGGTTTTAGATGAAAACGGCCTTTCAGATTACAACTGGATTTGGGGGCAATTTCTTAGTCATGATATCTCGTTTGTGTTAACTCAGAATGGTAGAGTTGACGGTTCTCCAGAGTCGATGTTTATACCGATACCCGAAGGAGATGCTTGGATGGACCCGTTTTCAGTTGGGTCATTGATTATGCGCATGGACCGTTCAGTTTACAATACATCAACATCAACAGCAGAGATTCCTAGGGAGTTTCCTAATTCGATTACTGGGTGGCTAGACGGCTCCCATGTGTATGGTTCATCAAATGCAACTAGTGAATGGTTACGCGCTAATGAGGGGGGTAAGCTCAAAACCTATGATGGATTTAATGGTGAATTCTTACCACTTGCGGATGATGATGATGACAGCACACCGCCAGTAAGTTTTGCAAGTTTTTCACCATCTAAGCGATATGTTGCAGGAGATCCACGGGCAAATGAACATGCAGCCTTAACCGCCATGCATGTTCTATTTGTAAGAGAGCATAACCGAATTGCTGATGAAATAACTAGCAGTAACCCCGCAATGTTGGATGAAGAGGTATTCCAACTTGCAAGGAAGATAAATACCGCTCAGATGCAGTACATCACCTATTACGAGTATCTTCCTTCATTAGGGGTAATATTGCCTGAATATACAGGATTTGACCCTTCAGTCGACCCGCGTATTTCTAACTCATTTGCTACCTTAGCATTTAGAATGGGGCACTCTCAGATAACCGAATCAACCTTGAGGCTGGATACTGAATACCGTGATTTTTATCTCGGCAATATTAGTATGGCTGATGGATTTTGGAATCCTGATAGACTTAACTCGGAGGGTGGCATTGCTCCAATTTTTAGGGGAGCAGCAATGACTACACAGGCCGCTAATGATATGAAGTATACTGATGCTTTGAGAAACTCCATGTTTGGAGACCCTGGGTTTGGTGGCCTAGACATGTGTGCGATTGATATACAGAGAGCCAGAGGGCACGGACTTCCAGATTACAATACATTGAGATCTTCTATAGGACTAGATAGAATAGACAATTGGTCAGAAATAATTGACGGTGACAGTACTGACCTTGAAAAGCTACAACAAGTCTATCCAAATATTGACAATTCCGATCCAATTATGGGTATGTATGCAGAAAAACATCTCACTGGTAGTGTTTTGGGTGAAACTATGCATGCGCTGCTGCATGACCAGTATCTTAGACTACGCGACGGGGATATTCTTTACTTTGAGAATGACTTAGAACTTGAGCCTTATATCTCAGATATTAGGCAATCAAGCCTAGCCAATGTTATTTTGAGAAATACCGAAATTACTTCAATACAATGTGATATTATGTATGCCGCTGATAGATTGAATGATTTGGATTGCTACTCTCCGCCACTGGAGAAATATCCACCATCAGTAGGTGGAACGGTAATTATTGATTCGTTTTTCTCTAACTCAGCCGATTTAGGTGTAACTTTTACTGAAGTAACAGAATCAAGTGGGCTATCTTCAGTTGTTTTTGATGAGAAGTACATGTGGTCTTCATTCGGACCCACATTATCTTTAGGAGATTGTAATAATGATGGGAATGAAGATATTTGGCTTGGAGCATCTTACGACCATATAGGATTCGAGACAGGAGTTCCAGAATCACATTCTCGGACTTATCTGCTCATTGGTGACGGGAGAGGAAACTTTGAGGATTTCACAGAAGAGGCAGGCCTGTTAAATCTCAATTCTACTGCATTTAGTGCAACTTGGGTTGATTATGACAACGATGGAGATCTTGATATTTATCAGTCAAATTATGGCATAATAACCGATTTTCAAGAAAGTCAAACGAATTTAACGAGAAATACACTATATGCTAATGATGGAGATTGTAAATTTATTGATGTAACTCTAATTTCAGGTTTAGGTAATGGGGGCTATTCAACAACTAGTTCATGGGGTGATTACGATAATGATGGTGACCTCGATTTATACTCAGCAAATTTAGGTATAGTCAACGATTTTGAAAAATCCGTTTTTCCTCAGTCCGATGTATTTTATCATAACATGTTAGCAGAAACAGGTGAAGCATTTTTTGAGGATTATTCAACTGAAGTCGGCGAAGTGTATGGCACTTTCCTCGAACCAGATATTGAGGACGAACTTAGTTTTAGTTCAGGTTTGTCATTTGCGTTGAAATCAGTTGACAAACCCTCTGCGCAAGCGTCAATTTTACCTAATCTTGAGGATGTTGATTATGGTGATAAATTGAAGGGCACCGGAGCCACATGGGCATTGCTATTTGTTGACATGAATAGCGACGGAGGCGATGATTTGCTAATTGGCTCAGATTTTGGTATTTCACCAATGTACAAAAACATGCAAAATGGTGAATTTTTATTGTATACCCAACAGTCTAGGGTGGATATACCAGGAACTGCGATGGGCTTTGATGCAGCAGATATGGATGGCGACTTAGACTTAGATTACTGTCAGTCAAATTTTGGACCAAATTATTTATTCCAACAAAATGGTGATTTAGAATTTGATAATGTTGGCCTAGAAAACGGAATGAGTACAGGATATGCGTCTCAAAGTGTTACTTGGGACTGCAATTTCATAGATGTTGATTTGGACGGCGACCTTGATTTATGGTTTGGTTCAGGCAACATTAATCCGTTTACGTCCTTTTCTCCCAATACTATTTATCTAAACGATGGAGATGGTAACTTCTTGCAAGGAATTGGCAGTGAAGTAGAATTATTTTCTCCAATTGGTAAAACGATGGGTTCAGTTTGGGCAGATTTTGATAATGATGGCGACCTTGATGTTATTATCTCGCAATCAAACACAGGGGTTCACTATTTTGAAAATAATGCAGCAGATAGAAGTGATAAAAACTGGATTGGGATAGATGTGTATCAACAATATACTAACGATTCAGCTAGTACTATTGCTAATGGTGCAATTGTTGATATTTACTTCTCGAATGGGAAATCTGTAAGACAAGTAGTAAAAATTGGCAGTGGTTATGCAGGCAGCAAAGATACCACAATCAACCTTGGAATACCAGAAGGTGAAAGCCTAACTAAAGTTGTAATAACATGGAAAGATGGCACCGTCATCGAATATCATGACCTTGAAATTAATCAATACCATACAATTCAACCCAATGACAGCTTTAATCAACAAGAATCTCTTTCGACACAAGATGATAGTTCTCTAGTTACCTTATCTGTAGTGTTAATTACGATACTAATTGTGTTTGTCCGTTTCTTCCCTAGGCAGGACTGAGCGCGCAGTTCAATAATTGCCAGTTTTTCACCTATATCATGGGCGCTAAGCCGTATTCCCCTGGCCATATTGGAGCAGTCGCTGCAAACTATACACAAATGAGAATTTCAGGCGCAGTGAAACAACAACTCGTCGAACTCTTGTGTGAAGAATTAGATCGCTTAGTGCCACAGATGGAATCCGAAACCTTAGCCCAAGACCCAGAAAGAAAAACCCTTGACGATCCTCATCGTACGCGATTAAATTACAACCGAACTAGAGAGTTGATGATTGACAGAATTGCTAACATCGAATCGGTTGGTTCTGCTGCCGTTCAAGCAGGTATCGAACACACTGAGCAACACTTGGCTAAGATATTGAAACATGCGGAGGCAGCGGCTGAGAAAGATAGAGTCGGCACGATCAAACCACGACATCTAGAAATTGCAGTAACCGGCATGGGTCTAGACAGTGAAGATGATTCAGCCGAATTAGACGTGGTTGAGGAAACTGAAACACTAGTTGTCGGCCAAGGTGGTGGCGTACTTACTCGCTCATCCTTACTTTCATTAGCTAGAACTCATGCCAAAATGCCAGTAACCGATGATGCTGTTGAAGAGCTTATCGATACCTACTACATGGTCGTCGAGAAATTAGAGGGCGATATTAGGGCTCATGCACAATTAGGTGGCAACCCAGTCCAATTCATTGAGTCAATCAACCGGATGAAGACTCTAATGTCCTTAGGTTGGATGCGTTCAATGTTGATTAAAGCAGCAACTAATGCTCGTGAGAGAGGCTATAAGAGAATCGATATTGAACAAATAGTTCATTTAGATCCATACTGATCTTGGGTGCATTTGTTAAAATACTTCATACTTAGGCACACCCGTTAGAGGTTATACTATGATAGGAGAAACAGCCCCAGAGTTTACATTGAAAAATACCGCAAAAGAATCGATATCACTGTCAAATTATCGTGGCAAGACTGTGATTTTAGCGTTTTATCCAGGTGCATTTACTGGCGTTTGTGACAAGGAAATGTGCGCATTCCAAGATAACATGGCTAAATTAAACGATGCATCTGCTACAGTAATCGGCATTAGTGTAGACTCACCTTGGGCTAACAAAGAGTTTGCCAGTAAATACAATCTTGAGTTTGAATTACTTTCTGATTTAGACCGCGAAGTCGTCGAAGCATATGACGCAAAATTCGTCGGCCTAGGTGGCCTAGAGGGGTATGTATCTGCTAACCGAGTAGTAGTTGTCATTGACAAAGATGGCGTTGTACAACACCGCTGGGTTGCTGAAAATCCAGGTGTTGAGCCTGATTACGAGGCAATCGTCGCGTTGGCACAGTCTCTTTGAGTCTTAACCAACGATTCCAAGAGATGATTGAATGGTCAATTCAACCATCATTTTGTATGGAATCTTTGCCGGCTTAGTGGCGATTTTAGTTACAGTAGCAATTGAAAAATTTGGGGGCTTCATTGGCGGAGTCCTCGGTACAGTTCCCTCTACCATTATTCCAGCGGCTGCAGGAGTTTACGCTCTAGAAGGCGATGAATCATTGACGGCAAGTATGTCTGTCGTACCAATTGGAATGCTGATTAATGGTGTGTTTCTTGGAGTTTGGATTATACTGCCAAAATACATTGCTAGTGACAGATTGAAACTACCAATCACAGTTGTTTCATCATTGCTTACTTGGGCTATATTGGCCTTGTTAAGCCTGATTATTGCTAGAGAGGTCACCGGTGGCACAATTAGTGAAATGACGTTAGGCATGATTGGATTAGTGTTGTTAGCAATCCTAGCAATTATGTTCAATTTAAGCAATAGAGCAGCTCCTAAAGGCTTGAATAAAGTTCCAATTATCATACTGTCAATTAGAGGTATTGCGGCGGGTTTAGCAATTGCTGCATGTTTGGTGTTAGCAGAAATAGGCTTACCTTTCGTCGCTGGCTTAGCCAGTGCGTTCCCTGCCATATTCCTCACCAGTATGGTTGCTCTTTGGCTTTCACAAGGCCCTCAAGTACCCCAAGGTGCAGCTGCACCAATGATGCTGGGCGGGGCTAGCGTCTCAGTGTATGCATTGCTGGCAATGTGGTCGTTACCTTCATTTGGCATATTTATTGGCTCAATAATCGCTTGGTTTGGCGCCGTTGGGCTATGGACTATTCCAGCGTTTTTGTTATTGAGAAAGCATCGTTTAGGAATTGATTGATCGCACCCATCGCTCTTTACCAGGTATACCAACTACCTCGCAATAAACCGATTTAACGTCTTTTAACGACAGTAATTTTTCCCGTAATTGACTTGCATTTAACAAGCAACAAGGGCAGTGAGGGTGCTTAGGTGATATAGTGAATCTAATTTCACCCTCATCACTTACCTCCATCGATTGAAGCACACCCGATTCCTTGTAAGAAGTCGTTTCGTGAGGTTCTTGCCATTTCGAAAACACTTGGATGACCTTCACCTTAAGTGAACGCAAGCGTTTCTCTTTCATGATTGTGGGTTGTCTTAATGGCTTATGAGTTATTGCCCTATTCTGACACTTTTTCTTCAACATCAGAAAGGCGCATTTCATTCAATTTCCCTTCAGCACTGGCTAATTCTTGTTGACAAAATTCGAGTAATTTAGCGCCTTCTTCATACAATTTGAGTGTCTCATCAAGCGGTATTCCGCCTCGCTCTAAGGATTGCACAATTTCTTCTAGACGCTGTACTGCTTTGCTATAATTCATATCTTTACTCATTTCATTCACCTTTTTGTTCTATTTCATCGATTGTAGCCTTCGCTTCACCATCTGATAAGGCCAAGATAACTTGCTGACCCTTTGCTAAATCCTGACTATTACTTACGACTGCCCCGTCTACATTGGTAATCATACTATATCCTCTGTCCAATACATTTCTGGGATGGGCCGAGTTTAATGCCGATTTAATCACGGCTAGTCTAGTAGTTTCATCTGCGATAGATTTCTGCATTAACAACTGAATTGTATTGTTGAGCAATTGTATTTTTTCTCTAGCATTGCTGAACTTGCTGGAAACTGCATTGGTTAATCTGTTTGATAATTCAGCAACTTGTTGATTGGCATTGTATATCCCTTTTAGAGGAGCGTTAAGCAGTCTTGATTGATAGAATTGTAGATTATGTCGACAATCCAGAATCAATCGATTTGTCGATTCGTCTAATCTTTCTAGAAGATGATGTATCAGCATTTGGTGGTAATCGAATTCAGGCACACAAAGTTCTACAGCATTAGATGGAGTTGACGCTCGTAGGTCTGCAACAAGGTCTGAGACCAGCAAATCAGACTCATGCCCTACAGCAGAAATAACTGGAACCGTTGATGCAATGATAGCGCGAACCACCGGCTCTAGGTTGAATGCCCACAAATCTTCAGGCGCCCCACCACCTCTGCCGACAATAATCAAATCTACAGGAGGTTGGTTTAGCCTCGCAGCAGTTGCCTTCAGTGATAGTTTTCCAGCGGCCAATATGCCCCGAACAATCTCGTTGGAGGCATTCTCACCTTGAACGGTGACTCCGATAATCGTTCGTCTAAGTCCAGGCCATCGATTATCAATCAACCGATTCATGTCAGATAATGCAGCTGAACCAGTACCGGTAATGATGGCAATGTGCTTGGGAATCGCTGGTAAATCTTGCCTTGGCCTGTCGAGTAAGCCTTCTTTTCTCAATGATTCGATAAGCAATTTCTTTCGTTCTTCTAACAGCCCTAATTTGTTAACTGGTTCTATTCTATTAACCACTAACTGGATTTTTCCTGCTTTTGCATATAGGTCGAGGTTGGCAATTACTACAACTACACTACCTTCTTCAATAAGCGGGTCAATGTTGCACCTACCCTTCCAAATCACCGCACTTATTTGTCCATCAGAATCTCTCAAAGTGAAATATGTGTGGCCACTTGGGTATTGCTTCCATTGGGTTATTTCACCAGTTATTACTTGATTTTGAAATATTTGATCATGTCTAATTGTATTTCTTACCAAATTGACAAATTGTCCTACTGGTATTGGGCCAGTAGTTACCTCGCTGCCGGCCCTCATAGGCTCAAACTATAGCCATGGGTTATTGAACATGTCCAAACTTATTCTTCAGAAGTTTGCTTAGCATGTTCTCGACGTTGTCTAGTTTGGTAGTTTTGGCGTAACTCAACTTCCTGTAACTTCTTCTTGACTTTGTTGCGTAAAAATCGCACGACGATTACCACAGCCAAGATGTCGATGATAAGAATCAACCATTCGACATAAGTCCAATTGTCAAACATTTTAATCACTCACAATGGCGGACGAATGTCGATTTCACAATCGCTAACAGGAATTCCAATACAGCCCAATCTAGCATTTTGTTCAACCATATAATCGTCCAAGCCAGGCGGCAAAACATCAGGCAATGGTACGTCACCCGATAACAAAGTAATCATGCAAGTGCCACAGGTACCCGAAGTACAATTGGTAGGGATGTTTACTCCAGCAGATTCAGCATGCTCGACTATCGTATCACCAAGCACGAGTCTAGTCTGGCCGAGTAATTTTGGACCCATAAAAAACCGTACTAATTCGATTTCTTGGTCGTCATTCTCATTATGAGAATCGCCATTATTCATCCAATCGCCTCAGCGGACATCCTTGTGACGAGTCCATCGACCGGTTTGTTTGTTGAAGTACAATCCAGCCTTCTTCATCCACTTGTTGAACTTTGTAGCACCGGCACCAGTTCGTAAGATGAAGTCCTCACGGTCCTCTTGTGCTTGGATGTAATCTTTAGCGGCGAGGGTTTGGTCGATCCAGTCATTGATATCCATCAAGCCGCCACCTAGAGTGCTTTCTTCTACGACTCTACTCATTTCATCAGCGCTAGCACCGGTTTGCTCAAGGTCTTTCTTAATCATGTCATTAACTGATGAGAAATCCATTGCTGCTGGTTTCGGTGGAACAGGATTACGGGGACGCTTATCCTCATCAATCAAAATTCGATTACCATTAATCAAGCGCTCTTCGACATTGTCGGCTAGAGCAGGAGAGAAGTTCTCTTCACATTCCCAACATATGAATGACCATTCTTCAGGCTTATCCATATCTCTTGCTTGACGAGGGTCCATCTCATCACCGCACATAGGGCAAGCATGGAAAATAAGGGCTGGAACAAACTTGCGTCTAAAATCTACAATATCTTGAGGTGTGCCCTCTAACTCTAGCATTTCATGATCTCTTGCTGCTTCTAGCCCTCTAGTTTCAAGTTGGTCTCGAATCTTGACCTTTTGGTCATCCTTGCCTTCATCGTACAAGTTATTCTCTAGTTTGACAATCAGTTCAACTGTTTTGCCTAGTCGATTCATAATTAGTTTCTTAGCTCTAAAGGCTTCAACCTTGGCGATTTTTAGACGTTCTTTCTGTTCAGCAAGCTCAGTTAGTACATCTTTTTGCTTACGTTGAAATTTGATTTCTTCAATTTTTGAATCAACTTTCTTTTCAGGAGCCAATACCGATGCTAAAAATCTCTCTTTACCATGTGAGGAGTGGCCAGAATTGATAATCGAGATTACTCCATCAGCGATATCAGCCTTCAGCCCATAATTTTCAATGAGCATGTTTCGGTCAATTTTCTTTAAATCCCCGATTTTTAGTCCTGCATCGGCTAACTGCTGAGCAGTTGTGTCGTCAATTCCACGCCTCAATAATGCAAGATATGTGTCTTTCTTAGCCATAGCATCCCCTCCGACAAGTGCAGGCCAAGAGCCACTCCTAAGAAAAACCTCTCCTATCCAATTCCAGCAGTATTTGATAATTTTTCCGATAAAAAAGCATCATTGTGAGCCAATTCACTCTTCTTCATTGAATTCTGCAAAATCCATCGCCAACTCCACCCAGTCATCAAAATCCAATTCTTCTGGACGAGCCTCCATTCTCTCATCATCCGCTAGATTGGCGTAGGCAGATTTCCACCTTGCCGCATACCAGTTGGGAATGCGGTTTAATCGTCGAGGAACTGACTTCAAACTGGTTCGCAATTTTTTGCGGCGTTGATTGAATGCTTGATGGATGATTTGTTTGATTAATCGCTTGTCTGCGGCAAATTCTTCATTACTTGGAATCATCTCAATGAAACATGAGTTTACCTTCGGGTTGGGGCTGAAATGATGTGGCGGTACCTTGGCTAGAATATCACACTGCCAATCGAGCAAGGCCGTCATTCCTAGCGAGCCAACATCTGATTCATATTCCATAACTAATCTTTCAGCAAATTCTTCTTGGACTAGCAGAATCACCTTGGCTAAGTTTTGCCATTTAGAACGCAGATATCTAGTTAGTAGTTCAACTAATGGCGAGGATATTTGATATGGAATATTCGCTACAACCTTGGTTATATCGGATGGCCAATTGGTCTGCAAGGCGTCACCATGGTGAAGGGCTAACTGTTGACCTTCTATTTCACTTGAGAATATACGATTGAGATGTTCAACTACACCAGCATCAATTTCGATAGCAGTTACGGTACAACCCGTAGCAAGCAGCGCCTCGGTAAGGACTCCAGGCCCAGGACCAATTTCTAACACATGATCTTCGTTGTGAACATTACCAAAATCAATAGATTTTGCAATTAACTCATCGTTAATCAAGAAGTGTTGCCCAAGAGATTTGTCATTATCTTGTTTAGCACGCAACAAATCAACTAGTTGTCTCGCTGTCCTCATGCTGACACCGGTAACAGGAGTTCTGAGAGTCGAGGTTGTAGGTTTTTATCTTCAATTTCAGCAACAAACCGTTTCGATAGTAGTTCAGCAGCGTCGATTGAACAAGATTCATTCAATTGCTCGAGGGAAGAAAATCCGCTTGAACCACGAATTTCAACCATTTGTAGAGCTTTCTTCTTACCAATTCCTGGTAGTAATTCGAAGGCGTGTTGTTTGAGTGATAACGGCCCAGCGATATTGAAGAATGACTTTATGAAATGCGTTTGATTTTCTTCAACAAACATTTGAGTAACCAAAGGCAGATCACTAACTGCACTGTTGGATAGGCGGTCAAGTTTAGCCATTCCTAGAATCTCACCAACTTCGGTTCGCTTGTTAGAGTCCACACCAACATATATTCTTTCACCAACTGTAGTTGTAGGATTCTTTGCTGAGTATCGTCCAAGCATCATTTTGCTTTCTCCCAATGCAACAATAACATTGGTCTTTGCATCGTTTTCAATTACTCGTGCCCAAACTTCATCATCCAATGGTGTGGGTCGGCGAGGTTTCTGCTGACGTTGTCGATTATTGCCTCTATTTCCGGTATTGCGTCGGTTGCCTCCACGTCGACGCTGTTGGTTGTTTTGCGGTCTAGGTTGTGCAGGTTTAGCGACTTTTTTGGGCACTTCTACGCGACCTTCTGCAGGTCTTGAAGGAGCGTAGTTTGAAGGATTGACAGTAGGTTTCTTGTCGACCTTCTTGGGAATTTTGATATTGCGGTCACGACTGAAACCGCTCATAGCAATCACCTAATCTGTATCACTCAAAACCAACATGTTGTCTGACAATGTCAAGGATTTGATTAATTTCAGAGTCATCAATAGCGATTCTCTTGGATACCAAAACAGTCTTCACGTCGTCAGGATACATTGGAATTAACTCAGCGATTTTTGCGGCTAAGTCAGGGTATTGAGCAAGCTTGTCCATCTCACATAGGGCGGCTTTGAGAGTTTCAAATACCTCTGGGTTGGTTTTGTAGCCATTCCTGTTGTCACTTGCAGCCCACTGTGCGTGTTGAAGAGCAGCGACTTGCTCGTAGGTAAGGTCGCCTCTTCTATCTTGTGCGCTTTCTAGCATATCTCTAACAGTTGCGAAATCAACATATTTGTCTTCTTCACTCATGATTATCACTCCAATGGTCGAAGGTGCTCCGGTCGAGCGATTACGGTCTTTTGCATGTTTCCGTCCTTAACAGATACAACCCAAGCAACTCCTTGGCGCTTTTCGATAAAACCGGTTCTCCCGTGGAATCTTCTGTGAGGCATACCCATTTGCTGACCACCATCGAGAACAATTGCAACTCTGTCGCCAGCTTCATAATCATGCATTACTCTGCTGATATTCAGGCGACTGCGCTCGTTTTTTCTTCTTCTTAGAATGCTTCGAGTTCTTACTCTCTGTCCTTTGGAACGCTTCATGGTTTTCGCCTCCTTTGCAGCCGATTCAGCATATTGCCATCTTCGGAGCATTTTGCCGACCTACCGATTGCATATAAGCACCGCGACGAAAAAGCGGGCAAATTTCAGGGCAAATCAGTCAGCGTGAATGTCCCCTACATCAAGCCACAAGACCTCACATTTTGCTTTCAATAGCGAGGCAACGCTCGGCTGAGTTCTTCCATTATCGCCATGCACAGTTTCTTTGACATAGGTGCCCGATTCACATCGTAGCGTGAACTCTACTTCGACTTCTCCGTCATCGTTTATTTCAATCACCGGTTCATGTACTGTGACAACTTCCCTTCTGCGAATTAAATCAGCTCGGCGATGAGCGACACGATCAGGAGTTCTTTGTGCTAATTTTGTCCCTTGAAGCGCCATAATTGTGGATTTGATAGTTTCAGCATCGGGCAAGTCAAAGCAGGTACTGCCAGGAGCCGGCATAGCCAAAATCCGTTCAATTAGTTCTGCTTTTTTACCGGTTTTTGCAAGGCCGTTTTCGACGCAAATGGCTTCTAATTCGGCCTTTTTCATCTTGGCAAGATCATCCTCTTGGAAGCCAGTACTTTCAGTGACGATTTCTGTCGGCAGTGGTGTTTTGTTATCCTTGCGCTTATCGCCCCGTTTAGGACGGCGCTTGCGGGATTTACTATCCTCCTTAGTCAAATCAAGCGGAGCGGTTAGTACGCCATATTCTAACTCATTCATCGGCTGTAATCTAAATCGAATAGTGTAAGATTTGTCAGCAGGAGTGTCCTTAATTCTAACAACCTCGCTGCGATTTGAACTCCTCAAATCCGAAACTTCGATTGAACCATTTGCTTGTTCGTTGATTAGATTCTCGAGTTCTTGATAGTTACAAGACCTAAGTTTTGGTTCTTTTAATTCGATGACGAATGGTCTACCGCGACCCATGCAACGGACATCAATATCTTCTCTGCCCATACCGTGGAATGAGTGCTCAGGAGACTGTAATACCTCGAGGATTGGATTGCCGATCAAGTCTTGAACGCTTGAATCATACTGCAGACCAGTGCCATTACACTTCTCACAACCTCTTCCCTTGCAAGCCCTACATGGCCACTTTGTTTGCGGGATTCCGCGCTCTAATTTTCGATACCGGCCATAGATGTAGTGCGCCCGCACATCTAATTCTACAGTTAGGGTCAGAACATCGATTAAAGCAAGGACATGTGGTTTTTCATTGACCAATGTAACCCCCTCTAAACGCTTATTCAAATTGCGAGCAATTTCTGTTACCAAACCGGTTTTCAAACCGTCAGAGCCTGTTGCACCGTAACGTTTCCTTTCAGCATCCTCTTCTTCGATTTGATCCTTAGGAAACCTCGTGCCGAGTTGCAGACGTTTGATTTCATAAGCCTCAATTCGGTCATAAATTATGTCAGCAAGTAAATCGGCTTCTTCAAACAGATTTTCGCAAAAAGGACAGAGGGAAATATCCTCTCGGATATTAGCCAAGTGACTATTGCCTTCCACGACGCTCTGCCGAATTTCTTGGCCAGATTCCTCGATGGTCTGTTCATATCGCTTTTTACCGCCGAGTCTGCCCAAACAGAAGTCACAGCATCCGCTTCTTACCAAGTGTTTCAAACCTGCAGGATTGGGTGCACGAGGGATCTCTTCCATGTGCGTGCCAAGTTGCTCAGGCAAGTCGAGGTCCAACTGCTCAGGCTCTTCTTCTACCTCTGCTTCTTCTGTTTCCTCATCCCATAGGGAATAGTCGGTTTGTCCAAAGCCTGCGCTGGCATATTTCATCCAATCTTCTTCGTTATCTTCAGGCATTAACATCACCACTGCCATGGGGCCAACCCCGGTGGAAGCAAGCAATGCTCAAAGCATCTGTTCAAGAAGATGACGGCTGATATTGCATCATTCTCGCTTGTCAAGCATGTCCAATACACCGGCAGTGATAGCAAGAATACCAGCAAACATCACAATGTAAAATGATGAACCAGTTCCAAATTCATCATCAAAATTATATTTCATGAATGTCCAAATTATTGCACCTAACAGAATGACTCCACCGCTTACCCAAGATGATATACGGCCATAATTTTGCATGTTTCCTGGCAATTCTTTGCCAAGTGTTGCCATAGTCAACATCACTGCAGATACCAATGCACCAAAGATACCGAGCCATAGGAAAGTCCCGGTCAAACCACCAGCAGAATCATTGCTCAAACAGTTTTCTCGAAATTCACCTGCTTCACTTCGAAGTTCTGTATCATCGCCTGCAAGAGATATTGTCAAACTATACGTGTTTTCGCAGTAATTTTCAATCTCGCCTTTTACCTTGGGGTCGGTTGGTGGAGTTTCTCCAGCCGCCTTGGTCATATCCTCAGCTAAAATAGTGTAAGATAAAGCAATACAATCCTGTTGCTGAGAAGCGTCACTACAATCTGCTACCATTTCGGATAAACCAAATGAGACTTGCGCAGCCCCAGACTCAACATTATCTTCGTCTTGCACTAACCATGAATTGCCAAATTGACCTACGCAGGTCAAAATCAATGCTAAAATGATGCAACTTACCGCAGCCCATGCCATGATTGGTTTCTTCTCTCCAATTGGTGCCATCGCCATAGGAGCCATACCCATTGGCGCCATACCTACCGGTGCTGTATTCATCATTGGTTGGGCCACCTGTTGAACCATTGGTTGTGGTTGCGGAATGGCTTGTGGCTGGACTGCTGGCTGCGCTGGCAT
>WTIT01000089.1:67957-73042 GCA_011526375.1 Methanobacteriota archaeon
CCATTGGTTGTGGTTGCGGAATGGCTTGTGGCTGGACTGCTGGCTGCGCTGGCATTGGCGCTGGAGCCGCAGCAGCAGGAGTGAATCCAGGGTAATACTGCTGAGTGTATCCAAGTGCTTGCTCGGCAGGATAGCCCTGGGCAATCAATCCATCGTAGTAGGTCTGGCCATCAGTCATGACGTGTCTGTTTTTATTGCGATAAATAACATTATTCGTGCTCGAATATAACTGAGGTAGATGGCTGATTATCCTTCATCAGCATCGCCAATATGCCTAGAGCAGCAGTGGTTAATACTAAGCTAGCGACTAGTGAAAGGGCAATCATGGCTGCCGAATAAATACCAAAATTACTGAACAGACCCATTGGCGACAATGCAATCACACTAAATCCGGCGATGTCTGATGCTGCACTGCCAATTAAGGCAAGACTACAAGCGCCACCAACAGCAACTAGCGCATCGTGATGCGACTCGCCCTTTTCCCGGCTTTCCCGATATCGTTCAGTGACGTGAATACAATAATCAATACCAACACCTAGTGATATCGTGGCTATCGTTACTGTTACGATATTCAGTGATGAACCCGCGGCATACATTAGGCCATACAACCAAACCACAACCAAGAGAATTGGGATTAGCGTTATACTAGCTTGCTTGACGGATTTGAAACCAATTGACAAGGTGATGAAAACGAATAATGAACCAAGAATCAGTGAGGATTGCATCTCATTTTGCATGGCATCTGAGGCAACATATCTCGTGACTGGTCGCCCAGTAACCATAACCCAAGTCAGCGGTTTGTCTTCACTTTCCTCGCCTGCTGCTTCTTGAGTACCGGTTGATAGATTGGTGAATACTGTCAAATCTCGCCATAATTCTTCCAAACCTTCACCCATACCAGGGAAGTCTTCGGGGGAAGTCATGCCAAAACGGATGAGCATCCTATCATATTCAGCTGCATCGCCATTGATGTCAAGCCACGGTTTTACCGGATCCAATTCGACGCTTGGCTTGATGTATAATTCAACAATACTAGGCGGAATATCCGGAATTGGCCCGACACCCGGAACACCGTGAAGTACCAAGAAGCCATAGAAGAACGACAAACAGTCTCTGTCTGTTAAATCGAGCAATGGTCCAGCACCATCATCAGAACAATTCATTCCGTGTCCTTCAACATCAGTTAACCAACCGGCTGCTTCGAAAGGCGTCGAATCTAAGGCTAGTGAACCCATTGCGGCAAATACCATTTCATCTAGTGCTAAAATGTCAATATCACCATTCGGCAATTTGGTGATTTTATCCGCAACCCCTTCGGGCAGGATACCCATTTCCGTCCGGAAATCATCGATTGCGGCATACACATCAGGGTCAAGCACATCCCCTTCTATCAGCAGATAAGCCGGCTCGCCTTCGTCAGCAAATCTGTCGGTAACAATCTCAACACCGCGGGCGAAATCAGAACGCTCATCGAGGAAATCTTCGACTCTGAAGTCACCTTCTAACTGAGCCATACCTACTGCTGCAGGAATCGTGATTAATGCAGCAATGAGTCCAACAATCAGCGCTGGTTTGGCCTTGCCACAGGTAGTAGTAATCTTCCGTAACAGGTCCTCTGAGACTAAATGTGTCATTTGTTTTTCTGAAATATTCTTGTTGCGTTTATCCATCCATTCATCGACACTTAGACGAATTAGCGGAACCCAAAGACCGGTCAACAAGAATGCGGCAAGGATTCCCAAAGCAGCCTCGACTCCGAAGGAGCGTAATGCTGCAACATCGCTGAATAGGTTAGCTGCAAATGCCGACATAGTGGTAAGCGAGGTCAGCATGATTGCTCGACCAACTCTAGTCAAGGTAACTTCGGTTGCTGCAGTGGTTGTAGCACCATTCTTGCGCTCCTCCTTGTAGCGATGCAGCGCGTGTAATGAATCGTCTATGCCCAAGGCTAACACCAATATGGGTAACAGATTAGAGAATTGAGAACGAGCAATTATGGTAAATCCTAGCCATCCCGATAGATTGGCGACGTGACCAATCATTCCCTGCATCCATAGTAGTGCAGCACCTAATGCCACCAATACGATTGCTACATCTGTCCACCGCCTCAAACTAATGTATAGTAAGCCAACAATAACCAGCCCCATAAGTAAAATCAGTCCAGCACTAGATTGTAATTCACGATTGACTTCGACGTTGACCCCTTGGCCAACCAGTAAGGTGATGGTTGTGCGGTCGTTTGAGCGTAGTTTACCTTCGAGGTCCATGTATGACCATTCGCTTGAACAACCGCCACTCTCCTCTTGCAATTCTTGACAAACAGCCTCATCGTATCTTGGTGGGTGAACTACTAGTTCTCCGTCATCTAATCGGTAACCTCCAACGATGAGACCGTCATCGGAAAATTTGACATCTTTCTCTTGATGAGCATCTTTCCAGATCACTTCCCAACCCATCTCTTCGAGTTTTGCACTGTCATATTGTACGAGGAACCAGGTTGAAGATGCCGACCAACGCCCGAGTCCTTGAATTGCGTTATCCCAAGTGCCATCTAGTTGCAGTTCACCACCAATCGGGCCGGTTTGCAGTGAGTTGACATCTGGGAAGAATCCTCGGTCAAGAGATAGCCAACGTAGGAAATTGTTTTCAGGCGCATCAGCCATCCTCAAGGCTGCCAAATCGATGTGGTCTTGAGTGATGTTAGGGTCATCAAATTCGAGGCACTCGAGGACACCACAATCAGTCCAATTGGTTGGTGCTGGAGTTGGAATTCCCAGCGAATTAATTCCGGGTTGAGTGAGAATAGAAGTTCCGTTCATGAATCCTCTAAATATATCTGAAAGAGTCATAACGCCGTTGTACTGATGGCCAGTGACATCATTCACTAAAGGCTTCAATGCTGGTGCAAGAACATGGTCGTAAACAATTTGCTTCTTTGCATCTATCTCTTGGAGAACGGTTAGATTGACGATACCGCCTTTAGGCGCTGAAATACCTTGCCAAGGCTCGCCGGTCTCGACCATTTCTCCTACATCGGGTAGGGATGAATAGTCTGGGGCTCCATCACTCATCGGAGGTACCGGAGACCAGTCCTCCATACTTGGGACAAATTCGGGATCTCTTGCCGATATAACGAATCCAAGTATAATCTCAGAATTAGAAAATTCATCGTTAATTATGGTCTGAGCAGTTAACTCAGGAGATTCCATTTCATATGATTCCATATCTATTGGTTGGAGGGCCGTTAGCGCGCCTGGAATCATGAACAAAGAGAGAATAAACACGGCGATGTGCACTCTTTTCTTGTGGGGAACGAACCACTTGGAGAACCTGTGGAAACCTTTTCCCATAAAAACTGCCTATTGTTTTAACATTTGAAACCATGTATATAGCACATCAGGTATTGCCTTTGTCATGGCAACCCTCCTGATACTCAATCAGCAGCCCTATGACGGCACAGATGTGACTTGGAATACACTAAGATTAGCAAGGCAATTACACAACGACGGTGTTGAAGTCAGAATATTTCTGATGAATGACAGCGTTGATTTGGCGAGAGATGGCATAAATCCGCCCAAGGGAGTTGAAGACATGGTTGCAATGACCAAAGAGCTGATTGAAAGTGGCATACCGGTCAAGGTTTGTGGCACATGTCAGCAGAGATGCGGCGTATTGAAAGGCCAAGGCTTCTACAAAGGTGCACAATATTCCACAATGGCAGAACTTTCACAATGGATCCAAGATAGTGAAAGAGTACTAACATTCTGATATGTTAGGTATTGCAAAGTGCATAAACCTAGAATGGCTTTATATGACTTGAAGGTATGGGAACTCAAATTTACCAACGTTGGTGAGGGTAATGAGGAATATATCGATTTTGACTTACACGATTCCATTTGCCATACTTTTGTCATTAACTCCAATAGCATCTGCTCATGGAGAGGAGGAATCAACCGGACTAAGTAATTCTCAAGTCTTGATTATTGCATCCCTTGCTGCAATTATGCTGTGTTTTTTGACAAATAAGTTCCTGTCTAACCGGCAAACTACCTTCTCAACCCCAATAATTGGGCTGGCATCATTTACGGGTTTAGTTCATGTTTTGTTGGGTATTGATGATAATACCCTATTGTTAGGAGGCATAGGCGCATTAGGACTAATCTCTCTGCCCATGTTTTTGACTCTAAACGATCAGAAGACAAAATTAGTTAGACTCTCATTGATGATTCTAGTTTTGATCATGTTTGTTGCTTATTTCGTCTCAAATCATGATATTCACTATATCTTGGAAGATTATTTGGGAATCATTACCAAAATAACCGAATTTGGCATACTAGCATTGTTGTTTAGAAACTTTAGAACTAAGAGTAAAACCAATGCTTGAGGAGCGGAAATATGAGATCTCTAGTTGTGTTGTTTTTCTTGCCATTGTTGATGCTTACTGCGCTCAATGCGGATGCATCCTCACATGGTATGGAAGGCTATTCTGAGACTGGATGTTCTTGCCATGGTACAAATCCGGGAAGTGATACGACTGTCCAAATTGAGGGCATACCTGATCAATTTGAATTTACTAAAACATATGACCTTACAATCACCCTTACAGGCGGCCCTGAAGCATCAGCATCAGGACATTCTGGTGGCTTCAATCTTAAGGCCTCAGATGGAGTATTGAGCCCGACAGACAGTTCTACTTACCTCACAGAAAACGGCGAGTTAACCCACGAGCATTCAGGCGCGAACCAACGAACTTGGACTGTTAAATGGACTGCACCAACAAGCGAAGAAGACGTTTTATTCACCATCGCGGGAAATGTTGTAGATGGTGACCATGAACCAACAGATGGAGATGATTGGGCCTTGGCATCATACATTTCTCTTGGTAGCGAGGTTACCTTGAGTGACCGGATTAAACAACTTATTGGGCCTGCTGTAGTTATTGCACTATTTTTGATCCCCACATTGATGATAATTCGTAAAAAATCTTGAACAAATTGCCTCTCAAATCTACACGAACAATTACAAAAAGATGGTGCGGGGGGCAGGATTCGAACCTGCGAACCGATAAGGAATGGGACCTAAACC
>WTIT01000015.1 GCA_011526375.1 Methanobacteriota archaeon
GTTTAGAGCATTGAATCTGAGGGTGATGTCAGGTCGATCAAAGTCATCTATTGCTCTTGACCTGATAGTGATTTTCTTGCTTTTCTTTTGCGCTCTTCTACGAGAACCTTGTTCAGCAATTACCGACATCACATTGGTGAATGCCTCGGAGTCTTTTGAAGTCCCGAGAATCGATGCGATTTCATCGTGAGAGAGGGTTTTGATGTCTGTCATGTTTCTGTCGGTTGCTAATTTGTGAGCAAATTCTTCAGAAACACCTAATTCCATTAATCGCTTTTTTGTTGCGCTTTTTACTACCATGCCAGACCCCTCAAAACACCCTCACTGGCTAGACCGGTAGCGAATCAGGCGGGCCCGACGGGGTTCGAACCCGCGACCGTCCGGTTAAAAGCCGGATGCTCTACCTGACTGAGCTACAGGCCCAACGTAGCAACTTGGGCTTTTCAGCCGACTTGCCCTGCGTTATTATATTTTCCGGCAGGGTCAGCCCAGCCTCGCCATTGCGAAGCACAACCAAAATCGGCCAAACTGAGCGTCCTGTGGGTATTAATCTGTAGACATGGTAATGAATAAATGCTTCGTCAAAAGTACAGAATCTGTGAGCGGACCAATATTTTCTGATGACTCCGTTGCACGAGAGCTAGAATTGATCGAAAAATCAACAAAAAAATATGAATGGATATCTCCAACCGGCGAATTATTTTCACTCGAATTACCGCATACGGTTTATCCCCCCAGAGAAGACACTGATTTAATGGCAAAAAATTTGATTCGCATGGGCCCAGGTGGGGGTAGAAAGTGTTTGGAAATTGGTGTTGGAAGTGGAGTACTATCTTTGCTATGCCATAGGCAAGGTTGGAAAGTATCGGCCTGCGACATAAACCCATATGCTGTGGCTGCTGCAAGAGATTTTTTCTCAATAAATTCTGCAAGTGAAATAGCACTGTATGAGGGAGGACCTGGCCCTTCAGAAGATGGTTGTCTCGAACAGTGGACTGATGGCACAAGTTATGATCTAATATTCTGGAATATGCCATATATCAAACCAACAAGGGGTGATACTGAACACCTTGGTCCATTAGAGGATGCCGCATTAATTGACACTACTGAGCAAAGCCTGATTTCAATAACTCTGGCCAAAATAAGTTCTTCTCAAATACTTAACAATCTCGGAATTGGAATTTTCACAATAGGTCATAACTACACCGAAGAAGTAATACACAATATTTGCGCCAAATATGGCTTTGCATCAAGAATTACCGATGAACTAAGTTTTCTTGACGGCGAGTCATTAAGGATACTTACTATTTGGCACCCTTTTGCGAAAACACCTCATACAAAACGTAAAGTCGTAGAATCGACAAATAATGAGCTGTTGAATGGCGAGTGGCCGATTGGCAGTTCGTTGTCAGCAGAACATCAAACGAAAGGGCGGGGCAGGTATAATAGAGAATGGGCAAATTCGTCAGAATTATTCGCATGCTCTTGGAAAATTAACCCTGAGCAAGGTATTACACCTCAGTTACTTCAGGTACTGGTTGGCAATGTAGTAAAACAATCATTTGAATCAGTCCAAAATCGTAGCCAAGATTGTAAAATTATTCTAAAATGGCCCAATGATTTGATTTTGATTGAGAAAGGCAATTGGGGAAAGGTTTGTGGGATTTTAGTTGAGTCAATCTCGAAAGGAAGCGCAAATCACACCGTAATCGGAATCGGCATCAATATCTCGAACCAAACTGCAGCGAACGATTCTGATTTCCCTATGGGATTTGCAGATTGGTACTCAAAAGAGCTTAATCAGGAATATCTTTTCACTCAAATCAACTGTAGAATTGCTGGATTGTTTGAGTCATTAAACAACATTCCAAAATCAAATTTTACAATGGCTAAACAACAAGCAATCGATGCAATAAATAAAGGATTTATGTCTTGCAGTAGCATAATATATAGAAACAAAACCGTCTCACTTCAAAAAGTAAATACTGACTTAACTGTCAGCCTTATCACTGATGAAGAAGAACAATTTACCTGTGATGAAACCGAAGATTTAATTTGGCTCTTCGCTTAATTCTAACTCTGCATCAATCGACTTATTTGATTGTTCAATTCCTCGCTTTTGAAGACCAAAAATGAGGATTGCAGCACCTATTGGATAAATTAAGAAATCAAGCATCATGGCTCTGCTAATATCAACATCTAGTTCCACTGAACCTGAATCGACTGTAATCTCAATTTTGTATTCTCCGTATTCTTTTGATTCCAAAGTAGGCATTGACTCTTTTTGTCCTGCTGTAAGAGTAAACCTTTCTTCATCGATTAACTCTGAATCAAAATAAATTGCTATATCACCTTCTGAATCAGTTATTGATTGTATGTCCAGTATCATTTTGTCACCTTTTAACAAGTATACTGATTTTTCATATTTATCAGCCCCATCCGCATCTAACTGGGAACTTTCTACCCAACCGTGAATTATGAAACCAGCACACAGCATGCCAATGCCAACCAAAATTAGCACATCACTGAATTTCATTGCTTCTGCTGATCCGCCCGCTCCCATAGTAAACACTCAATGTAAGTAGCAAATGAATTCTTCCTAATTAACCACAGAAAGTCTTTCCCTAACTAGTCTTATTTTGCCGCTGCTAGTCAGACTGGACATCCCAATTTGGTGTAGTGAGTTAGCGCTAGAAAGATATTCTCTCAATTTATTGTAATCGGGAAGTTTAACTTGAATAATTCCAGTCCCGCAACCATTTGAATAAACCCTTTGGTCAAAATCCATCAATTTTGGCATGGTTGACAATTCTAGTTCACTGGCAATCGTTTCAATGATTGATTTTAATTTAGCCCGAGAAGAAATGTCTGCAGAAATTTGTATACCTATCCACCGCCTCTTACCCCGCAGAGCCTTACTGAGACGCCTCGCCATGATTAGCCTTATCGAGAATTCGACTTAATTTCTTTGGATAATATCAAATCATAATCCCGCCTCGGTGAACTTGTTGCAATATGGCTGACAGTGTAGAATCGAATAATGATGGCGACAGCCTCCAAAACGACGCCTTGTCCATTTATGAACAACAAAATATCTCGATGTTCAGATTAATCAAAACCTTACTTTCAACTTCCACAATGCCCCATATAATACTGATAATTTTATTATCAGTCATACTCTACACTACAGCAAGAGTTGATTCGCTAAATGTTTCTGTAGCGATGGCATTTACTAGCCTGTCTGCCTCATACGCAATGACTGCATTGTTAGCAAATAACAAAACAATCAGCAATTGGATAACGCTAGACGAAAATAATACCAACGACGAAATGTCAATATTTATTCGGAACCTGTATCGTTTCAGGATATGCCTGTTTCCCTTGATTACTTCAGTTGGTATTTTTATTCTCCTAAGTTTGACTACAGGCGAAAATGGCATAGTCGCAAACGGTAATAATGCCATTCCATTAATTCTTGGAATGATGTTTATTGCATGGTCAATTGTACAAGGAACATCGTTTTCACAGTGGGCATCCAACAATAGTGCAAAAAAAATCACCAGTGTAAAAAATTTGGCGAGCCTGAAGACCTCAGCGATTTTTGCAGCCACGATAATCTTTCTAACAGGCATGATATTGGCGAGTGTGTTCTATCAATTTCAAAATTTAGACAACTCTTTAGTCCAATCGATACTTCACTCGATTCCGTTTTCTTTTGTTGCATTAGGGCTATTTTTAGGCAGTTTGAGTTACTCGTGGAAATTCAAGAAACTCTCGTCAATGAAACCACGATTACAAAAATTTAGCACACGCTGGAGTTTGATATGTCATCTGTTTATTACCTGGCACTTGTTGACGATTTGGCGCCAGAATTTCATGGATCCGTCAATAATACAGGTATTTGTCGAAGAAATCGCTTTAATGATTTTCACAGTATTTGTGGCGATTTGGTCAATGACTTCAAGAGGATATAGAAGTAAATTTAAGCTGATTACCGAAAAAAACGCATTGACCTGGGGGTTGGCATTCGGCTATGCATATGCCGGTAGTGTGGCGATGTTAACCACATTTTTTGATGACATCAAAATAGTTATGTCAATCGGCCATGCTGTAGTCATAGTTACTGTCATTTATGTCCACAAAATTGTGCTACAGAATATCATAGAAAAAGACAACACAAGTGTTGATGTTAGCAGAATTTTACAAGACTCAGAATTATCAACAAACACTGAAGACACTGAGATTAACATAATACAAGCAAAAATTGAATCAAATTCAGCCAAACAACAAGATTCACAAGAAGTTTGGCAAGAGGATAATGATGTCGATTGGGATAAAGAGCAAGAGCAGGTTCAAATCGATAACATTGAATGGGACGAAACCATAGATTTAGACTAATCATCACTAATGCCTGAGAGTAGGGTTACAACTCTCATACTGTTATGTAAGTCTTCACTTACTCTTGCGCCTAGAATTACTTGAGCATCAGAATCAAGAGCGTTTGTAAAGAGACGTGCGACAGTATCAACTTGATTTAGAGTCATACCCAAACCCCCTTCAATCTGGATTAAGCAACCTCTTGCACCCCCAACATCTAGAGCAGCCAGAGGTGCCATCATCGCTGATTCAAGAATATCTTCTGGCTCATCTGGGTCACCCATACCAACCAACAATGTCGATTTACCATCTTGTTCAACAATGGCTCTCAAATCCATCAAATCCAAATTTATCAGACCCATTCTTAGTAAAGTTCTAACAAGACCATCAACTAAATCTTCCACCCATTCAGCACCCATTTGCCATGTTCTGCCTTTTTCCCTTGCTTGCCTGGCTAACCTTTCCAACGATAGGCGTACTGTGACATGAGCAAAATTATCTAGTCTTGAAAATCCCTCCTCAGCAATTGTCAACCGTGTAGATTGTATCTCAAATGGCATCGCCGCAACTGCGATCACTACAGCACCTGATAACCTTGCCTGACGAGCAAATTCATGTGCTGCACCAGTACCTGTACCGCCCCCGAGACCTGTTAGTAAAATCACTAATTCCACGGGTTCCATCAACTTCCTAACTACGGCAGAGACACTTCTCATCCTCTGTTCAGCTAGTGGCGGCAAAGCAGCACAACCAAGTTTGTCTACAACTGTACCAAGTCGTAAAACATGGCCATTCTGAACAGATGAAAAACTTTCATCGTCGGCATCGATTAACAAAATATCTGCTTCAGAATCACATTTTGACCAAGCGCCCTTTGCCCATGAGCAACCTAAGCCGCCCACACCGGCGATCAAAATTTGTGATGATTCCATCAGTTGTGGCTGATGTTGATGCTCAATGAACTTTATCTCATTTCTCGATGTACCTTAGGTATCTTCTTCTTGAGTCTCTCGCCCAAGCGTTATCTGGTTCAATTGACAGGACTTTATCGTAATACTTGACTGCTGTTTCAAATTCTGAAAGATAACGTCCGTAAAGGTGGCCAAGGTTCGATAACACAGGGATACACTCGCCATCATCTTCCAGCATACTGAGCAGCAGATCTTCGGCATTGCCCAAGTCATTTTTCAACATCATTTCTTCAGCTTCCTCCAAATCTGCGAGTTGTGAATCGGACAAATCATAGGTGTTTTCAAACGGAGTTGGCATGGCAGTCAAAACACCCAATAACTCTCCGTTATTGAACTATCCCTAACAACAACAATTTAAAGCCGAATTTCGAGGTTTATAAAGTCGGGCAAAAACGAGGTACTGCGAATAAATTGACCCATGTATTTTGGCAATGTTTAAAGGGTTCATACCGGTGGGGGATTTAACTGGGTGTGTCAATGTTGCGCAAGCCAAACTCAAATCGCCTTGCGCTAGGCACATTGCTGTTAGTTCTACTGACACTTCCAGGCATTGCCTCATCCTATCATGGCGGCATTGGCGGAGAGCAAAATAACGCTGGTGAAACAATTGATGATGTGGCAAAGGAAGGATGTCTTTGTCACAACGCAGCTGCAGACAACACAGTCCAGATAATCCTTGATGATGTCCCGTATGCATGGGAAGCAGGCCAAATTTACGATCTTAAACTTCAAATTATCGGCGGACCGCCTGCTGCAAGTCCTTGGACTGCAGGATTTTCAATGCGAGTATCAGATGGAGTCCTATCTGGCGACAATCTACAAAACTGGGAAGAAGACCCAACAACACTCACACAAACCGAAGCAACTGCTGGACTAGACGATCGTATGTGGACATTGTCTTGGCAGGCCCCGGCTGCTGAATCTGGTGCCGTAGACTTCTGGATAACCGGCAATTCAGTCAACGGCGACCAAGGCCCCGGCCCGGAAGACAAATGGAATCAATTGATTTTCGCTCTGCAAGAAGGCGATGATAAGACAACTGCAATGGGAACCAGAACACTATTTGCCGGAGATGGAAATGTTAGCCCGCCTGAACCTCAAGAAACTGGAGTCGACCTCAAACACATGGGAGCAGAGTTTAGGGCTCACGTTCTTGGTTTACTTGGATTTGGTGCTGTTCTAGCCGTTGTATTGTTTGCAGGGCTCATGCTCAGATACAGTTTCTCTTCATCATACAAAGGCAGAAGCAACCAACTACGACTGCGATACAAAATAAGAAGAAGAGGTGACCAGTGATGGACGACACAATTACCAAATTACTTCGTGGCGTTGCCCGTGGAGAAATTAGCGTTGACGACGCGAGAAAATCCCTAGAAGATGCTTCCTTGACCGAGGAACAAATGGAGATGGCGATTGACAAAGGCGTATTCACTGAAGCTGACATGGGTTCAATTGTCAGTGCCAAATTAGCACCATCTGGAGCATCATACCTGACCATGTTCTTCTTCATTTGGGGAATTTTCTGGTCTTGTTATTGGATGTTCTCGTTGATCTACGGACTGGCAAATGACTGGGATCAGAGACAACTCGCATTCCATCTCGCCATAGGCGTTACAACACTGATTCTGATGGGGCTTGTCTATCTTAGATTCATTCTTCCTGATACGATTATTGTAAAGCATGCGATTAACAAATTCATCCCAGAACATCAAAAAGACTGGAAAGAGTACAAGGTGTGATTTAATTGGCAAGAGAATACAATCTAAAACCAGCCCCGTCACTCGCTGATGGCGACTCTGCATTTGGCACTAGCAAAGTAATCAACCGCCGTCAATTCCTAAAATACGGTTTCAACACCGCCACTGGAGTTCTTGCAGCATCATTAGGTGTTTTGGGATTCTCCGCCATTCTTCTGCCGCCAGGAGCAGATTCTGGCGGAAGTAACAACGGAGTTATCTTCTGGGCTAAAGGTAGAGAAGACGAAGCATGGTATGGTGCCAAACACGAACTGCCAATGACTAGACAAGACTTCGTTGACGAAGCAGCAAAGTCATCCACTGGAACTGCTGGTGCAGCAGGTATTTGGAACGGAGTACCGGTCATTGTTGTATATGTAGACCACGACAAGAACAAGGATACTCCGATTACTAACGGTAAAGCTAGATTCCAAATGATGGAAGGTTATGACGAAACTGGAAAACGTATAGGACACTTTGAAGACATGTCTGATTTGGATCCAAGAATTTTCCCTTCAGACAATCTAGTAATAATCTACGGACGCTGTACACATCTATGTTGTATCCCTGGATGGCAATTGGTGTCAAATTCGTTCACTGATGATTCATGGACCCCTAATGGGACTGATGATGGTGGAACCAAGTTGTTTTGTATTTGCCATTCATCAAGATTTGACCCAACTGCTCTAGAAATGAACTCCAATAGGAATCGGTCAAACGGTGCTACTTTCAATTATGCTGGGATAAAAGTCTCTGGAGGACCAGCTCCTGTCGGATTACCAATTATTCCTGTTCAGATGAATGGCGACAACATAGAGGGAATTACAGATTACCTCGATTGGTACACATATTGTGATTGAGGTGATATAATGACAACAATGTTTTGGATTCTATGGTTCTTTATTGCCTTCATCATCGTCCTTGTTGCATTTACGCTGCGTAAAGAAAACGAGGAGATGCCACGAAGAGAGATTCTCCGTGCTGTTGAATCAACTGGTAAAATGGGCTTTGCAGAACGGTCGTTCCTTTGGGTATTTTCATGGTTGGACACCAGATTTAGATTGCAAGATTACTGGAATATGTCAAAAGGTGCTTACTACAACATGCACAGACAGATGCCGCTAACCCACGCTGAAAAATATAAGTTGAGAATTATCTGGTATTGGTACCCGCTTTACTGCTTAGGAGGTATTTCATTCCTATCGTTCATTATCTTGGTAATTACAGGAACCGTACTGGGCATTTACTACGTCCCAGGTGGCGAAGGTATTCCATCACCTGCATATCTTAGCATGCAGTACATTATGACAGAATTGCCATTCGGATATATTATCAGAGCAGTTCATCACTGGGGAACACACTTCATGGTAGCCAGTGTGTTCTTGCACATGTGTAGAGTATACTTCACTGGAGCCTACAGAAACCCAAGAGAACTCAACTGGTTGATTGGTGTTGCTTTGATGGCGTTAACGATTGTATTCGGTTACTCAGGCTACCTATTGCCATGGGATTCACTAGCATATGGTGCTGCAGTTATCGGAATCAACCTAGCAAACTCAAGTCCACTTGTCGGAAAGCAAATCGCTACGCTATTGTTCGGCGGATCTGCGTTAACCCCTCGTACAGTAACTAGAATGTACTTCATACACGTTTTCATCCTTCCAGTAATCGTTACTGGATTGATTATCGTACACTTATTCATCGTTTGGGTACAAGGAATAGCGGAGCCACATTGATATTTGGGGGAATTAAATGGGACTAGTAGAGAATCTCGGAAGAGTAGCATCATCATACATGGATGAAAAAGAGAAGCTTCAAACCACTGGTGAAAAGCGAAAAAGAACAAGGTTGGGTCACGGATTCTGGCCGCATGAAGTTCTGAGAGATGTGTTGATTTTCGCCTTCATGGGTGCAGTATTACTTTACTATGCTTGGATTATTCCTCCTCCGCTACATGGTGCTGCTGACCCATATGCTCAAGCAGGTTTCGTATTCCCTGATTGGTATGTATTATTCTCGTATGGATATCTTAGGTGGGGAGAATATTTGCCACAGTTCACAGTTCCTACCGGATTCGTTGGTGACATCTTCGGTCAACCAGTATTCCCATGGAATGCTGCATGGTGGGGTGCTGCTCTAACCGGAATCCCAGTAGGAATTTTGGTTCTACCTCCATTTTTGGGTGGCAGGGAAAAGCGACCAGTAGAAGACCCGTGGTTTGCTGCCGCAGGTGCAGTTTATCTAGCACACATTTGGTTCATTTCCGTATTCTCAATCAATATCTTCCTTGAACTATACCATAAAAATAGATCAGATTATTGTAAACTTGACAGTCACGGAGACTTACTTTGTGGGGTGAGGGAACCATGGTTAGCGGAAGCTTTCAACGCTTTACCGTGGCTGATGACGGGAGTTTTACTGTGGATTTGTATCTACTTTGGAGCTAGAATGGTATTAACCAAAGCGTGGGGTTCTGGTTTCACTCCTGGTCATGCCAAACAAATTCTCGTTGGCGCGTTAATCCTATCAACCGCTGCTACTGTAGCAACATGGGATGTCTATGACAAAGGGTTCTGGGGTGCAAGGGGACTTGGTACAATCTCAGATTACGAGGAATTGGAATCGATGAGAACTCAACCTATTGACATACATGTCCACGACACCAATGAATTCACTGATGAATTTGGCTGGTCAGATGACGGAATTGTCCCAACTGCCGCTTGGCTTGATTGGGTGATTTACCAACCGGGACAGCAAGTGATTATCGATTTCGCTGATGCTAATGGTCACCAGGATCCAGAAACCGGAATGAATGCTGCAGAAGATTCTACAGTACTAACTGACCAAGATATATGGTCGTCATCTGGAGAATTTACTATTACTGAAGACCCTGTGCATTTCCCTGAAGGACACCACGAATCTGTTGACAAAATCACCACAGACATTGCGTGTGAACACCGTGCTGAGGAGAGAAAAATCAACGATGTAAAGACTGAAACAATGATTAGCAGCAAGATGACTGTATACAATTCCGATAACAAGATTGTTTCAGAGTTCACCAATTGTGCTGGAGACTCATTAGAACTTCCTGTAGGCACATACACTTACCAAATGGACGTTGAGATTACTGGACCACTAGCACTCAATGACACAATGATGAAAGAAATTAGTTTGGAAATTGCTGCATTCCAACCACTATTGGTATGGAGCAGTTCTGCTCCTGCCTCACTAGAGGGTAAAACTGTCAATCTAAGCAACGACGTCGAAATGGCACTTGGTGGCTCAAGTTTTAGCGAAGTTAACAATCCAAGTTATCACATGAACCCAAAGAGTTTGGATGCAAAATTGATTTACGCAATGTTCATTCCTTGTTTGACCTTTGGTGCAATGGTATTCATTCTGCTGAGGTCAATGGCCAGAGGATATGAGTTTGAGATGAACAAGTGTTACGGCTGCGACCTTTGTGACGACGCTTGTCCTGTTCGTCTATTCAACGGCGGTGACAAGTTGAACATCATTTACAACTCTTGGAACAATGAAGATGATGGTGTGCCATTGTATTCATGTTTGACTTGTACCGCATGTACAAATGCATGTCCACAATTAGTAGATTATGACTCGTATGTTGACATTAGAAGAGGCTTAATCGTTGGAGGCCCACAAGCGGAAATTCCACACACTGTACTTCAAGCCGTACTAGCAGCAGAAGCTGAAGAAGAAGCTGATGAGGACTTCATCTCTGTCGAGGATTATCCAATCGAATCTAATGTTGGATACTATCCAGGCTGTGTCGATTACCTTGACCAAGAAATGGTTTTCTCACACGTCAATGAGGGTGAAATGAACCTCGGAGATGCTACAACATCTGCATTCACAATCTTCGATGAAATAGGAGTTGATGTCTCATACTTAGGTCGAGACTTCCTAAAGTGCTGTGGTCACGACCAAAAGTGGCAGGGACTAACAGAAGTCTTTGACAAGTTGAAGGCTTACAACCAGAAGAAGATCCAACAATCTGGAATTGATACGCTAGTTTCTTCTTGCGCAGAATGTTTCAGAACTTTTGCTAGAGATTACGAACTAGAAGATGTCAAGGTCATGCACACCACTGAATTCTTGATCGAACAAGGCTTCGACATGAATCTAAAGGTCGAAGAAGAAACCACTGTGACCTACCACGACCCGTGTAGGCTTGGTAGGCAAATGGGCATCTATGAAGAACCAAGAGAGTTGATTCAATCTGTTGAAGGTGTCAGTATTGTTGAAATGGAGCACAGCGGCGAAGACGCAATGTGTTGCGGTGTATCGAGCATGATGTCTTGTAATGAGAATGCAAGAGCACTACGTGTTGCTAGAATGGAAGAAATCAAATCTACCGGCGCTGACACTATGCTAACTTCCTGTCCAAAGTGTGTATCACACTTTGAGTGTCTGAAGTTTGAAGGTGATGAGAGATACTCTGACATTAAGATTCTCGATGTTGTATCTTTCTTGGCACAACAAATCAACGAGAAGAAAGAGAAGATTGGTCAAGAGTCAATTAATACTATTGAGACTGAAGCTTGATTACTTTGACTTCTTTTTGATGGTCATCTTTTGTGGACTATCACCATCGTCACTCATACCTACTATCTCATAGTTAGAAGGGAATAAAGCAATTGCGACTCCACCAAGCATAGCCATGAGACCCCAAAAGAACATTTGTCTAACGAATAGCATTTCTAATGCGATTACACAAAGCAGTAGACCACCTATGTTAGATGTCCAAACTAGTGTTTTGAAGGTAGAAAGGGGAACTCCTGTAGTCCCTGGCTTTCGATAAGGCCCAAACTCACCACCAAATCGTTGAGCATCATTTTTTGCATCACTTTTCTTACTCAACTTAATCACCTATCTATCATTGTTATCGCATCTGTTGGACATGCTAGAACACAAAGCCTACAGCCAGTACAAGCATCTCTGATGATTCTTGCCTTCCTATTTGATTCCACATTCATTAGTGGACTCCTCATATCGACTTTGTATAATTCGATTGCATTATCGTCACAGACAATATCACATTGATCACAACCAATACACAACCTCTCCTCAACAAATGCAACGGTGTTCTCACCGCCTTTGGTGTTTGAATGCTGGACGCTACGCTGACGGTTAAGAGAAGTTCTAATTCGCAAGGCCTCTTTTTCCCTACGCTTCTTCAACTCATCAGCAGACGTCATTCAGTCACCCCACAACTGCCTTCTCTTCAAACCTAACGACTGTCATGTTGACTAACAAATCTCCCAAACAGTAGAAAGCTCCTACTAATAATGGTGGATTCCATGCTGTCAAACCAGTCCACGGCACTTCGTTTGCCCATGTCCAATTACCTAGTTGAGTACCAACAATTTCCATAGCTAATGCAGCCCAAGCCATCGACGCATACAAACGTGGCTGAGGTCCAAATTTAGTAAATAATATCACCAATGCTAGCAAAAAGATTGCAGATGTATCTGTTCCCTCCCATACACCATAAGCAACCATAGGAATGAATGGAAATAGAATAGGCATTGCAAGTTTTGTTTCAAATTTATTAGCCATTATTCTGCCTAAATCGAACAAGAAATAATGCCCTGCAGGAACGAATAATGGCATTAATCCCCTTTGATATTCATATATCTTCCAAACTTCACTGAAGAAAAGTTCCATTGGAGTAGCGAATGCAAGGACAGTTAACATCTCAATTCTTTCTTTCCTATCTGTTGACTTGTAGATGTAGCCAAACAAACCCCAACACCACAGGTTCACAGGCCATTCTGCAAAATTATCTGGTAGTAATCCACCACATGCGGTTGCGGAAAACCATAATCCAATCAATATGGTTAGAGAGTATAACCATGATCGGCTCATACATAATCCACAAGAGACTCGATGATATTGCTTTGCATTGCGATTAAACGCCGTAATTTGAAAATTCTCTGCCCATTGCCAGCATGGATAATTCTGCTACAAGTGCATGCCAACCATGAGCATTTTCACCGTATAGATGACCGACATCGGCATAACTTTGGAACAATGCGCTAGGAGAATTCAAATTCTCAATGTCACTTTTCTTTTCATTTACACGATAAAACCAAGATGCTGCTTGCCCATCTACCAGATAAACTACTGGTTCAACCGGACCATCGTTATCTGTTTTCAGCCTCGTTGGTATGCCCTCCTGAATAAGGAAATTTTCAACATCAACACCACCTTTTGAATACATCAGTTTCTTCATTTTACGGTTAGACAATGACAGTAATTCCTCTCCGCTTCTAACCGATAAAATACCAAGGCCATAGGTACCACTGTCATTTTTGATAAACACTACAGGCTCTCTATCGACGCCCAAATCAGCGTATTTTCGTTTAATTTTGGCTATGAATTCATCGACCTCTGCAGCGAGTTCTATCCTACATGATTCCCTGTCAAGACATTTGTCTTTAGATACAAACCAATCTGTTATCAAGTTCCATGATTCAATTCCCAACAAAGCAGCAATCTCCTCGACGTATTCACTTAATGCTTCATAATGATGAGATTTCTTCCTAGTATGCCAGCCCATTACCGGAGGTGGAGACACTCTACTAGTACCTAGTCCAGGAACAATCCCCTCTGTCAAATCATTGTTTAGCAGGATTAAATCTGGCCTAACGCCGTCAACGGCGATATATTCTTCGCCATCTATCAACTCTAAACTAACTACGTCCAATTTTAGAGGCCCGGATAGCCCATCGATAGAACCGTGTTCGGCTAACTCCGGGGAGCCTACAGTACACCGGAAACCTGCTTTTTCAATAAGTCGTTGAAGGGTTGTCAAATTTTCTACATAAGCAGCATTTCTAGTGTGCGATTCGGGATATAGGTGAACCCACTTACAGGTCTCATCTCTGCGCTTGATGTGATTTTTTAGTAACGCAGCAAGGTGTTCTTCATCCTCCGATGCAACATTATTGAAACCGGCAGGGAAGTGATTAGCATCGACAACGGCAATTTTCCATCCCGCATCTCTCACATCGACGCTACCGTAAATAGGAATTGGGACTTCTGACCGCTTCAAATTCATCCAGTCTGTGATCTCCTGTCTTTTTGACTCAAGCAAATCATTCAAATCGTTAAGATTCATTGTAAGACCTCCTCTACTAATGATTCTATAGAATAGCTACTTCGTGTATGATGTGGTTCAATTATGTGTAATGCCTCGAATAATCCCAAACCAAGTGCCATGTCCGGCTGTTTTTGTAAGACCTTGGTGAATTTTGGATACTTACTGGTTAATGATGAGGCTAAATCAGCATAGTCTGCTAAGAATGATTTTAGTTGATTTGGCGAGGTTGCGGTTCCTGCTGGTAGTTTAGGTCGGTCTGTTATTTGTCTTGGTAGTGCTGTCAACCGTGCTGCACTACGCAATGCGGCTTTCTCTAGGCCTGTCCTGGGCAACCGCCAATCAGTCGGTAATCGGTATGATTGCTCACGATGACTTTTCCCTAAAAATGGCACCCTAACTTCAAGTGAGTGCGCCATCGAATGTCTGTCAACCAAACGAAGTTGAAAGTTGCTTAATTGGCCACGTTCTAACTCAAAATTCAACATGTTATCCAAATCGACAGTGAAATCATCGGGATGTAAGCTGTTTGAATACCAGCAACTATTGCTAGGCAAATTCTTCTGCAGAATGTCTTTTGTCACAGAATCATCGATTGAATTTAGTCGTTCTAACACAGTATTTTTGTGAGTTTCAAGGGACTTATACCGTGGATAGCCGGCATGTATTTCATCCGCTCCTTGGCCGCAAAGTCCAACTTTTACATGTTGCCTCATCTCTTGGAATAACGGTTGGAAAAATAGTACTGAAACATCTAAATCTTCACCATACCAAGACAGACTAGGAATATCTTTGACGAATGAATCTTCAGACATTATCGATTGATGATGGACTAAATCTAATGATGATGCAACATTTTCTGCGGCGATCCAATCCGGATTATCCTCGCTTTCCGCCACTGTCCAGCAAGCAGGAACGGGCTTTCCTTCACGTTCAGCCGCCTCACTTGCAACCGCCGCAACCAAAGATGAATCGAGACCTCCAGAAAGAACAATTCCCACAGGCACATCCGCCATCAACCGCTCTTGGACACTAACAGTAAATGATTCCAGTAACGATTTAGCGTCAACCTGAGGATTCCAATCGGATCTTGGCGCAAGTTGCTGTCGCTCAAAATTTGTGACAGCGTCGAGGTATGGTTTTGATTGCATATCTAACTTCCAAACTTCAACCGTACCAGGCCTTACTTGATGAACGCCCTCTATCAATGTCGAAGAATCTAGTGTATACTCCCATGAAAGGCGCAGTGCTAGAGATGTTTCATCCAACTTTGGCTGATAAGATTCGTGAGCATGAAAAGCTTTGATTTCGCTCGAGAACAACAAACTTCCATCTAACTCACAACGAACTAATGGTTTGATACCCAAAGCATCTCTGGCCAAAATTAATTCCTCACGATTTGCATCCCAAAGTGCAAAACTGAACATCCCGTTTAGCCTGGCAATCCAATCTTGATGATTTGTTTGCCCACCTCTGTTAATAAAATCATCATGTAGTGCTAGTATTACCTCTGAATCACCTGAGGTTTGCCAATTATAATTCAAACTTGACCTCAAAGATAGATGATTGTAAATCTCTCCGTTCGCAATCAATACTGTACCATTGTTTCCTAAGATTGGTTGACTACTACCCAATAAATCTACTATAGACAACCTGTTATGTCCAAATGCGATTTTTGAATCAGACCATATGCCGTTCCCATCAGGGCCCCTGTGCTGTAAAATCTCAACCATCCGTTGGATTACTGATGTGTCAGGTAGCCCAAACATCCCAGAGATACCGCACATACCCTAAGGTATCTGATTGTTTATTTGAAGAATCGCTTTCTTCCTTGAGACTACCAAAGCGGATAAGCAAACATTGCAACACCGAGTAGAACAATAGACAAAAAGAACACGAAGTAATACGCTCCTTGAGGTGGCTCTGAATGGTTGCCGTCATTGTCATACATGCTGCTCATACCTTCCTACACAACTCCGCATTTTAACATATTGAAAGACTACATTATGTTGAAGAACGGTTCTAAGGTTACAACCGCTGCTAGTGGAATTAGTAACATCGTTGCATTGTCATCTATGTAGCGCAGCCTTGGCGTTTCTGCAAGTACAGCAATTGGTGCAACTATCAAGCAAACTATGATTGGGGTGCCAAAGACATACCAGCAAGCGAGCCAGATTCCCAGTACGAACACACATGCTGCCAAAATCACATTCCTTGAATCGATACCTTTTCTCCTCAATTCACCCATGAATGGATCGCCAAATGTCAATGTGAATATCAGTGGGTAAGCATATTCTTTAGTCGGAGTAATTAGCAGAACTAAACCAATTGCTAGAGCGCCCCATGCTAAAGCTGAAACCTGTTTTGATTCATACTCTCTCTGGCCAAAAACCGTAAATCCTAATTTTAGTCTAATCAACTCACCAATCACTGCCACAAGGACAAATGTTGCCACAACTTCATCTAGAGTCATACCCACTTTTTCAGCAACATCTTCACCGTATTCGAAGTATAATACTGGAATAATGAACATTGCAAGATGGAAAAATCGCCTAAATATGTGCCCACTCATGCCTCCAACCGATAAATCAACAGGGTTGGTTAACTCAACTTGTTCGCTCATATTACCGCCCACCTAATGTGTTCAATGCATCATCAATAGAAATTGAACCTATCGCCAACGATGACAAAATATCGTCCAGTTTCGGAGACTCCAGAATTTTTCGTTCATAATGGGCAAGTAATCTCTCTCGCCACCGTGCTCTGACTGAGCGTCCGGAATCTGGTAAATCCAGTAAAACACTTGCTGCTTCAGCAACTCCATTCTCGTTTAATGCCGAAGTTAACATAACAGGCGGAGCATCGCCAAGTCCTAATTCAAATGATTCTAGCAATTCCTCTGCGTGCTTTTCTGCTCCGCTCAAATCTGATTTGTTGACTATGACTGCATCTGCTAGTTCTAGTAACCCAGCCTTTTCTGCTTGAACACCATCTCCACGTGCTGGACCCTCAACAACCACAATTCGGTCAGCAATAGCGGCACACCTAACTTCTGATTGTCCAGAACCCACTGTTTCAATCACTACTCTCTCCCAACCAGCCACATGCAAGAAATCAACCATATCAGCGACAATCAAAGGTACATTGCCAGAAGATTTCCTAGTTGCTATTGAACGAATGTAAATATTATCTTTTAATGATTCATCGTCAACAGAGGTGATTCTTACTCTGTCACCCAACAATGCCCCGCCTGTACGAGGCGATGATGGGTCGATTGCCAGCAGAGCAATTTTCAAACCTGAGCCAGCCCAGATACTAAGCAACTTATCAATCAAACAGGACTTGCCAACACCCGGAGCTCCTGTTATCGCTAATGATTGCCAATTAGGTGCTTGTAATTTATTTGTAATCTTCACGTTTTGTTTGACATCATTGATGTTTATCGAACCATTTTCGATAGCGCTCAAGGTTCTAGCCAAAGACCTTCTGTCACCATTTATGGCGTCATTGATTTGGCCTAGGTCCAAAATCTCACCTCAAGCAGCTGATTGCCAATGCCAGTCATTTTTCGCACCGACACCAACATCATTCATACCCGATGCAGTGTCAATAAATTCAAGAATCTCGTCAGTGGGTGTGCCTGGCCCGAAAATCGCCTTTATGCCGCTGGAGAATAATGCTGGACGATCGTCCTCAGGAATTATTCCACCGCCGAATACAATAACATCGGACAGACCTTCTTCGATTAGTAATTCGCAGACACGCGGGAACAAATGGTTGTGGGCCCCCGAAAGAGATGAGAGACCCAAGAACCTTGCATCCTCATCTCTTACCGTCTCAACAATCTGTTTTGCTGTTCTTCTTAGCCCAGTATAAATCACTTCATGGCCAGCATCTCTAAGCGTCCTAGCAACAACTTTAGCACCGCGGTCATGACCATCTAGACCCGGTTTTGCAATTACTATTCTCAGATTATTGCCCATGATTAGTCTAAGAGTTCCCTACCTATCAAGAAAACCCTTGTTTATTCAATCATTGATGTGATTATTAACTATGTAATGGGTTTCAGGTACCAAAATTATGGTAATCAATAAAGGCGGCCTTGACGCACATCTTGGTGGGGAAGCCATGCCTACAACTGAGGAAAGACTCCGAGACCTTCGAAATAGGAAGGCACAAAGTGAGGCCGGCGGCGGTCAAAACCGCGTAGATGCCCAGCATAACAGAGGCAAACTTACCGCCCGTGAAAGACTAGAAATTCTGCTTGATGATGGTACCTTCCAAGAAATTGATGCACTGGTAGAACATCGCTGCAGAGATTTCGACATGGACAAAAATGTCATTCCTGGAGATGGTGTTGTAACCGGACACGGCTGCATCAATGGCAGAGAAGTTTTTGCTTTCGCTCAAGACTTTACTGTCTATGGTGGCTCTTTAGGAGAAATGCATGGTCTCAAAATTTGCAAGGTATTGGATATGGCTTTGAAAACTGGCAAACCAGTGATTGGGCTAAATGACAGCGGTGGTGCTAGAATACAAGAGGGAGTAGCATCACTAGGTAGTTATGCTGAAATCTTTTTTAGAAATGTAAGAGCTTCCGGAGTAGTTCCACAAATATCGGTAATAATGGGGCCGTGTGCAGGAGGTGCTGTGTATTCTCCAGCGATTACTGACTTTGTCATTATGGTTGACCAAACTGCGCACATGTTCATAACCGGTCCTGAAGTCATCAAAACGGTAACCAATGAAGTTGTGTCATTCGAAGAACTTGGCGGAGCAATGACACATGGAAGTCGCTCTGGTGTCTCGCATTTTACCGCTGAAGATGATGAATCAGCAATACAGTTAGCTAGAGATTTGTGCGACATGCTACCATCAAACAACCTAGAAAAACCACCAACCAAGAAGACTTCTGATCCAGTCAGTCGCTCCTGTGACAAACTAGACTCGATTATTCCTGAAGAATCCAATAAGCCATATGATGTGGTAGATGTCATTGCAGAAGTTTTGGATGATAATGGATTTATGGAAGTTCAAGCAGATTGGGCACAAAATATCGTCATTGGGTTCGGCCATCTGAGTGGCCAAACTGTCGGTGTAGTCGCCAATCAACCGAAAATTCTTGCAGGTTGTTTAGATATTGATGCAAGCGATAAAGCAGCAAGATTTGTTCGATTCTGTGATGCATTTAACATCCCAATCATCACGTTTGAAGACGTACCAGGATTCCTTCCTGGAACTAACCAAGAATGGGGCGGAATAATTAGACACGGTGCTAAACTGCTTTATGCATTCGCTGAAGCAACAGTACCCAAACTTACAGTGATAATGAGGAAGGCATACGGTGGTGCATATGATGTTATGTCATCCAAACATATCAGGGGCGACTACAATGTAGCCTGGCCGTCTGCTGAATTAGCGGTAATGGGAGCAGACGGAGCGGTAGAGATAATTCATCGAAGAAGATTGAAGAGTGCTAGAAATCCAGAACAGGAAAGAGCTAGACTAACCGAGGATTTCAATGATAAATTTGCTAACCCCTACAAGGCCGCTGCACTTGGTTATATCGATGATGTTATCGAGCCAAGTGAAACTAGAACTAAACTTGCACGAGCTCTTGAAATGTTGATTGACAAAGAAGAATTAAGGCCAGCAAGAAAGCACGGCAACATTCCACTGTGAGGTGACAGTTTGACTGATGAAGCAACCTTGAGAATCGCCGCAATATGCGCAGTTTTATCAATTGTTGAAAGTCAAGGGGACGACCAATCATTGATCGGTAGAAATCCCGGTCCAGTCTGGACTCAAGACCACATCCGAATGAATATGGGGCTAAGCTCACTAATGAACAGAAACTCTGCTAGATCGCCATGGAGATGAAATTATGACAGACATAAAGAAAGTAATCGTTAACGGCGTTGAATACGAAGTTTCAGTAGAAGTTACTGATGGTGGCAAATGGCATGCTACTGTCGAAGGAACGACTTTTGAGGTTGAAATACCAGACGCAGGTCCAGTCGTGAAAAAGAAGAGAGCTGGCGGTGGTAAGAAGAAGAAATCTGGCACAGTGTCGGCAAATATTCCCGGGAAGATTGTTACCATCGAAGTAGAAGTTGGCCAAGAGGTTGAGGAAGGTCAAGTGATTTTGATTTTAGAGGCTATGAAAATGCAAAATGAAATCCAAGCACCTGTGACCGGCAAAGTAGTTTCAGTGAATTGTGAAGAAGGACAATCGATTGAAGCTAATGTTCCACTTGTAGTAATCGAGCCAAAGGAAGAATGACGTTTTTTGACTGAAAAGATACGACCATTAAAGTGCTGATAGTACTAGCGTTTACCATGGCAGCCGAGACAGTATGCGACTTTCCAGGATGTGGAGGAGTCGGAGAAATCGTTTCTCGTTTGTCACCAGAGGGATATCTAGTTGCCACTGGCAAGAAAGCATATTCATTTAGAGAAGCCTACCGAAGATTTCACTATTGTCAAAACTGCCATGACCAATTAATGGGTGGAGTTTGGTCTAGAGTTAGGAAACCAGACGACAAGAAAGATGGCCATGTTGCACCTACAGCGATATAGTCTCATTAGCCGAGACTCTATTAAATGAGTAACTCATGGTTCCACCATGGCTCCCAAGAATAGTAAGATTATTGCTAATAAATTATCAAGCATTAGTATTATTCTGATGCTCGCATTGGTAAGTTACTCAATAACACTGACAAATGTGAGTGCAGTAGGCTCAAATCAAAATGACATTGGAACTTCAGGAGGAGATTTACCTGATAACCTATCATCCCCAACATCAATACCAAATCTAATATTCTCAAATAGTATTACTGGAACTGGTGATTTGGTTCAGGGGACTGATGATTTTGATTATCTTAGAGTCTCATTAGCAGCTAATGAAGGAATAGCAGTAGAGTTATCGTTCAATAGCGTTGATGACTTTGATTTAGCAGTGTTTGATTCAAATTTTATGTTGATTGATGATTCTTTCATGCTGAACCCTGAACAAGTTACCACCAATGGTTCAACCCATGGTGGCATGGTGTACATTGAAATCTACGGAGCTTATTTTGGCGGAGTTGCTGCTTCTGGTAGTTATACCATAACAATTTGGAAATTCACCTCATCAACAACTAATCCAACAACGCAAAATGACCTTGGACAGCCGAATTACGACCTACCAGATTCCGGTACAGCCCTACAATCAGACCCAAACTTCCCTTTGCCACTTAACGGTGCTGCCCCTCTTTACTCAGGGATAGATTATGCTGAGCTTGACCTAAACGGAGATAATGATGACTGGTTGTCTTTTACCCTGGATGCAAACGAGGGTTTTGCCTTCCAAATAACCTATCCAACAACTTCTACCAATGGAACAACAACCTACAACAATGAATTTGATTTAACAATGTTCGATGTTAATATGAATCTAATTGATCAATCTATTGCAAATAATCCTGAATATGTTACAACCAATAACACAGCTACGATACCGGGAGGCAATCCTCATGGTGGAACTATCTACATCCATATTTACCGCTATGCTGGTTTTGGGACTTATGACCTAGAGTTTTGGACATGGACTACATCTTCCACAGGTGGTGGAGGCGGTGGTAGCAACGGTTCTGCAGTACCTTCACCGTGTACTGGTAATTCTGCCGTTCCAGATATTCTTGAACCGAATGACGATATGACAATGGCAACATTGGCGTCTATACTACCAATCTATTGTACCGGATTAACTGCTGACATAGACGCTGCAGGAGTTCAAAATGAGGATTATTATGAAGTTGAGATGATTAGCGGAGTTACTTATTATTTTAATTTGACATTTACTCACATCAACGGAGATATTGACGCTCGGTTAGAAGATTCTTTTGGCACCACCTTGAGTTTCAACAATTTTGGTTATATGTCATCATCAACAGATAATGAGGCAGGGGAATATACTGCTACCTCAAACTTTACCGCATATTTCGTAGTATATCACTACTCAAGTTTCGGCTCAACAGGGGCAATTTCTAATGTCTATGATGTTGAAATATCAACCGATAACCCGGGCGGTGGTCAATCATTATCATACATCGATGTCACGATGAATAGCCTGACAAATGTAACCATAGAAATGACTGGCTTAACTGTCGGAGATACATATGAATATGACTATTACACTTTTGTTGAGTATACTGATAATGGTACAAGTATTTCTCAACCTGCAGTGGGACCATACACCTTCACAGCAACTTCAACAACTGAGACTGTCAATTACACAATCCCCGCAAGTGAGATTGAAGGTGACTACTGGGTGGGAGCAAATTTGTTTGACGCTACTGGCTCGCTAATACACTTCAGTGAGGATTCAATCTATCAAGAAGTAGTGGTTGCTGAAACAACTTCCTCAACCACAGGAGATATATTCGCCAGTAACATAACCGTTGGTAACCAATACACCGTCTATTGGTTCGTGTTCAATGTAGATATGTATGTTGATACACTGAATGCAAACCCATCACTAACCTTTGAAGATGCACTTAATGTCAGCCGAATTGATGAAGACTCTTTCAACTTCACATCAACATCAAATTCGGATTCTTGGCAGGTAACATGGGCTAATCCAACAACTATGGACTTACACGGTTTCTACGCAACAATCTACAATCAAGGAGCCGTGGTAAACGGCACCGGTGATGGTGCACTCGGCAGTCACTTTGTTGATTTTATACCTCAATTACCGTCAGCCATAATCACCGATAATTCATTTAGCACGACAGCGGCAACTAACGATTTCACCTCGGAAGGTCTAGATTTAGTGACTGGCGATACCTACTATCAACAATTTAGAGTTGAAGACCCAGGAGGTGCTGATATTGCTTCTTCCAACATGACAATGGTCACTGCTACAGCACAGAACATGTCATTTGGAACATTCTATTACAATACTCCAACTGTATCAGGAGTTTACTGCCTGTTTACCGATCTCTATGATTCTAACTTTGTACAAATTGTTGGCGACTATGTATGCCTGCAATATGTCTTCGATGATGATGGCGATGGAGTTGCCAATGAGCAAGACTTGTGTGCCAATACTCCACCTGGCTCAATGGTAGATTTCGATGGCTGTGCTGACTCAGAGAAGGATTCTGATGGTGATGGCTACAATGATGACGTAGATGATTTCCCTTACGACGACACTCAATGGTTAGACAGCGATGGAGATGGTTATGGTGATAATTCAATGGGTAACTCTCCTGACGCATTCCCTTACGACGACACTCAATGGAGTGACGCTGATGGTGATGGTTACGGCGACAATCCTGCAGGTATGAATCCAGACGCTTTCCCATTCGATGCAACTCAATGGGCAGATACTGATGGTGATGGCTACGGAGACAATCAAAATGGTAACAACCCTGACTTATGGCCTGCAGATAGTTCACAGTGGAGTGATAGTGATGGCGACGGATACGGTGACAACCCAGCTGGAACTAATGGCGATGCGTTCCCGAATGACAGCACTCAATGGGCCGACGCTGACGGTGATGGTTTTGGCGACAATATCAACGGCAACAATGCAGATGCATTCCCGAATGATGGCACCCAATGGGCTGACGCAGACGGAGATGGTTATGGTGATAATCAAAACGGTAACAATGCTGACCGATTCCCTAATGATAACACTCAGTGGTATGACTCGGATAATGATGGCTATGGTGACAATCAAAATGGTAACGACCCCGATGCCTTCCCATCAGATGGCACACAATGGTCAGACGCTGACGGTGATGGCTACGGCGATAATCAAAACGGCAACAACCCAGATAAATTCCCACAGGACAATACACAATGGCAAGATGGCGACTTAGATGGCTTTGGTGACAACGCTAACGGTAATAATCCAGACCTGTGCCCTGGGACTCCATTTGGCGAAACTGTTGATGCAAATGGTTGTTCAACCTCTCAAACTGATGAAGATATGGACGGTGTCACAGACAGCCAAGATGCATGTGCAAATACTCCTGCTGGTGAATTTGTCAACACCAATGGATGTTCAGCGACACAACTTGATGATGACAATGACGGAGTCGTCAACCAATATGACCTATGTCCAGTGACCCCACAAAATGCTATTGTAGATTCTGCTGGTTGTGCCGATAGCCAACTTGATACTGATAATGATGGTATAAACAATGCACTGGACTCTTGTCCTGCAACCAACCCTGGAGCTCCAGTTGATGGTTTTGGTTGTGCAGCAAATCAACGTGATATCGATGGTGATACAGTCAATGACAACTTAGATTTATGTCCAAATACACCTCTATCTGAAGTCGCCAACAACGATGGTTGTTCTGAATCACAAGTAGATTCAGACCTAGATGGTGTGTTCAACAGTATAGATCAATGTCCAAACACCACACTACTAGATTTGAACGGAGATGGAGAGTTTGACGTAGACTCTGTTGGCTGTTCTCCTGTCCAATATGATGATGATAATGACATGATTGACAACACTATTGATTCATGTCCAGCCACACCAAATGGTGAACAAGTTGACTCAGTCGGATGTTCAGAGTCACAACTCGATGAAGACAATGATGATATTTGGAACTCTGATGACCTATGTTTTGATACCCCTCAAGGCCAAGCAGTCGACCAAAATGGCTGTTCAGAAACTCAAAAAGACGATGATCAAGACACTTTAATGAATGCTGATGATGCGTGTCCAAATACTCCAAGTGATGAAATTGTTGACGAAAATGGATGTAGCCTAAGTCAACTTGATTCAGATGGTGATGGTAAAAACGACTTGGAAGATAAGTTCCCTAACGATCCTAACGAATGGGAAGACAGCGATGATGATGGTATAACCGACCGATTAGATGCTTACCCACAAGATGCTACTCGCTCTGAAGCTGAGAAAGAAGATGGAGGTAACGGATTCATGTTCATCCTTGCGGCACTATTTGCGATTGGAATAATTGGTGCACTGTTGGTTGTCAAGAACAAGCGACCACCCGAAAGTAACTCACCATTTGCTGCGGTAAATTACGAAGATCACGCAACTGAAGCAAATATGGCACAAATGTATGAGTCTAAGGCAGTCCCAGAAATTGAACAGCAGCAACAGCCACAACAGCAACAAGAAAACCAAACCTGGGAAGAGAATGGAGT
>WTIT01000163.1 GCA_011526375.1 Methanobacteriota archaeon
ATTCAGAAGCGACCACGGAGTAAAAGCAATGTTAGAAGGCTATGCAACGCTGCACTTCGGTTTAAACAAAGAAACAACAACGGCATTTCTACAGAATAACAATTTTGATATTATCATAATCATTGATACTGAGGAATACATTGAAGCAGTGGAAGAAGCAGATATTGACAGCAAAGTGTTGGTTGAAGTACATACTAGTATCGAGCGAAATCTGGATTATCTTACTCGAATTAATCCAGATGTGATTGATGGCTTTGTTACAGTCTCGAATTATATGGTTGGAAGGATTAAGCATCATATTTCTGATGAATTACAAGATAAACCAGTATCAATTTTTACTAATGTTCTTGATGCGGATTTATTTTCTAATATCAGCGTTGATGTAGAAGGACCACCAATTATTGGTTGGGTTGGTAAGATTGATGACCACAAAGATTGGCGAGCCTTTATGCAAATTTCACGGATTGTTTCTCAAGAACACTCGGATGCCGAATTTTGGATTATTGGCGGCCAGACTTGTCCCGAGAATGAAGTGCAAGGAGTTTTTGATTTTGCCGAAGACATGGGAATAATATCGAGATTTAGATGGATTGATAGAATTGAAAATGTCAAAATGTCATCACTATATTCTCTAATCGCCAAGAGAGGAGGTTTGAGTTTGGTTACAAGTCATTGTGAATCGTTTGGTATGTCTGTGTTAGAGTCGTTATTGTCGGGATGCCCAGTAGTTTCAACAAATGTCGGAGCCTTGCCCGAGATTATTCCAGAATCATCATATTTCCAATTATATGAATTAGCAGACTACCAAAATGGAGCACAAAAAGCAATTGAAATAATCGAAAAATCATCCTATATTAATCAAGAATTACAATCCAAAAGGGCTGAATTAATCACAAAATATGATAGTTCAATGAGGTCTATTGATTATTGGAACATGTTACAGGAGATGGTGAAATAACAACAAAACCGATTATTTTAGTGGTTGGCGCCAGGCCAAATTTCATGAAAATTGCACCAATTTACGCAGAATTGCAATCACGTGGTCAAGAATTGATCTTACTCCACACCGGACAACATTATGACGATAATATGTCAAAGGTATTCTTCGATGATTTAGGCATGCCAAAGCCAGATATTTACATGGGGATTGGAAGTGGTAGCCATGCTTATCAAACTGGAACAGTAATGATTGAATTTGAGAAAATTTGCCAAGAAAGAGATCCCTCAATGGTAGTCGTAGTTGGCGATGTAAATTCGACAGTCGCTTGTACGATAGTTTGTGCAAAGATGGGTATTCCATGCGCGCATGTTGAAGCAGGCCTACGGTCATTCGACCGAGATATGCCAGAGGAAATTAATCGAATCTTAACTGATTCAGTAGCTGATTTACTACTCACCCCATCACCTGATGGAGACGAGCATCTTCGAGCAGAGGGAATCGCAGAAGAGCGAATTATTCGGGTAGGGAATGTAATGATAGACAGCCTTTACAACAATCTTGCTAGGGCAGAAAGTAGTTCTATACAGGATGATTTAGGATTGGAGGATGATTATTCTATCCTAACTTTACATCGGCCTTCTAATGTCGATGATGAGGGAATTTTTGCTGGGATAATCTCAGCATTGGAAGTAATTGGCAAGGAAATACAAATTGTCTTTCCAATGCATCCAAGAACCGAAAAGATGGCCAAACAATTCTCACTCTATGAGCGGATAGCGTCGATTCCAAGAATCAAGATTACTGGCCCGGTTGGCTATCTCGATTTTGTGGCTCTAATGTCCAACTCAAAACTTGTGTTAACAGATTCTGGAGGCTTGCAAGAAGAGACTACTGCACTTGGGATTCCTTGCATAACCTTGCGTGAAAATACCGAGCGACCAATTACCGTTACTGAAGGAACCAATACCATTGTTGGCTGTGATCCAGAATTAATCAAATCAACAGCTCTTGATGCATTAACTACTGGTGGTAAATCAGGTAGAATTCCCGAAATGTGGGACGGCAAAACCGCACATAGAATCGCCGATGTTCTGATAAATTATATCGAAAATAATGGTGATTGAATGAAAGTTTTGCATGTACTTGCAAACAGTCCACCTGACGTAAATGGTTATGCAATACGAACTCAGAAAATTCTTAGCAATCAATCGAATGAATTAGTTGGCTTGACTTCTCCTTGGTATCCAAACCGAGAATCAATGATTGATGATTTTGAAATTGATGGAGTAAAATACTACCGTACTATACATCCGCAGTGGAAGAAAAACCCAAAGATTTCACATAAATTGGTTAAATTATTCACTAGAAAACCAGACATTAGCTCTCAAAAGGCGCCCGTGGAAAATGAGGCAACAAAAATCCTACCATTGCGTATTTTCGATTTCTTTTATTTTGGTATATTCAAGGTTGGCCGTGCAGCAAGGCACTTTTTTAGAATCGGTTGGAAAGTAGTTGAGGAAAAAATCCTCATGAAGTATTTTATGAAGCGAATAATTGAGGTATCCAAACAAGAAAAGGTCGACCTAATCCACGCTCACACACCTTACCGAGTAGGACTTCCTGCCCTAAGAGCAGCCAGGAAATTGAAACTACCTTTTGTCTATGAGATGCGCGGAATGTGGGAAGAAACCGCGGTTGCAAATGGCCGATGGAGGCCAAATGGTCCAGCATATCGCCGCTTTCAAAATTACGAAACCAGAGTTCTACGTTCTGCAGATTCGGTGGTTTGTATTAGTGAGACTTTGAAACGAGAAGCAATCTCTCGAGGCGTGAGTGAATCAAAAATTACCGTTGTGACAAATGCGGTTGATGAGAAGATGTCAACTGAGAGTGAAAGTCATGAATTATTTGGTCAAGTAAAACAACAGTTAGCTTCAGAGAAATCTACCAAAGTTGTTGGCTACATTGGTTCATTACGTGAAATGGAGGGGGTAGACTTGACTGCAGAAGCGGTAGCACAATTATCAAGCAGAGGTCACGATGTCCGATTTTTTGTTCTGAGTAGTGAATCTGGTCAAGTAGAATTGCGTCGCCATTGCAAGAAACTAGGGCTTGGTGAAAAGGCGATAATTGCCGGACCAGTGCCTCATGACTCAGTTGCTCAATTCTACGATTTAATTGACATCTTTGTGGTAAGTAGGCCTGATTCAAGGGTGACTAGGTTAGTTACTCCACTGAAGCCATTTGAGGCCATGATGATGAAGAAAGCAGTCATTGCATCTAAACTCCCCGCACTTGAAGAGATTATCGAGCATGGTAAAACAGGTATGCTATACAAGGCCGATGATGTGAATTCACTGGTGGAAACTATTGAGGAGATACTTGCCGATGAGAAGGCAATTGTTGAACTAGGAAACAATGCACATAGTTGGATTTTAGCTAACCGAACCTGGCAATCTGTCGTAGAAAATTATTATCAAGCATACCAAACAGCCAGCAAGAAATAGAGGTGAGATTTTGAGAGTGCTAGTTACGGGTGGGGCAGGATTCATCGGGCACAATCTTGTCAAAACGCTACTTTCTAACCAACATCAAGTCAATATCCTAGACATCACTTCAAGTGAGGATAGTAGAGTAAAAACGCTTGTCCAGATGGGTGCAAGTTACTATCAGGGCGATATTAGGGATTCCAACTCAATCACTACAGCAGGTCAAGACTGTACTCATATCGTTCACCTCGCTGCTCAAACATCGGTACCTGCTTCCGTAGAAAACCCAACCCTCAATGATGAGATAAATATCATCGGGACTAGAAATATAATTGATTTCATTAATTCGCATGATATCAAAAAAATAGTATCAGCATCATCAGCAGCAGTGTACGGAAATTGTGACCAAATTCCGTTATCAGAAGAGTCTGCAGGCGATTGTCTTTCGCCATATGCTGAATCGAAGTTCCAAAACGAAGCAGATCTTTTCAGTTTAGTAAATGACAGTACAGAAGTACACGTTCTGCGTTTCTTCAATGTCTATGGACCAGGTCAGGGAACCGACTCAAATTATGCAGCAGTAATACCATCGTTTGTCGAGAAAATAATTTCAGGTCAATCTCCGACGATTTTCGGTGATGGCAGCCAGAGTAGAGATTTTGTTGAAGTATCCGATGTTGTTGGCTTAATTTTGCAAATTCTAGCCGATGAAAACGATGTGCCAAACGATGTATACAATGTTGCAACACAGACTGAAACATCAATATTGGAACTATTACAATTAGTTTCAAAATCAATCAAAGAGATTGATCCATCTATTCCTATTCCCGATGTGAACTATCAAGGTAAGAGAAGTGGCGACATCGATATCTCACTTGCCAACATTGCTAAGGTAAAATCAGCATTTAATTGGCAACCTAAACATTCGATAGAAGCTGGTATTGCTTCTCTTGTAGCATATGAATTAGGGAGTTGAGATGATTAAAATCCTCTGGTTTTCTGCTAACTCTGCAGATGATATGTGCTTTACATCCCAATGTGAGTTGGCTTTAGGGCTAATCAAAAATGGCTATTCTGTCCAATTCATCAATAAAGACAAAGTAAATTCGCATTCAAACTATGATTGGGATCATGTCAGTATTGAATACACCAATATTGCTGGATTAAAATCATCTTCATTAGCAAAGAATATGGCTAAATGGTTGAGTAAACAAACACTCGCTGATGCCACAGTAGCAGTAGTTGATTGGCGATTAATTGCCAAACTTCACGACCAGCTAACTGAGAAAAAAATACCGTGGGTTTTGTTGGATAGAAGCCCTCCCGCAGACCAAGGTATTCTGGCTAGACTTCAATGGCCTGTATGGCGAAAAGCTTGGAAATTAGTGAATAAATCAAATAATTCATGCGGTACAGTAGTTTCATCTGACCACGAAAAATTTACTATGGATAAAAATCAAATCTCATCAAATAAATTGTTTCAAATTTCCGCAGGTGTCGACCTAGAGAAATTTTCTCCAGGTGAGTCAACAGGCCAATTACGGTTAATTTATCATGGTAGATTAGACAAACACAGGGGTGTTTTAGCATTACCAATGTTGGTTAGGAAAGCAATTACTGCAGGGTTGAACGTCAACTTGAAACTTATTGGCAATGGTGACTGCTTCTCTGATTTGCAGAAAATTGCGTCTGACTTCGATGAAATTACGGTTTTTCCAACCATGTCAACAGAAGAAGTAGCCCATCACCTGAGAGAATCTGATATTGGTATTTTACCAATGCCAGAACTCGACATGTGGGCAATTTCAAGTCCACTAAAGCGAAGTGAATATTGTGCAAGCGGGTTATTGATTTTTGGAATCGATCATAACGGTCATCGTTTTGATGGTCATCAAAAACCATGGATGCGATTAGTTCCCCAATATGATTTCCATGATGAGGGAGTAAAGTGGTTGTCGGAACTTACTCAAAATCAAATCAGCGACCTCTCAAAACAATCCAGACAATACGCTGAGGCAAACCTGAGTTGGGATGTGTCAGTAAATTCGTTAATTAGTGCCATTCACTTTGTTAGTGAATCATAAATTTCCTGCCATTCTTGATTTACAGATTCAATACTATATCTCTGTGCAGATGAGTTTATGTCTGCTCTGTATGGAGGGTTGTCAAAGATTTCTACCGCCTTGTTGAACCAATCGTTGAGGTCATCATATTTTGCCGAGATTACCGATTTTGGCAAATCAATAATTCGATCACTGACTATACATGGAGTTCCACAAAATAGAGCCTCGAGCATAACTAGAGGCTGCCCCTCATACTCTGACGGTATAATTAGCATGCTAGATTGTTGAATTAAGGACAATTTCTCTTCTTCAGTCACCCATTCATAACATTCCAAACTTTGGTGATTGAATTTTTTTGTTCCAGTCATTTTCATGATAATATTCGAGTCATATTCTCTTTGTAATTTAGTCAATAATTTGATGGCAAAATCATGACCCTTAACCTTGTCATATCGTCCTAAGAGGAGAATTTGTTTAGAGTTTGAACTCTCACTCTTGAAAACCAATTTTGGGTCAACTGGGTTATTCACCACAAAACAATCGCCAATTTTACTACTCAGTTGAACCTTCCAACCATCATTTAGGACTACAACTTTACAATGCTCAGAAGAGGTCAAGTCACGGAAGTTTTTGCTATTTTTTGAGTTAGAATCTCTTAGCCATTCACCGAATTTGCCACTATGAATATGAACTATACAAGGGATTGAGAACTGTTTGCATAATTCAACATATCGCGCTTTACGCTTCCATGACCAATCTGCAGCAGTATGAATATGGACCATTTCCGGTTGATTGTTACTATCAAGCAGTTTGGTTAATTTCTTAACCATTTTTCGATGGTGGAGATACTTCGATATTGGGTTGCCTTGAATGTGTGATTGCCAGGTTTCAGCGGCCCAACCTTCTGGCGGATTTTCCGACAGAATTTCAATTACTTTC
>WTIT01000090.1:0-3654 GCA_011526375.1 Methanobacteriota archaeon
GCAGGGCTCGACCAACAACGCCCTCTGCTTCCTGGGCCCGCACCGCAAGTACGACCCGTTCACGCGCTCGTTCATGTCGCTCGTGCCGGGCCAGGGCCACTTTGGCCCCGACGCCATTCCTGGAGACGCGCGCTGGCGTCGCGGCGAGAGCGTGTCGCTCAAGACGGCCCGGGATTCGATGGTGTCGCTCGAGCTGGCGCAGCACGCCCAGATGGTGTACCAGAAGAAGTAAGCGCGGCGATCGGCGTCGGCGCCGGTGCCGGCTCGCTCCTTCCCCAACCACCAACTCCAACCCCCTCCCCCTCAAAAAAAACCGACGACTCTCCAAGCGGGCAGCGGCCTCGGCGACGACGGAGGCATCGCTTGGAACCGTGGAAGCATCTTAAAAATCCGTGTGTGCGTGTGTGGTGTTGGTGTGTTTCCGTCAAAAACTCAATCACAAAACGCAACAAACGCGCACGCACACGTTCCGTTCCGCCTACGACATGAGAGGGCCACGAGTTTTCGCACGCGCGCACGCGCGCTTGGAGCGTCTACTGCTCCGCCTTGACAGCGGGACGCGCGTCGCCGAGGGCGAGGGCGGGCGCGGGCGCGGGCGCGGGCGCGGGCGCGGGCGCGACGCGCGCCTGCTTGGTCGGTGCCTCCTCATCGTCGCCGGAGAGGTCCACGGCCCGCTTACGCAGCTCGGCGTCGCGCTGGGCCCAGGTGGTGTGGCCCATCTCGCACACCTCGCTTTCGTCCGGCGCGGGCGGGACCACCGCGCGCGCGAGCGCGCCGTACTTCTTGTCGTAGGCCTTGAGCTGCTGCTGCGCGTACTTGTATGCCTGCACGGCCTCGGAGTGGGCGCGCGTGAGGCGGTGGTAGTCGTCCGCCTGCGCCTGCGTCACCTCCTTGGGCGGCACCGGCCCGTAGTCCAGCGGCGCCATCACCTTGATCCCTCTGCGGAAGGCCAGCAAGCACACGGCGGCGCACGTGGAGTAGGCGTCCGGATTGATCTGGAAGTCGACGGCGACGCCCTGCCAGCGCAGGTCCGCGGCGATGCGCTTGGTCCACTCGAGCATGTTCTCCTTGACCTTGAGCGGCGTGACCAGGCGGCAGCACATCAGCATGGCCGAGCGCATGCCCTCCTCCACTGGCTGCTTGGGCACGTGGTACAGATCGACGCACATGTTCTGGAGGGAGACGTTGGGGTTGCGCCGAACGAAGTCGTCGAGCTCCGCCTGCGTGAAGGGGTGCTTCACGGGGTAGCGGTTGCCCTCCGGCTTGGTCGGCGGCGCGCCCGGGTCGTCGGGGCAGTCCGGGCGCGGCGGGATGGGCGTCCCCGCCGACACGGCGGTGGCGGCCGCAGCCGCGGGCGGAGGGTGGTTGAGGAGCCAGTCCGCGTGCTCCGCGGCGGTGGGCGTGTGCGCGCCCGCGCCGAGGTAGGTGTAAAACGGCCCGGGCCGGTAGTCGGTCTCCACGGTGTAGGAGTCCCCGGTGCGGTAGCTTGCCTGCACCCAGCGCCAGCCGTTGCGAACCCAGTACACAAACATCGGGCTGCTCTGCCTGGAGGCGGCCTTGTTCAGGCGGCTGCGGTAGGGCAGGTCCTTGCGCAGCAGCTGTGCACACGCCTGCGCCGCAGAATGGATGGCCGGCGGGTCGACCATGGGCGAGGCGCGGTACCCGACGTAGTTGAGGAGGGCGTTCAGCTTTCGCACGTTCGCTGGATCCTCCGAGTCGGAGAGCCACGCAAACGGCTTACTCTTGGCGGGCGCCTTGCGCTTGCCGCTGCCGCCGTTGGGGCGGTAGGGCGGGTCGTTGGGGTCGGGCGCGACGAACTCCATGGCGCCTGGGTGTGGCGTACGAGTGGCGCGTCGGGCGCGGTCGGGGGGAGGGGGGTGTACTCGCGCCACGCTCTCGAAAGGGCACACCTTTGGCGTTCCTCGAAAGTTGTTATACATGTTTTTTAAAAACGTTTGGCTTTTGCGCCCGTGAGGGGCGGCAACTACCGGACCCAAGCACCGCCGTTCCCCCGCGCGGCGGCAGGTGTGAACGGTGTGAAGGCTACACCCCCCTCCCCTCCGAGCCGCCCGACCGCCGGATCGTACGCCCGTGGCCATGCTGGGCCTGAGCTTCACCAGTGAGAACCTCACCGACAACGGCCTCAAGGTCGACGGCGTCGAGTACGACGTGCAGGACATCACCGACCACATGCACAACATCGAAGAGGTCGTGGAGCGCCTGAACATGCACGCCATCGATGCCGATGGCGTCTACACGGACCACGCCGAGGTGCCGATCCGGCGCATGGTCGACAAGAACCAGCGGTGCCTCCGGCCTTACGAAGGCGGCGCGTACGTGCGCCTGGCGACGTGGGTGCTCGAGCGCGCACTTTTGCTGAAACCCGATGCTGCCCAGCGAGGCTTGTGCGGCCTCAAGCCCGTGGACGACGAGACGCATCGCAAGCGGTGCGCCACCTTCCAGGAGAGGTGGGGCTTTCTGCGCGCAGACATGTGCCAGTTCATCACCGACGTCATGTACCTAGCACTCGCGACCGACACCGCGTACTACAACGACCTGCCGTCCTTTATCAGCTTCGTCGCGTCCAGCCAGCTCGAGGCGACGGTGGGCCACTTTTGCACGCGCGTCTTTGGCAAGGACGAGCACGCGACGGGCGCGGTGGTCTGCACGGTCATGACCCTCTGCCTGATCGAGGTGATCGAGGAGCAGGCGGTCACCAAGGTTCCTGACCCCAACGCCAGGCGGCCCGAAATGGACAAAATGGCCAGGTTTGTGTCCAAGCGCGCGTACGAACATGCTCTCGTCGACTCCTCCCTCGCCGAGTTGATGCTCAACAAGAACGTGGAGGCCTGCATGCGTCCCCTCATGCAGTTTAGTGAACTTACGCGCACCAAGCTCTGCTGTGCGCTGAGCAAGGTGTGCCACCACGTGCGTCGGACGAGGCCTTTGGCGACGCGTGGTGACCCGGCTGGGGCCGCGTGGGACGACGTGACGGAGCTCACGAGCGACTTCAAGGTCGTCGCCATCGCGGGCGTCATGCAGGAGCAGTGGCAGCGGCTGCTCGACGCGTGGCTGGAGGGTGAGCCGAAGCCTTTGCCGTGGCTGCAGCGCGCGCTGGATGCCTTCTCGAGCCAGCTGCGCACCGTGCGCAAATATGCCGACGAGTGGCAGACCTCGGCGATGCTGATCGAGAAGGAAGACGGGAGCGTGGCACCCATGCACGAGTACAAAGAGGTGCTCACCGACGAAGAAGCGTCCACCCTCGCGTTCAAGATCACCTCCTACCCGGTGAAGCGGCACGTCCGGCTTCAGAGGGCCCTGGAGCTGACCATCGCGCTCTACGTGATGTCGCGGAAGGACAACGGCGGTCCCAAGGAGTACAGCCAGATCCCGGAGGACCGGGAGGTTCGGCGGGACGTCAAGCAGAGGACGCAGCGCCTGAAGAAGGTCAAGGGCACGACGGAGGACCTGGCCATCATGTCGAGCGCCTACCTAAAGATGAAGGGCAAGGTACCCGTGTTTGTCTCGACGGCGACGGAGGAGCGCTGGAAGGACTGGATCCGCCAGATGTGCGTCGCGCTCGACGGCGTGTCGGATCCCGTCACCAAGGACGAGGGGGTGTGTGGCATGGGCCTCCAGAAGGAGGAGCCCTCC
>WTIT01000090.1:3754-6399 GCA_011526375.1 Methanobacteriota archaeon
CAGCGCGTGGGTCGCCGAGGCCTGCAAGCAGCTGGAAGCGGAGGAGGCGGAGCCGACGACGCCTCCGCACTTCGGTGAGCTGTCGGTCTGCAGGCAGAACGAGGCGCGCTGGGACTACAAGGACGAGGCGGTGCGCTCGTGCGCGGGGGCCTGGTTTGTCGAGGTGCGCAATTTGAACCCGCGCCCAGCGCGCATCAAAGGGCTAGAGGACTGGACGGGCGACTCCCCCTTCGTGTGCGACGACGCGGCGCCGGACCAGCTGGTGCCGTGTTGGTGCGAGAGCGGGCTCGCGTACAAGCGCACGATGAACGACCAGGTGCTCATGATGGAGCTGGGCGGCGCCGTCGCGTGGCTGCAGCCGCAGTTCCACCCGCTGGCCAACTGGGAGAGCCACGTCGTGCTCCTGATGCGCCGCGAGTTGTTCCAGAGCAGGGAGTCGCCCCGCCCCAATGTCACCACGGCGCGGTACAGGATGGACATGAAGAGCATCAGCCTGTGCCACTCGGCGATCGATTGCAACGACCCGGCGCTCTTTCGTAAACACATGGGCGTCTTCTCGGAGGCCGTTTTTAAGAACGAGGACCTGTTCGACTGTGCGGCGTCGGACACGCGCACGCTCACGGCGCGACTGTGCTACATGACCGTCAAGGCCACCGAGCGCAAACACGTCGACCTCGATGGCGCGTGGGGCGAGTGGAAGGGCCTGGACTACGACACCTTGGTCACGACCCCACGGCTGCGGGAGTGGGCCGTCATCATCAACTGGCTGGCGGCGAAGCGCGACCACGTCGCGGTCTTGGTGGCCGACGTGCTCTCCATGCGCCTCAAGTGCGCCGTCGGCGATGCCCCGCTGTACAGCATCTTGTTCGACCCGTGCTTCGTCGACTGCACCGTCGACGTGCGCGGCCTCAAATTCACGGACCACACCGCGCCCATCGCGCTGCGGTCGTACTGGGAGGCACACCCGGGCGGCAACGCCATCAGGCAGCTGCAGGCCGCGGTGCGCAAACGCTGCTGGGGCAGGCCGCGTTTGAGGTTTCCGGGCACGCCCTTCTGCGAGGCCGTGCAGCGCACGACCGCCTCGTACCTGAGCTGGACCAAGCACGCGAACCTCTCGGTGCCGAGCCTCGACGTCGCGCTCGACGACGCGAACAGGCCCAGCCGAGCGGCCCTTCGTACCGCCATCGACACGCACCACTGCAAGCTCTGGCGCATGCCCGACCTAATCTGGGCTGGCAGCGCGCTCATCCGGTACGCGCAGAGCCTCCGCGCGGTCTACGGGCTGGCCATCTTCGACGAGCCGCTCACCACGGACGTCTCGGCGAACCGACATTGCGCGCGCTGGACCTGGGAGGCGCACTTCAACCTCGACCAGGCCGAGCTGCTGCTCACCGTCGCGCTCGAGACCGGCTCGATTGAGACCGACGGCGGCATGGTCACGGGCGCCAGCAAGGACACGACGCGCGCGCGCAAGTTCCTCCGCGAGGCGCGCGATTTGCGGTCAAAGTGGAAGCAGGCCGACGCCAAGCGCGAGCAGCAGCGCGCCCTCCTGATCCGCAAGAACGCGCAGAAGGCCGAGGCGAAGCAGCGCCAGCTTGGACTCGTGCGTCAGGAGGTCGTTTCCACGTGCGTACAGGGCGCCATCGGCAATGTGCTGCAGGCGGCGCGCGCGCGCGACGCGGCGGAGGCGCAGCGCAAGGCGGACGAGGAGCGCGCGGAGGCGGTACGATTGGCCAAGGAGGAGCGGCGCAGGAAGGAGGAGCGCAAGGAGATGCTCGCGCGCGTGATCCAGATCAATCGCGAGGCGGCGGAGCGGCGCGCGGCGCACCTCGCCAAGCGCGCGGTGATCGAGAAGAAGGCGGCGGAGCGCGAGAAGCGCGAGGCGATCGAGCAGGCCAAGCAGCTCCGGAGCAAGCAGTGGGAGGCGGAGCGCGCGAAGCACAAGGCCGAGGAGGAGGAGCGAATCGCGCGTTTCCAGCAGGAGGCCGAGGCCGAGCAGCGCGCGCGCGAGCGGCGCCGCGCGGAGGAGGAGGCGCGCGCCACCGCCGCCGCCCTCGCCGCCGAGCGCGAGCGCGTAGAAAGCGTGGAGCGCGCGCGGCGCGAGAAGGAGGCGGCGGAGGCGGAGGCGGTGCGGCAGCGCGAGGAGGCGGACCTGCGGCGCGCGCTGGCGGAGAGCGAGGCCGCGCGCGTGCGCGACGAGCCCGTGCGCGACGAGCCCGTGCGCGCCGAACCCGCGACCGACGTGCCGCCTGCGGCGGAGCTGGAGCGTCGCGCCGAGCAGTCGCGGTTCGACCGCATGGTGATGCCGAAGGTTGAGGCGTTTCGCGAGGCGAGGAGGCGCGGTGCGCTTACCAAGGTCTTTGGAATGTGGCGGAGCGCGGTGCAGCGCCAACGGGGAGCCGAGCGCGCGCGCCAGGCGGAGGCGGACAGGCTGAAGCAGATCCAGGCCCGGGTCATGCAGCAGCGCGTCGATCGCATGTACAACCGGAACCGCGCACTGAACAAGCGCGCCGCGTACGTCGAGGCGGTGCGACTCTGGCGCCTCGCCGCCGAGCGCAAGCGCGAATGGAACTGCGTGGCCAAGGTCTTCCGGCGGTGGCGCGCCGGGGCGCAGAAGCAGCAGCGCGCGGCGCGCCACCGCCGGA
>WTIT01000165.1 GCA_011526375.1 Methanobacteriota archaeon
GTTTTGTAGATGTCTACCTGAACGGTGTAAAACTTATTGCTGGTACAGACTTTACAGCAACCAACGGTACTTCTGTTGTTCTTGCTACAGGTGCGGCAGTCAATGACACCGTAGACATTGTGGCTTATGGCACGTTTCAGTTGTCCAACTTTAGTATCAACGATGCCAACGATGTAAACGCTGGTGGTGCAACTAGCGGTCAGTTCCTCAAGTTTGATGGTACTAACTTCGTAGCAGATAACATCCCAGCGTCTAATGATGCTTCAGCTTTGACTACTGGCACACTTGATGCGGCTAGACTACCAACTGAAATTGTTTCTAGTGACACCACCCCTCAACTTGGTGGTAACCTTGACCTAAACTCTAACAATATTACTGGCAATGGTAGTTTTACGATAACAGGTTCTGACAATAAAATTTCTGCCGCTAACAACCATCTAATTCTACACGACACAGCCGAAACTGATACTGGGTCTAACTGGTGGTATATGTATCGTGGAAACGGTAATGGACAACTAAAGTTTTATGCTAACGGTGCAGACAGACTAAGGATTACCCGGGCAGGTGTAATCACGATGCCGTATCAGCCAGCGTTTAGAGCCTCGTATGTTGGAGATAATAGTGGCACATACACAGTAGGGGTAAACGCAATAGTTCCTTTTAACACCGCAATCTCAAATGTAGGAAATCATTACAGCACAAGCAACAATAGATTTACTGCGCCTGTGGCTGGGCATTATCATTTTAACTTTTGTGGCTTTGGTTATAATAATGGCCAAATACCTGCTGGAACTACCGCTGCTATACAGGTTAGAGTAAATGGTACTATCGTGTCATACCTAAACTACGATTATGTTAATGGTTCTAGTGGTTATAATTCTATAAGTGGTAGTAATACAGTGTACCTTAGCGCAAATGACTATGTACAGTTGTTTGCTACGGCTGGAATTTATGTTGATACAAGTGGGAATTACACCCAATTTTCTGGCTTTCTAGTAAGCTAAATAGGAGAGGTTATAATGCCTGATATTACAATTTCAGTTACAGACACTGAATTAAAAAGTCTGGAATATGCGGCAGTATCTCCGTCTGAGTGGGTGGATAATGCCGCAACAAACAGAGCAAGGATTGCAAAGGACGAAATCATTACTAAGCTAGTGGCTCACTGTAATGCAAACAGTGTTGCACTGGCTGTTGGAGAAGATGCACAAGTTACTCAAGCCTATGACTTAGGTGTGGTTCAACGTGCCGCCGATGTTCCTGCGCCATCTGCGCCAGAGTGAGGTGAACCATGACACGAGCAAGAGATATAGCAAACCTCGTTGATGCCAACGGGGATATCGTTGCAGGGGCATTAGATAACGTCCCTGCTTCCAACGATGCTTCTGCGCTGACTACGGGGACACTAGCCGCCGCTAGGCTACCTACAACTGGTGTGGATGCGTCTTCTCTCAGTACAGGTACACTAGCTTCCGCAAGGCTTCCCAGTAGTGGTGTAGATGCGTCTTCACTAACTACAGGTTCACTGCCAGCGGCTAGAATTGCATCAAATACTATTACTGATGCTATGATAGCTGATGGTGCTGGACAGTATCATCCTTTCATTGGATTTCAGCAATATAGTAATAGTCACAATGCTAGTGGGACTATAAGTTGGTCGGCACAACCAGCACAGGGAAATACTATAGCTTCTGGTGGGGCTTTCGTAAAAAGGAATGGTAATTCAACATATACTTTGAATGTAAACACATTCACTTGTAAATCGGCAGGGGTATATTTTGTTTATGCTTGTTTAATCCCAGTTACTTCTAGCAGTCAGTTATATATGTATGTCATAAAAAATGGTGGGTACTACACAGATAATAGGTCAAGTGGTGGCGGTTCTTATCACGAAAATTGTTATACACAGTGTATTTGTGATTTAGTTGTCAATGATACAATTCAAATTTATTGTAATCAAGCTACTCACGGTGGATTATATGGTCAGTTTAGTATTTTCAAATTAGGAGAAGCGTAATGGCATTAACAGAAAGAGAAGAAAAGATTCTAAAGACGTTTGCCGTTAAAGACTTCTTTATTGACCATCATGGTGAAGCGACTGTTAAAGAAACTATTGCTGACAGAGAAGCTGGTCTTAAAGGTGATATGTCTGAAGAAGAGTTTATGACATGGTGTGAAAACAATGTCATGCCTCAAACAGAAAGAGAAAACCCACCACCGTTAGGATATGATAGCTGGGATGATTGGGATGCTAAAGAGTATGCTCGTGATAGACAAGCATCTTATCCCTACATTGGTGACCAGTTAGACAAACTGTACCATGATATTGAAAATGGAACTTTGGACAATTCAGGCGAGTTCTTTACGGCTATCCAAGCTGTTAAAACAGCAATTCCAAAGCCGTGACATGAGCCGTCCGAATATCCACGACGTTAAGTCTCAGATAGACACGCACGAGGCTGTCTGCGCTGAGCGCTGGAAAGAGACGATTGTCCGCATAAAACGGCTTGAGGCTATCATGATTGGCACAGCTGCTACCATGATGGGCAGCATGGCCGGGATTATCTACAAGCTACTGTGAGCCCATGATTACTGTCTTCACCCTATTCGTTTACATGGGGTTGGGCGAAGACCGCAAACTCGTACACAAAGAAATGCTTTTTGAATCACTGGTCGATTGCCAGTGGTACGCAAGCCGTATTGTCAAAATGTATGGCAGCACAGGTTACCGCCGAGCTGGCCAAGACATCATCACCGCATACTGCCTGCCCAAGGAGATACAACCAGGAACCGCGAGGCTATACTAAAATGCTTGCAGAATTGGCGGCGGCTAACGCAGCATTTGCGGTCATAAAGAAAACACTGGCCAACACTGGCGAGCTTGCCAGAGCTGGCAAGGCGATCTCTGATTTTGTCATTGCCAAGGAAGAGCTGCAGCGCAAGGGCAATAAAAAGAAAAGGTCGGGCGTAAGGACATCTGACCTTGAAGAGTTTATGGCCTTGGAGAAAATCAAGCAGCAAGAAGAGCAGCTGAAACAGATAATGATTTACGCAGGCCGACCTGGTCTGTGGAACGACTGGCAAAAGTTCCAAGCCGAAGCGCGCAAAGAGCGCCGGGTTCAGGAAGAGCTAGCCAAGCGCAGACGCGCAGAGATTATGGAAATGCTAGGGCTCGGCGCTGTGGCTATTGCAATATCAGCGGGGGTTGCTGGGTTGCTGGCGTGGATGGCCTGGCTGAAAGGATGGTTTGACTGATGAGTGTAGAAAGTATAGCTCGCAAAATGCTGGAGTTAAAAATTTTACCCCGGCTTTGTATTCTCGTTATGACCTGTGTTTACATCAGAGTAATCGAATGGGGAATTTCCCTCGACGATTTGTCAACGCAGCAAAGCGCAATGATATCTGTTGTATCTGGATCTATGACTGGGTCGCTGGCCGTCTGGCTCGGCTCTGAGAAAGGCTGATGCCAAAACTCAGCGAGAACACCGAGGTCGCATTACCGCTCAGAAACATCATCAGCATGGTAGCAGCTGCGTCGCTAGCAACCTGGGCATATTTCGGAATCATCGAAAGACTGAACCAGATTGAGACCAGCATCACGATGATGGAAGCTGATGTAGAGCATAACAAAAATTTTGTAATAAAGTGGCCGAGAGGAGAGATGGGGAGCCTCCCGGCTGACCAAGAACAATATCTCCTACTGGAGCACCTAAGCGGAGAGCTAGAGAAACTACAGAAGGAAATAGAAGAAGGCCGCGCGCCACATGATCAGCAACAACGATTAACTCTAGACTTCCTGACGGCGCGAATTGTTGCCATAGAAACCAACATAGAGAAAATGCGAAACGGCGATGATTGAAGTTACCTTTGTCTTGCTGCTTGTCATGGGTGGCGAGCGCATTGAGTACACACCTTACCAGTCACTATCAGAGTGCCTGGCAGTCAAAAGAAAAATTAAACGGAACGTCGGCTACACCAGCAGCTTTGACAACAAATGGAGTTGCAAAGAGCTGAAGGTGAAATTGCAGGACGGCCATATCGTGGGGTTTGTTGAAGAATGATTAACATGCTTATTGGCCCAGCCATTGAGCTGGCCGGCGGCTGGTTCAAATCGAAGGCCGCACAGAAAGCTGCAGAGACCGAAGCAAAGGTCGCCATGAAAAAAGCTGAGGCAAAGGTCTATGAGACCGAGGCAACCAGCACAATGCTCATGGAGCAGCAGCTGACCAGGCAAATGGAAAGCTCATGGAAAGACGAATTTTGGGTCATAATTTTTGGCTCGATTCTGGTCGCCTGCTTCCTGCCCTGGACACAAGAATATGTGAAGAACGGTTTTATTTTCCTGGACGAGCACACGCCGCCCTGGTTTGCCAACTGTCTCTACATATCCATCAGCGCCAGCTTTGGCTACCGCATAGGCAAGGCGGGGCTTGGCGCCCTAGCAAATAGGAAACCTAAATGAAAGATAACTTTGAGCAATGCCTCGCCTGGCTGTTGAAGCACGAAGGCGGCTATGTAAATTCGGAACATGATCCGGGGGGCATGACCAACAAGGGCATTACAGCCAGGGTCTATGAGCAATGGCTGTCTGAGACAGTAGACAGCGAGCCGGTCATTACAGAAGAAATCATGCGGAACATTCCAGACAATCACGTCGCACAGATTTACCGTGAGGAATATTGGAACCGGGTGGCCGGCGACAAGCTACCATCTGGGCTGGACTGGTCTGTGTTTGACTGGGCTGTGAACAGCGGCGTCGGTCGGTCAGCTCGCACACTGCAGAAGATTATCGGCGTCACAGCTGATGGCGGCATAGGCCCAATCACGCTGAACGCTATCGCTGTACACGATACAGAGAAACTCGTTACAGATATGTACAGCCGGCGTCAGGCTTTCTATGAGCGCCTCAAAACCTTTGAGCATTTCGGCAAGGGCTGGACGCGGCGCAATGAAGAAACACTTGAGCAGGCAATAGAGCTGTGTCGTGGCTAAAACAAAAAAGAAATCTGTAAACCTATCTGTCGGGCGCGGTGAAAAGCGCTCGGTCAAACAGGGCGGCGGTCTCACAGCAAAAGGCCGTGCGAAATACAACCGGGCTACAGGCAGCAAACTAAAGGCGCCAGTGACCGGCAAGGTAAAGCCAGGCAGCAAGGCTGCCAAAAGGCGTAAGAGCTTCTGTGCCAGATCCAAGAGCTGGACTGGCCCAAGAGGAAAGGCCGCGAGGCGTAGGTGGAAATGTTAGGAGATGCACATGTACGGTAAGAAAAAAGCTACCAAGAAAACAGGGCTGACTAAAAAGCAGAAGACACTGCCGAAGGCTCTGCAGTCTAAAATCATGAAGGCCAAGAAGAAGAAAAAGTAATGGCCAAGAAAAGCCAGGTGAACAAAGCCGGTAACTACACCAAGGCCGGCATGAGAAAGCGGCTGTATAAGTCTATTCTGGGCAGAGCTACGCACGGCACAGCCGCTGGTAAGTGGAGTGCTCGGAAAGCGCAGCTGCTTGCGAAGGAGTACAAAAAGCGGGGCGGGGGCTATAGAGACTGATGCGCGCACCACAACGGTCATTGAAGAATTGGGGCAAACAGAAATGGCGCACCAAGAGCGGCAAGAAGAGCAGCGAGACAGGCGAGCGGTATCTGCCGGAAGCAGCTATCAAAGCTCTGAGCCCCAAGGAATATGCCGCTACTACGAGAGCGAAGCGCAAGGCGAAACGCCAGGGCAAACAGTTCTCGAAGCAGCCCGAAAGCATCATGAAGAAAACCAGGCGCTTCAGGTAGTCTGCCGCTACGGTTTTGAAACTGACGACATGCCCGGCTGGGACATGACCCGCATGTCTGGCCATCATGGCGCAGAGGGCAGGGTCATCTGGACACGCCGGGTCACAAAGGTTCTGTGACCCAATCCGAATCACCGGGTCACAAGCGGGTCACAAACAGGGCGGGATTGTATGGAATGAGGCAGTATGGGGTTGCACCGTAAACCCCTATAACATATTGTGATGGGACGTGCTAAGACGCTTTCCTGACAGGTTCGAGTCCCGTCACTCCCGCCATTTAAGTCGCTGAAAGCATTAGCTTTTGGCGTCTTTTTTTGTGCCTGGGTCACAGCTCGGTCACAAACAAAGACAAAATGAAACACTCATAGGTAAAAGCGGGTGCGGGATTTCACCTTGACCTTGACGGAAACCGTCACTATATTTGA
>WTIT01000125.1 GCA_011526375.1 Methanobacteriota archaeon
AAGCGTTCTTGGAAAAAGTATCAACCAACGTAGATACTGAATTGCACAAGATTGGTCTTTACCTAATCAACGTTAACATCACAGATATTACTGACGAAGCTGACTATATCGCATCTATCGGTGCCAAGGCTGCTGCAGTCGCTATTGCAGACGCAACAGTTGACAGAGCTGAGGCTGCTCGTGATGGTGCTGTAGGTAAGGCTGCTGCTGACAGAGACAGAGAGATTGAAGTTGCTAAGGCTGAGGCTGAAGCGTCGAAGGGTCAAAAAGCCGCAGAAGCTGATAAGCGTGTTTTCGTACAACAACAAGAAGCATTAGCGGTCGAGGGTGAAAACGTATCACGTGCCGACATTGCAGCATACAACGCTGACCTTGCTGAAAGAGAGGCAGAAGCACTACAACGTTCTGAAGTTGCTAAGCGTAAGGCCCAATCGGAAATCGAACGAGCCCAGTATGAACTTGAGGGTGAAAGACTCCGTGCTGAAGAAATCGCTCGTGAGGAAGTATCTAAGCAACAAATCGAAATTGCTGCAGAAGCAGAGGCTGAGCGCCAACGCAGAATCGCTAAGGGACAAGCTGACGCTATTCTCGCTCGCTACAATGCTGAAGCGGAAGGTACTAGAGCTGTTCTCGAAGCAAAGGCTGCTGGTTATCAATCACTAGTCAAGAGTGCTGGTGGCGATGCAAAGGCTGCTGCTACGCTATTGATGGTAGAAAAGATCGAAGAAATCGTTGCCCGCCAGACCGAGGCAATCTCCAACCTGAAGATCGACAAGATTACTGTTTGGGATTCCGGCAACGGTGGCGAAGGCGGCAGTACCGCAAACTTCGTTTCATCACTAATCAAGTCACTTCCTCCAGTGCATGATGTTGCAAAGATGGCTGGAGTTGACCTTCCTGACTACCTAGGTAGCATGAAAGAAGAGTGATTCGAACACTGACCAAAGGTGGGTTAATCACCCATCATAACGTCGTTTAGACCGCATCCTTCAAAGACTAAAGCACATGCAATTCGGCTATGCCTACAGACCTTGAGATTGCTAACGCAGCGACTCTAGAACCGATTGAAGCGATTGCCTGGAAGTTAGGTATCTCGTCAACAGAGATTATGCCTATGGGTCGTAATGTTGCTAAAATCACCTGGGATGCCCTAAAATCTAGAATGAATAAACCTCAAGGAAGCCTAGTTTTAGTTACCTCTGTCAACCCTACACCGTTTGGTGAAGGTAAGACTGTAACAACAATCGGACTTACTCAGGCCTTATGTCGCATTGGCCAATCTGCTACATGCGTAATTAGAGAGCCATCAATGGGACCGGTCTTCGGTATCAAAGGTGGAGCAGCAGGTGGAGGTTACTCTCAGGTTCTACCAATGGAAGACATCAACTTACACTTTACGGGCGATTTACACGCAGTAACATCTGCCCACAACCTATTGTCAGCACTTATTGATAACCACATCAAGCATGGTAATGAATGTCGATTAGATTCAACCCGCATCAGTTGGCCAAGAGTTGTCGACATGAACGATCGTGCCTTGAGAGATGTAGTAATTGGCATGGGTGGGCCAGCAAACGGACATTTGCGTCAGGAAAGATTCGATATTACCGCAGCAAGTGAGGTCATGGCGATACTAGTTCTAGCTTCTGATTATGCCGACCTAAAGAAGCGCTTAGGTGATATTGTAATTGGCCAATCAATCGATGGAAATCCAGTAAAGGCTAGTGAAATAGATGCCCAAGGCTCTATGGCATTGTTGCTTAGAAATGCATTTCTGCCCAACTTAGTCCAAACGCTCGAAGGTAATCCAGCATTTATTCACGGTGGTCCGTTTGCTAATATCGCTCATGGCAACTCCAGTATAATCGCTGACAAGTTAGCACTCAGTGCAGCAGACATCGTAGTGACAGAGGCAGGCTTTGGCTCCGACATGGGTGCTGAGAAATTTATGCACATCAAGGCTGCAACATCTGGAAAGAGCCCTGATTGTATAGTCATGAATGTTACCATTCGCTCAATGAAATTACATGGTGGAGCATTTGGTAGCCGTGGTGGTTACAGACCAAGTAAAGAGGAGTTGGAAACCGAAAACATCGAGGCAGTTGCAACTGGAGCAGCGACAAATCTAGACCGACACATACGCAACATGGCTGGTTTTGGTGTCCCTGTTATCGTGTCAATTAACAAATTCGCATCTGATACCGATGGTGAAATAAAAGCACTAAGCGATGCCGCTCATGCTAGTGGTGCTAAAGCAGTAACAATCACTGAGGTTCACGCAAAAGGCGGAGAAGGTGGAGAAGATTTGGCCAAAGCAGTGGTCAAGGCTGTACAAGATCATGTTGCTGCAGGACGGCCATTTACACCACTCTTCCTAAACGATGCACCTGTAATAGAAAAAGTCGAAGCAATTGCTACACGTATGTACAAAGCGAAAGAAGTCGTTGTGGAAACTGCAGCAAAAAAACAACTCGACAAAATAATCTCATGGGGTTACGGAAATTTGCCAATCTGTATGGCTAAAACCCAGTACTCATTTTCTCATGATGCTGGAAAATTAGGCGCACCAAGCGATTTCACACTCCCGATTAGAGAATTCAGATTGAACTCTGGAGCCGGATTTATCGTTGCTATCTTGGGTAATATGATGACGATGCCTGGTTTACCAAAGCGACCTGCTGCTATCGACATGGATATGGATGATGACGGCAACCAAATCGGCATCTTTGGGTGAGTTAATGCAAATTTTGCAGCGCGAATCAATGCTTTGGCGACTGCGCATTAACACGGATGATGACCTGTGGTCACTGGCAAGACTGGCTAGAGCCGGTATGTCACTGGGCATGCTAGGTGAGCGACGAGACCAAACCACCGCCGGTGAAGAGGGCGGCAGAGCAAAGTCTGCAGAACGAAAGAAAATGTGGATAAAGTTAAGAATTGAAAATACTGAATATCAGTCATTTAGCGACGTGCTCAGAGTACATGGAATTATTGAGGAGGCCAAATTTGACACTGGTAGTTATCATACCCACAACGTCACACCTGGTGATGAAATCGAACTATCCTGTCAAACCGCATTTCTTACAACAGATAACCAATTACTTCAGCAAGCAGTTGATGCAGCCAAACAGGTCAAAATTGCCTTGGCTGTCGTTGAAAATGATGAGATTATCCTATTCCATATAACACCCAGAGGACTGAGAGAATCAACCACATGGACCATGAGAGGTGGTGGAAAGCGTGTCGATATCAAAGAATCAAGTGGTGTCGCTAAAGGTTTCCGGGAGAAGGTAATCACTGAATTAACCGCCTCTCTGAGTGATGAAACGCCATTGATATTGTGTGGACCCGGCCATGCCCGAGAAGTAATGTTGTCAGAGATGAAAAAGCAGGGTCAAACCAGATTCATGTCGTCAATCGCCACATCAATGTCTGGCCGTGCTGGAGCAAATGAAGTGCTACGAGAAGGATTAGCCGGCAGCCTGCTTGAGGATTATGCAATATCAAAAGAAATTGGCCTCCTAGAGGAAGCATGGAAACGAATATCTACCAATGGGGCTATTGCCTACGGCAAGGATGAATTGGATAAAGCGCTGAACGAAGGAGCCATTGAAACGCTGCTAATTTCGGCAGACCTTATTCGTGATGAAGAAGATTCGATAAACGGCCAAAGTTGGCAAGATTGGTGTCAAAAACTGACTGAATTCGGTGGCGAGATGGTTCAATGTTCTACTGACCATGACTCTGGTCAACAATTAATTGGCATGGGTGGAGCAATTGCCTTATTACGGTTCAAAATTTAGGTGAGACTGTGAAGATTGTTCATTTTTCCGAGTACCAAGAAGTTCGTGATTTATCGATACTTGATGGTGCAAGGTGGCTAATTATCAATCACGAACAACTGGAGGCTGCAGCCACTGTTATATTCCACAGTGAATTACTGGACATACTCGTCGGTGTGGATCACAGAGGCGCTAAAATCACTGATGGATTATGGCAAAGAGCTGTCCATCTTATTCTTGCTGATTCAAGTTTAGAGCAACTATCTGAAGAGGATTTGAGTCGTCGGACAGGAATCACCAAGGTGATACTAGATGCACAAAATAGCATTGAAAATTACTGCTACTAAATTGGTGGGTCCGGAGGGAATTGAACCCTCGATCTTCGCCTTGTAAGGGCGACGTCATAAACCCCTAGACCACAGACCCAGCCATCCGTGTTGACTCTCATTATTGAATGCAACGCATGCGTTAACCTCAAAACTATGCGGCAGGACGGGGTATTGAATGGATGAAGATATCCAAGCAGCAGCAGCCCGACTCGTCAGGCGCTTGAAAGAAGGTGGTCACACGATTACCGTAGCCGAATCTTGTACTGGTGGGTTATTGGCTAGCGCCTTCACCGATATTGCTGGAGCAAGCAACTGGTTCAATCAATCTTGGGTGACGTATTCCAATGAAGCTAAAATGGCTGAATTGAATGTATTACCTGAGACTCTTGAGAAAAATGGCGCAGTATCTGCCAAAGTGGCCATTGAAATGGCAAAAGGTGCACTGGAACAGGCCGGCGCCGATATCGCTATTTCAATAACCGGTATTGCCGGACCGGGCAACGATAGTTCAACCAAAAAAGTTGGAACGGTTTATGTCGGTATTGCCTCGAATTCATGGGCTAATGCAGAATCTACTCAAATTGGTGGAAACCGCTCAGAAAACAAAATTGGCTTCGTACATTTTGCTTTACTAACTGCTATTTCACTTTGGGATGAAGCGATGGAAAAAGCTGAAGCAAACCGGAAAAAGCTGGCTGAAATAGAAGCAGAAAAGGAACAAGCAAGAGCGGCGTTCGAAGTTGAACGAGCCAAGCGAGAAGCGGCGGCCAAACAATCAGCGCCATGGCAAGATGAATCTTGGAGTGCCGAGGAATCCGAGGAAGAGGACGAATCGATTGGCGAAGAAGTCGAGTGGAATTGAGAAACTAACCAACCGATTTCCTTTTGGAGTGGCGACTTTACCAAAATCTATGGCAGCAACATCTGACGATATTGTCAATCTGTTGCGCCAACGAAGAATTATCGCATCAGGTCAAATTGTCGATAGTTTGCGAATGCACCCTGACCCTGCTAAATTACTCGATATGGGTGGAAAAATAGATTTTCACAAAGGCTTACTGACCCAAGAAATATTCAGTAAATTAACCGAATTATATCCAAGCAGTGGTCAAGAAACAAATCTCACTTCAACTCCTAAAGTATCCACCACTGATGCACCAAGCGACCTTGGCAGAGTCATTGCGCCCATTGCCGCACCTGAGCCTTTGGACCTAGAATTTCGCAACAATCTGCCTGATTGGGACGAGAATGACTACAGTTGTCATGCAGTGGATGCTCCAACCGATATCACAGTTCATTATGACATTACAGGCAAGAGTACTACTGAAGGAAAAATGAACGACATCACGGCTTGTTTTTCCGACCGGCTCAATAAAATCCGTGATATGATTGTTAAGAATTCAAAACTGCCCCGCCGGCCGACTGAAGTAGCACGTTTGCTTAGAGAAGTACACAGATACCAGGGCTACGAGAATAAAGCGGTAGCAATCGGTTTGGTCAACGAACCAAGGTATACCAAGAATGGCCACCTAATGTGGAGCTTAGAGGATGAAACAGGAGAAATGAATTGCTTGTTAACCAAACGTCAAGGTGATGATAGAGACCGATTCCAAGAACAGATTATCGAGGCTGGTTTGATGCCCGATGATGTTCTTGGAGTGTCTGGAACCTTTAGTCAAAATGGCGACATCTTCTATGTCGATGATCTACATTTTCCAATGAAAGAAAGACACCAAAAAGCATCCTCACCATTTGGCGTCAGTGTAGCATTCCTCTCTGACATCCACGTTGGCTCGAAAACCTTCCTTGAAGCGCAGTGGCACAAGATGGTACGATGGTTCCATACCGACCCACTTGCTAAGACCATCAAATATCTCATCTTGTCAGGAGATTGTGTCGATGGTGTTGGGATTTATCCTGGTCAAGACAAAGAATTAGCTATCCCAGATCTTTTCGGTCAATATTCTGAGTTTGCTAGGCTGCTCGAGTTACTACCAGATTGGGTAGAATGTCTAATGCTGCCCGGCAACCATGATGCTGTAAGACCGGCAGAGCCACAACCGACTTTCGAGAAGGATATCCAACAAGACTACAATACTACAACATTTGTTGGCAACCCTTGTGATTTTTCCTTGCATGGAGTTAGATTACTATCATATCACGGTAAATCGATTGACGATTTCGTGGCAGGTCTAAAGACGGTAACGTATGCTGACCCAGTTGAAGCAATGCGCCAAATGCTCAGAAGACGACATCTTGCCCCTCAATGGGGGGGTAAAACCCCATTATCTCCAGAACCTGAGGATGGTCTAGTGATCAATGAGGTACCAGACATTTTCGTTACTGGTCACGTTCATGGTCATGCATGCGTTGATTTCAAAGGCACAACTCTAGTTTGTTCAAGTACTTGGCAAGACCAGACATCATACCAACGCATGCTAGGATTCCAGCCAAAACCATGTATGCTAACTATTGTTAACTTGCAAAGTCATGCAACAACAGCAATTCCATTCGTGTGATTATTCCAATCCTAAGTGTGGTTTTAGATTTAGTAGATTCTTTTCGAAAACTATGGGCACCCCAGCGTTTTGAAACGCTGATAAGGAGGATTCTCTGGACGGGTTAAATCCGATAAAGCGGCTGCCTTCAACCTGCATTGATAAGTCCATTTCAGAATCACCAACTGAGACACAGTCTTTGGCATCAAAGCCTTGCATGTCAAGGATTTTTTGAATAATGGTATCTTTCTTAGTCGCATGTAATCTACATATTCCCTCATCTGATAGGGTATCGTCATCATTGAACACAAAGCCGTTAGCAATCCAATCGTCCACTTTTAGCATAGCTGCTATTGATGATACAAATAAATCAACTCCGGCGCTAACTATCGCAACGAAGACTCCTGCTTGTTTTAACTCAGCAACTAATTCCTTTGCTCCGGGCATTATCTTAACTCCAGAATATGAGCGGAAAAGTTCGTCGCGATATATCGGATCCTGTATTTCCTTCCACATCTGTATATCAGACCGCATAAACTCAACATCAGTTAATTCACCGTTAATGAATCTCGTGAGGTTGTGGGAATTATCGGTACCAAAGTGGTCATGTAACGTCTTCCATGAACTTACTGAGTCAACTAAGACTCCATCACAGTCAAACACCACTACCTTTGGTACATCACTCATGTAAACCACTCCGAGTTAGAGTACTAAAACACTCGTCACATACCACCGTAGTTTTCACTGGGTAACAAGGGATCAAGTACGCAGTGAGAGGGCCGAAACCCTCTCACTGTCGTCTTGTCTTTACTACCTTAGTCACTTCAGACTGGTTGGTTCCAACTTAGACCTGTGTAGGTCTTCAGTACAGATCCTTGTGCTTCACCTGGTGGGTTGTACACAATTCTGATAGTTGCATCAACTAGAGGTGTTCCATCAGCAGTGTGGGTCTTAACATAAATGTCATCACCTGTACTGAATGAAGAGATTACCTCATCATCGTTTAGTGTAACTACATCGCCAAAGGTTACCAATTGGTCACTGTTAAACGGTGAGAAACCGTAAACATGGTCCGTAGAGGCTAAGTTAGTTGTCTCTGTTACAATTTCACCTGCTGCGTTAGCATAGGTAACTTGAACTTCGACAGCTTGTGTAGCAAGTACGGTTTGTGCTTGACCGATGGTAATCTTCCAGTGGTCAGTCGCGGTATCACCAGTATCAACGTTAGTTGCATCAAAGGTAACTCTTGGTACACCCTTAGTATCAGTGTCTGCTAGTTGAGCAGCCCAAACATAGACTACACCAGATAGAACTACTGTGATCGCAACCATCAAGATAGTAGCAATTACAGGGCTCACAGCTGATTCGTCGTCTGAAATTGTTTCCTCAACAAACTCCTCTTCATCGTCATCTCTGCGTCCAGCAAGGACAAGAGCGCTAACGAATAATCCAGTTAGAGCAACTGCAATGATGCTCGGTGCGAAAGATGCGACCGATAGAGCACCAATGGTAACTACTGTAACAGGTAGAGGTGTTCCAGCCATCTGCCAGTCTTGTGAAGCCTGGATTCCGATGTAACCTTGTTCTGTGTGGCCACAAGTTGTAGCTTCACTCCAAGCAACTGATCCAATGGTTGGAGAGTTGGTTGACATCATGTTGTTACACCAGTTCTTGTCTTCGAATGCAGGTCTTCTGTTAGATTGTTGACCGTTAGCATCTTCACCAATTCTACCTGGTTCAGACCACTTGCCGAATACTTGGCTGCTGGTAACACGGTTGTGTGACTCAGGGTTGTCTGTTTGGATGGTGTTGGTTGAAGGTGTACAAACTGCTCCTGGTTCACAAGTAACTACGTCAACTTCTACCCATACCTCGGTTGTTTGGTCAGTGATGTATACTTCCCAATCATCGATATCTAGAGACTCACCATATGCTGGTGGGTTGTAGAATCTTGGCAACTCGATTTCAGTGTGTCCGTCAGAGTGTAGTGAGACTACCAACAAGTGGTCGTAGGTGTATGGACCTTCATCGCCACCAGCATTGATGCTGAAGTCGACAGGAACATAGGTACCTGGCATGATATTGTTGACACCATTGAAGGAGAATCCTTCAGTCTCGTCGAGGAAGTAGTCTGGTACATTCTCAGCAACATTGTCTACCTCAACAGATAGTGTTACTGATACAGATTCTTGGACATAGTTGTTAGGTGTTAGTGCGGTGTAGTTAGGCATGTAGCTTGGTGGGTTTGCACTGTCAGATAGAGTTAGTGTCATCTCACAACGTCCGTTAGCAGTTCTTGTTTGATGGACACCGTTGTTGTTCAACATATCAACTTCCCATGGCTCAGCATTGGTTGTAGCATCTGGTATTAGAGTGAACTCTAGGGTGTCACCGTTAATTTGTGTGGTATAGTAGTTAGCAGAGTTACAGGTGTTAGTATCTGTCAGAGTCCATGCTAGATCTGCATCAACGTGGTCGATGTCAGACTTGATGCCTGATAGATCGTATGTTAGTGCGTCAGCATCAGTGGTATCCTCAACAAGGTTCAATCTGTAGCTACCGTCTGGTACTCCTTGGAAGGAGTTGCTTCCGTCGGTTGACTCAACTAGGCCTTCTACAGCAATGACTGGTGCGTCATTGACTGGAGCAACTTCGAAGAATACTGTTACTGGATCTGCATCTGTGTTCTCAGCACCATCATCAGATAGTGTTAGAGTAATTGCACAAATACCACCCTCTTCCCAGTTTTGGTTCTCAACAATCACAATCTCGTCAACCAAGTTTGCGTTTTGCTGTAGACTTACTGAGATTTGATCACAGTCTGCTTCAGCACCCCATGTGTAGACTTGGTCTACTGGGTCTTGCTCGTTAGCCATGTCTCTAATGAAAGAGTTAACAGTGTCGTTAGCAACCTTACCTAGTGGCTTGCTGTAACTGGTAAATCCTTCGTCTCTAGAGTTGTATCTTTCACCAGCAGCGTCAGCATACAGGTGTACATCTCCGTTGTCACAGTCAGGATCTACAGTTGTTCTAGCGTCACAGATAACTGGAGCATCGTTGATGTTTAGTACTTCGTAAACAATTGTCTTGCTTGCAGTTTGTCCGTGGCTGTCAACTACCTCAAAGGTCATCTCAAAGGTTCCGAATTGGTCGGTAATTGGTGTGATATCAAAGGTTCCTGTAGCGCCAGACATGTCACTGAAGTCAGATAGTATGTCTGCGAATGCGTCCATGTTGTCTCCAGTTACTTCCCAAAGCATGTTTGCCTCAACATCTTGCTCATCATCAACAAAGGATGCCAAATCAAGAGTTACTGGTCCTGAATCTTCTACAACTCTAAAGCTGTCTAGAGCGGTGGTAATTTCAGGACATGCTCGTAGTATGTCAAAGGACAGAGATTGGCTTGTTGACATTGTGACTCCGGTAGCGGTTGCCCAATCGTAGTCACAGGTGTGTCTTGTTTCAGCAGCAGTCTTGACCATTACAGTGTATGTGTGTGGAGCAGTAGGAACGTTGCTGAATTCGAAAGCTCTGTGTAGCAGAACCTCGTTGGTAATTGTTCCATCTGTCAAATCAAGTCTGTTCAACTCTAGGTTGTACGCTTCAGTCAAGGTTTCTGCACCAGTTCCAGTCACTGTTTGTGCTGGGCTTACTGCAGATACTGTGTCAGTTCCTATGTCTTGTACAGTTGCAACGATGTTCATGCTGTCAACGGAAGAACCGCCTAGTGCGCTGATTGGTACTGAAACCTCTAGGTAAGCACCTTCAGCTGTAATTGCACTTGCAGTCGGGTTGAGTACCCAAGCAGGGTCGTTGAAGTAATAGACACTGGCTCCGTTAGAGTTAGCGATTACCACAAAGTCAGCAGCGTATGGTAGTGTGTGTACACCATTGAAACCGGATGTGGTTCCTGCCATGTCGTTGCTGTCAATGTAAACATAGACATCACTTGTTGCTGTTGAAACACTGTCGAATCCTAGGAACAGGTTGCCACCATCTGTGGTTAGGTACATTGGTCCACCAACGTTTCCAGGCATTGCATAGCCAGATGGGTTCAGGGCGTTGCCGCCGATCCAATCGCTTGAATCGCCATCAACAGCCATTGATCCTTCGAATACAGGAGAACTGTAAGCGGTGTAATCTAGGTCGGAGATGATGGATAGACCAACATCAGAAGTAGGTTCAGCACCCAAGTGGTTAGCATCAATGCTCAACCAGTTGGATTCTTCAATGATTGAAGTTGAATCTACCAATACCTTGGTTTCATCTAGTGGCCAGTCAACGATAGTTAGTCTTGAGTTGCCTCTTGCGTCGACCATTGTTGTGGAAGCAGCAGAAGCAAGTCCAGTACCACCAGAGCTTGCTGGGTCGGTAAGTGACTGTACGGTTCCCGATACTGTATCAGCAATTAGAATTGTATCAGCATCAACTGCACCAGATTCCCAAAGGATTTCGGAGTTAGATATATCCAAACCAACATTACCTGTTACATCCATAGGATATAGCCAAGCAAGTGGGCTGTTCTCTACCTTCATTCCAATTCCATTGGTACCACCATCAACAGTAGCGCCTATTGAAGATACTGCGATGTCTTCAGTGTGAACACCAATTCCGTTGTCACCTGCAGTTATCATAGCATCACCAGTAATTGTAAGCATTCCACCGCCTGTCTTGTGGATGGCGGTTTCGAAGCCAGAGATGGTTGTTCCATCTAGTGTGATGTCGAAGCCAAAGGTGTTGTCGTCATCATATCCAACAGAGCCTGATTCACCAGATCCTGTAATCACTGAATCAACGTCGTTCCAGATACATCCGTCGTTCCAAACTGCGTTTTGACCGATGTCGATGGTGTTACTATCGGTTGTGATAGCATAGTCAGCAACATCACAGTTTGTTAGGTATAGACCTACAACATTCGGATCATTGTTTGTGGTATCAAAGTTGATATCGTTGTTAGCGATTGTTGGACCATCCCATGTGTTGTCTGGTGGTTGTACCTCTTGGATTTGTAGAGCTACTTCACCAAGGTAAGAACCGCCTCTGTGTAGAGAGAATCTCATCTCGTAACCAGGGTCTATGGTAATTTGAATTGGCTCGGAGTATCTTCCTTCAGAGTAGCCCATTGCAGTCCATGGATAGGCGGAGCTTGATGCGCCACCAATTCCACCGACTGTAGTACCTTGAGGTCCACCGGTGTTACCAGATATAGGAGGATATCCTGTGGTTGAGGTTGTCCATGATCCCATTGGAGCAACTTGCATTCTCATCCAGTTACCATTCCAACCGTCACCCCACTGGTCAACACCAACGAATTCGTAAGAGATTGGGTCTGAACCACTGTTTTGTAGCAGTACACCGTCCAAAGTGTTTGAGTAACCAACTGGCACGGACCATGGGCTGTATGCATATCCAACATATGGGCCTCTGTAACCAGGTTCTACACTGAGCAATCCTGCAACACCAGGGTCCCAGAATTGCTTAGGATTGGTGTTGGTATTACCTGATGCAGACCATGCGCCAGCAGGACCTGCAATAACCTCAAATCCACCGCCGTTTGCACCGTCTCCCCAGGAGTCTTCTAGGTTGAAGAAGTAAACACCAGGTGCAGTGAAAATTAGTGGGCTTGGGCTACCATCGGTGTCTGAGGTGTCACCTTCTCTTGCAGGGTCCCATGAACCTAGTGCACCACTTGGATCTTTGTAGTTAACAGTCAGTTCACTGATATAGCTACCACCTTCGTGGAGACGGATGATCATCTCTTCGCCAGATGCAAGGGTGTATGTTACGTCAGGAGAGGTACAGGCGACTGAACCGCCAGTTCCCAATCCGTTACCATAGCCACCACATGATGATGTCCAAGTAATGTAAGAAACACCGTCGTCAGGCTGTGGTGAGTTTACACCAGCAACTACTGTTTCAATTACTTCAAACGGCTTCTCCAATGAGTCTGCGTAGATAGCATATTGTCCAGCATTGTTGATTGTGTTTCCAGTAATATCAAAGTCACCGTCTTGTGCTCTAATAGCCATGTTTGCTTGGTTGTTGAACACGTTGTTTTCGATTTGAACAAGTTCTGTTGATTGTGTGTAAATACCCCAGTTACCACCGTTGAATGTGTTACCTGAGATCATTGGCTTAACCGATGTGTCGTCCAAGTATCTTACGTGCATACAGGTGTTACATGTCATAACGTTGTTAGTAATCTCTGTCAAGTCGGCATCAGCATCGCCCCATGCTAGAATGTTGTATCCTGATGCACCCAAGAAGGTGTTGCCATCAATAACCACATTGTCTGCACCGATTTGTTCGTGAGCGACGCTTGATGTACCAGCGGTATGCCATGTTGAGTCGTGGAACGATACACCAACAGTACAGTCACTGAAAGTATTTCCAGAGATGGATGCTGATGTTACACCACTTAGTCTTACACAGTAATCCAAGTCAGAGTAGAGTGTAGGATAGAAGAAGTAACCTCTGTAGTGGTTGATGAAGCTGTTTTCGATACTGACAGTGCTTGGCAGGTAGGTGTTGTATGAGCCACTGAATGACGACCAAGTTCTGTCACCAGTACCGGTAGCAAACCCAGCAATGTTGTTTAGGTTAACACCATCAAAGTCTAGGTTTAATGCGCCTTCGTTGTCACCGCCTTGTAGACCACCGATTATCAGACCAACAACATCACCGTTCTCGGTTTCTGGGTACAGACCGTTTATTTCTCCACCATTCATTGTAATAGTGACTCCATAAGGCACATCTGTGCGCCATTCTGTGATACCTGCGCCGTATTCTGTCGTGTATCCCGTGTCAAATATTATTGCGTTGTCGAAGATATATTCTACTCCGTCCTTCAGTTCTAGACTTCCGGTATCAATCATGATAGCCTTGCCTGTTAAGTCAAGTGTTGAAGTTCCATCTTGGAATCCTTCTGTGTCACCATATTCGACCATACCATTGGAGTAAGTTCTGAATGAGGAACTCGAGAATCCAGTACCTGCACAAGGAGCAACCATTACGTAATCGGAATCTGTACCACAGATTCTAACATCGATTTGATCGACCAAACTAAATGCTTCATAATTTGTTGAAACCATGTCGCTTGGAGCGTCAGTTAGAGTAGGTGTAGTTTGTATGTATCTGAAGTCTCCATCGTTGGTTGTACCATCTGTCCAGGAGTATGAAACCATACCAACTGTTGAAAGAGTGTATGTGTTGAAGAGTCCTGTGAAGTCGGTCTTGCCTGTTGCATCAAAGTCATAAACAGAGAAAGTTAGTCCGCTGGTCACACCAGATGAATCAGTAATTCCTGAAGAGGAAGTTGCTGCATCTCTGCTGGAGATAACAACGTTGGTTGCATCTAGTGGGTTACCAAGGTCATCGGTAATTACAGCAGTGTATGACCTGTCTCTGTCAAACTTACCTGTGGAGGCCGCGTCAAAGACAAGCATATTCTCATCAACTGAACCATCGATGAATTTAATGCTGTTACTGTCAGTGATTTCGATATCAGCAGTGTTGGAATTAGAGATTACACCATCATACATGGTAATTGATCCTGTTCCATCTGCCTTCATACCAATGTCGTTTGAAGTAATTGTCATCATATCAAAGTCGTGGTTACCAGCGCTTTGGGCTCCAACTCTTAATCCAACAGCGCTGTTGGATATCACAGTGTTGCCAATAGCGGTGTCAACATCGTTTGTTAGGTAGACACCAGTGCCCAATCCGTTGAAGTCTGAATTGATGATATCTTGGAAACCAGTACTTGTTGATTCTGTGTAGAAACCATAGTTACTGTTGGTACCAAGTCCTGAATCATCAACATCTAGGCCATTAATGTAGACTAGATTGTTTCCAGAAACTCTTACTGCGAATGCAGCAGGGTCGTCGATATCAACATTGGTTAACTTAGTGATTGTGTCGCCCTTGATATCGAAACCTACTGTAGCACCAGTTACTGCGGAGTTAGCAATAGATACTCCCTTGCCAGCAATCTCTTCAGAATACTCACCAAATTGGGATGGGTCATCACCAGATCTTGCTAGAACCTCTACATTGTCTTGGAAGTTGTTACCATACCAGTTAGCGTAAGCACCATGGTATCTGTGTTGCATATCGAACTTCAACTCTACCTTCTCAATGCTTGGATCAGTCAAGTCGAGTGTTGGCCACTCAAGTAGCATGTTCATTCCAGGTGTTAGGTATGATGCACCTCTTGCCATACAGGTTTCGTAGCTGCTTGTCGATGTAGGACCAACAGTGGTGTCGTGGTATGTTCCTAGGTTGGTAATTAGACCAGTACCCGGTCCATATGTACCGATAAGTGGTTCTTGATGTCCCCAAGAGAAGTATGGTCGTACAGATACTCCGATTGGCTCTGGAGTATCACCAGGACCAAGTCTAAATCCAAATTCACTTGGATAACCGTTAGATGTAGCACCGTAAAGGCCACCCAAGCTGTTTGGAGAAGCGTAGTAGTTGTAGTACATGTTTGAACCAAATCTCCAAGGATTTACGGTCAAACCAATGTAGTTACAATCCCAGTTAGGTACTCCACCTAGACCTCCAAGGTATGTAGCACCTTCGTCAACAACTGCTGGGTCGTTGCTACCATATGGATAGTAGCCAATATCGTCAGCAGAGTCAACATCGTAAACATTACCTTGATCGTCAGTAATTGTCACTTTCAAGTTGTCCATTGCAATGTATGGGAATCTTCCAGATGACCAACCGACCCACCATGAGGTCCATGTTCCACCGTAGTTAAGCATCATACTTGGTTGAACGTAGTCGTCTTGACCAATCCAGCTGGACAGATCAACAGTGTATTCTTCCCATTCGAAACAAGCGTACATGTGTTGGAAGTAACAGTTGTCCATTCCAGGAATCTCGCCATAACCACTGCCAAAGTTGAAAGTTGGGTAGTTTTGTGTTATTCCTTGCAGAGTAGCACTGGAGAAAACCTGAGGTAGCTTTGGTCCATCTTCAGCGATTATACCGTTTAGGTTACCGCTGGAGGTGAATGCGTCAAGGTCGATTGAACCACCAAAAGAGTCAACACCAGTCAGCATGTTGCTAATTGTCAGACCGTTACCGTTTAGTTCTCCGGCGTTGACAAGTTCAACACCGTTTCCTAAGTTTCCTGAACCAGCAAGAGTTGCAGCTGAATTGACAGTAATTATACCGCCATCAGCGTGAATCAATGGGTAATCATTTGAACCAGAGGCGGAAAGGTCAGAGGATGTTAGGTAAGCTCCGTCAGATAATTTGATTTCACCACCGTTTTGAACAACGAGTTGTCCAGCCTTTGAACCACTCAGCAAGAAGTTCTTCATTGTACCACCTTGCATATCGAGTGTACCATCACTGTCAACGACAATGTCAACAGCATCTAGGTTACCTTCTCCGTAGATCTTTGGTAGGTCGCCTGTGTCTGCGTCAATAGTCATAACAAGGGAACCGCCATTGATAATTGTTAGAGTTGGGTTGTTAACCGAATCTTCTCTGAAAATCAATTTTGTTCCTTTCAACTCAACGGTACAACCGTCAATTACCATGTCACCAGCCAAGACAAGTTCAGCTTGCTTGAAAACATACTCGTCGGTATTTGGTGTGTTTGCTGTAACGAAGGTTTGGTTACCTGTCATCCATGCACAATCCATCAGAGGATCGTCTAGTGTTACTGGTGGAGATTGTAGTCTCATGTCAGCGTAAGATCCCATGTTGTATGTTGTGAAATCTGCTAGTGGCACAGTGGTTTGTAATACTCCGTCAATGAATTCGACAGCTGTTGCAGGTGTTCCATCTGCTAGGGTTGGGTTAGCTTGACCTGCACCAGCCGCTCCGGATGCTCTTACAATGTGAGAGTCGTAGGTATTTCCATCGTGGTCACCAGTAATTACAGCAACACGGCTAGCACGTCCATCAGCACCAGTGTAATCCTTGTAAATTACTTTACCAGGTAGGATTTCAGCACCGGTTGAATCCAGTGTAGATGCGGTGATTGTTACACCTGTTTCAGGTATCTGTGTTGGTGTAGGAGGTGTTGTTGAGGAATCTTGTCCAAGTCTGTAGGCAAGTGCGTTAGCAAAACCACCGTAGTAGATTTCAGGAATACTTGCGCCAAATCCAGCTCCGTTGATTGCGGTGTGACATTCTGCTGTCTTTCCGCTGTTGTCAGCACATGCATATGTGGTTGAGGTTGAGTCTACGTAGTCAACATCTATCAGGAAAACATCACTTGAGAAATCTGCAAATACGATGTAAGGTCCTGATGAAGATACTACACTGCTTGTTACGGTAACATCAACGAAAGTTCCAGTTGATTGCATTAGGTAAATCGCAGAGTTAGTAGTACTGTGTGCGATGCTGGAGTCAACCATTTCAACCACGCTTGAGCCAGTAGCACTGAAACATAGTGAATCTAGTTGTCCAATGGTTGAAGTCATCAAGTGTACATTTGCGTCACAACCGTCGACTACGAATTTTGAGCCAACATCAACGTTAGTAAACTCAATAGCTTCAGAAGGTGAACCACTTGCACTGAACTCAGCAATCTTGAACTCGTTGGTAACAGAGAGATCATTTGCAGTACCTGGGAAGGTTCTGTACATGGTCATGTCTGCAACAGTTACGTCGTCAAACACTGAGTTAGTACCAACGGTACCTACCGTGCTGGTTACTGCACCACAATATGGGTCAATGTCGAATCTGTGGTTGTTGTGGAAACCAGTTCCTAGATTTACGTTGGTCAAGGAAATCTTACCTGCAGCACAAATCCATCCTTGAGCATAGTTCTGAGCGTCAAAGTTGGTAATGACTACTTCAGAGCCTGCTCCATGGCTTAGACCTAGGCTGACACCAGTGGTGTCGTACAATGTTCCAGAGTTCCCATTATCAGTCCATCTGTAGTTGTTGTCTCCGTTGGTCATAGTTGCGGTGACATCACTGATTGTGATCATCTGAAGGTCTGTTCTAATTAGAGATACTTCGGAGTCAACGATGTCAACATATTGCATGGTTAGAGAACCTCCAGTGCTTCCTTGTACAGTGCGGATTGCACCGCCATCTGCATTGTTGTTTGTGTTACAACCGGTCATTGTTGATGGGTTTCCAGCAGTACCAGTTAGTGTTGCAATTGTGTTTTCAGCAAAGTAGAAACAAGAGCCTCTTGCGCTGTTAACTGCGAAGTTAGACATTGTTACCTCGGTTCCTTGTCCGCTACCGTGAGAGAATGCGGATTCTACATTAGTGAATGTTACATCGTTCATGAAGAATTCACCAACATTACAATCTTGGTTCGAAGTTCCACAGGATGGGCCATTTGGATCAGCCGGTCTGCTTCCAGCAGTAATTGCTGCGTGGTTTGTGTTACTGAAATCAACCATGTCGAAACTGTGTCGCTCTTCTGCGCCACCTGTACCACAGTCGTCAGTAAATGCTAGTCCATGCCATAGTGCACCAGAGTTGGTACTTCTGTCAGCGTCGAAGGTGATTCTGTCAGTTCCGCTGCCGATGGCAGTGAATTCTGCACAAGAACCGTCTGCTTGTAGACCACCATCAAATGATATTCCCATGTTCTCGCCGACGATGACCTCAACTCCTGGCTCGATTGTTAGATCAGCAGTTATTGATAGGTATCCGCTTGGGTCTGTTGGGTTAACCTTGATTGGGCTGTCGATTGCATACCATGTTGTATCGGTAGTAATATCTGCGGAAACAGTCTTACCTTGTCCGTCAAATGGTAGAGTTCTGTACCATACACCTTCACAAGTTCTTCCACCGGATGAGTAACAGTAATCCATAGTTTCTCTGGACCACCATGGTGACATCATCATGTCTGGGAATAGTGTCGATGTTGTGTCCAAGTCATACATCTCACCATTGGATGCCCAGCTACCTTCGTGTCTGTAGGTGTTGGTGTCTCCATCATCGATGAAGTACATCATACCGCTACCGATGACGTGGATTCTGTTGTTTGAATCAGCACCATCGAAGTTTTGTCCATAGAAGTCAAAGTTGAAATCATCTGGGATATCGAAGTTACCTGCACAATAAACACCATATCTGCTGAAATCGTAATTGGAATCACAGTAGTTGTCATTGGTGAATGTTGTTGAGCGTACTGGTATGGTTTGGGTTGATGAAACAAGTGGTAGGAAGGTCATTCCTCTGTCAAAGTACTCGAAAGCGTAATCTCCACTGTCAGTCAGAGTAAATCTAACGTTCTTGTCATGTGGGTTACCTGGATCGGTACCGACGGAGCTCCATGTTGAAGTTCTGTCTGTTAGATCATTGCGTACTTGTATAACATTGTTCTGTGTTTCTCTGGCTCCAACCAGACCAACGATATCATCAACATAACAGTCGTCATCATAATGATATTCGAACTCGTTTGTAACATCGTACATTACAACTTGCATGGAACATGGTGGTTGAGTGGTTCCAGTACCGTAGGCATATTCATGCCACTCAACAATTAGTGTGTTTGTCGGATTGCCAACGGTGAATGAGTATGTTCCAGTAGCTGGCTCTCGTACCGAGTTAACTCCGGAAGTACCCTGCCATGTATCCTGTGCAGTGATGTAGTAAGAGACTGTGTCTCCTCGTACTAGGTTGTTGATATCTGCGGTCCAGTCACAAGAGACTGTAGCACAAGTGTTCCTGTCACCATCCGGTTGTAGAGCAACTGTGCTTGAAGTAACGGTTCCATCTGCTGAGGTAATCGTTACATATGCAGTTGGACCAACACCAGGAACTGGACTTACATCAATTCCAGAATCGTAAACTCTGTCGTCTGACAAGGTTACAGTAATGGTTCTGTCAAGAGCGTGTGAATCACCCATTTCGGCGCCCAACATTTCAGGCGCGTCAAGATCAGGGTCAGGTGCAACATCACGAATCTGCCATAGCATGCCGTTTCCATTGTATTGGAAGTTTGTCTTTCCAGCACCTAGAGCGAATCCTTGCCACTGTCCACCAGCGCTAGTCAAGGTTGCGTCAGGATTACATCTTGGATCTACTGCATCCATGAACATAAAGTGTCCTGCAGTAGTTACACAAATCATGTTGAATTGACCTGCACCAGAGCCGAACGCTGCACCACCAAATCCAGCATTTGTGCCGATGGTTTGGTCAGCGTTAACAGTAGTCAAATCGATGACATAGGATTGTGCGTGTCGAGATGCTGTTCCAGTGTTTCTACCGTTGTATGTGTTGGTTTCGAATGGACCGGTTGCGCCGGCAGTGAATCCTGTTGATGCAGCGATTGTCTCAAGGTACAATCTGTTGCCATCGGTACCATCACCATAGGTGTCCCAGAAGTAGATGTTGTAAGTTCCAGCATTCAATACACCGTTATTAGGTAGATTGTTGTTGACACTGGATGGCAGACTGTCAGACCAGTAATATCCACCGCTTTGGGTTGGGATTGATGCGTACGAACAGGAATATGACGTACATGCTGATGAAACATACTGAGCAGGTACTGGAGTATATGTTGACCATGATGATGGATATTCAGTTCTTCCAAGGTTGTAAATGGCACCGTTTGAAGTGTCCTCTACAGTTACACCTTGCTCTGAGTTACAACATCCACCGTCATAATATCCGATTCTTCCAATGTCGCCAGGAGCTATGGTAATTGCTAGTACGAAACCACCAGCACCGCTAACTGAGTTAGTAATCAAACTTCTAACTGGTGAAGGTCCACTAGGAGTGAATATGTTAGAGGTATATGTGGACATAGTTTCAACGTCAGGGATACTTGAATCAAGTCTTTCACTAATTCCAGTTCCAGTTCCAGAAATCATCCATGCATTGTTTACTGAATCGTAAACGAATAGAAGGTTACCTGCACCATCTAAACCAGTGATTCCAAGAGGACCGCCGAAGTATGAATCTAGTTCTAAGTTGTTAGTAGGAGCGCCAGAACATGTTGTCATATCAGGTGAACAGTCAGTAGCAACTCCTTCCCAGTTGATATCCCAGTGTCCGGCTTGCTCGCCGAATGAACTGTAGGAATCAATGTCGAAGAAACAGTTACCTTGTCCGTCAGAACCAGGAACTCTGGTTTGATAGGCGAAATTCGCACCACATCGACTTAGGTCGAACTCGAAGTGGAATTCACCACTGCTGGTATAGTATGTCATTTGTCGGTCAAGGTCAGAAGCGTATGTGTTGCTTGAAACCGAGGTGTGTGGTTCTGCGCTTCTCATGTGATCCATGTATGTTACAATCTTCATGTCTGTACCATCAGTTGGTGCCGAGAAAACATCGGCAACGGTAAATGTCAAATCAGCAGCACCTGAGGCAGGGAATCTGCCCGGGTTAGGTGTTTGTGGTGGAATCTTGGTGTTGTCGTATGCAGCAGCATCACTGTAAGACCAGTAGTAATCTACTGTTGTACCTGGTGCTATATCACCGGTTGTTGCTTGGAAACCACAGACTTGATTCTTAGAGTTACAAGTAGCACCAGTTGACTCAGCGGAAACGACAGTGTATGAACTGCCTCCATCTGTACTGTAGTGCAATTTAGGGCCATTGGCTGTTGTAGTATCGACTGGGTTACCTGTGTCCATCAGAGACAAGAACAGGGTTCTTTCTCCATCAACATATGAGGTTACTCCAGTGTAATGTCCATCATATTGAACCGTTGGAGGTGCTGCATCAGGAGTTGAATCTTCCAACTCGACAACTAGATAGAAATCGTCAAAGTATGCACCACCACTTGAAATCGATGTAGGAGCATTTGGGTTGTTAGCACCATGGTACCATCCGAAAGCAAATTCAAGATATCCTGTATTCTTGTAAGCATCGGTAAACATAGCCATTGCACCAGAGTTACAGTCAACAGCAGAACTACAAAGTTGAACTGATGTTCCACCAGATCCGTAGGAATTTAGTTTGAACGTAGCAATTTGTTCGGTACTTACCAAAGATACTAGTCTTTGTCCAGAAGGTGTGTTTTGAATTACACCAGTGGTTGAACCTGCTGTTGCGTAAACAACGCTACCACCAGCTCCGGCACCAGAACCATCTCCGAATGTGTCCCAAACTAGGATTTCATATCCGCCTGGGTTCTGGAAGATGATTGATGGGTTAGCCAAGTATGAGAAGTACTGAGTGTTCGGTGCACAGGATGTACCGGTACAAATTTCCCACTTGTCAGTCCATCCGGAAGTTCCGGCTGGCCTGTAATAAATCTCAACTTCTTCAGCGTCACCAACAGCACTACCGCTTGTAAATTCGAAGTAAGCTTCTTCGCCGCTAACTACGTTGAAGGAAACGTCTGCTGGCTCAGAGCCAGTTGGGCTTCCACCACCAACACCGGCTGCTGCTCCAGGAATGGAAGGAGCAGGAGTGATAGGTGTCAAAGTCATGTAGTTCTCAGAAGAATAACAGTTGCTGCTTGGACAGTGGTAAGCAAGTCTTAGTTCGTCACCTGTTGGTACTGAGACAGTTCCAGCATGACCAGATGAACCGATGTAGGTACCGACTTCGCTGAGAATTGTAGTCCATGCACCGGTTGAACCAGCAGCACGGGTCTCAAAGTGGAATGCAGCGTTTCCGTCTAGAGAATCTCCTGCAGAGTCATAAATCATGTAAGCATAATCTCCAGAGGTGAAAATACCACCGGATTCTTCTGGACCAGATGCTGTACCGGATGTACCGACACCAATCCAGTCGTATGCTGAACCATATTGACATGAGGTTTGGTCGGAAGTCAAATCATATTGATATCCTAATGAACACTCGTCGTGGTATTGCATGTTACCGGTACCCCAACTTGGGTGGAAGTCAGCGAATACATAGGTGACTGAACCGCCAGTTGAAGAAGGTGGGTTGTACTTTGGTAGTGGGTTGCCTGTACATCCTGCGATGTTAGCAAAGTTATTCAGTGTTGATTCTGAACCATCAGGCAGGTTTCCGCCACAGTCTTCCATAATTTGTATGGAAGTAAACTCATAGGATTGTGATTGAATTGAAGTAACGCTGCTCCAAGAAATGTGGGCGGTTACTTGCGCCACTGTAAGGGTGGTGCTTTGTGTGAATTCAAAGTCAAACCATGGTGCTTCAGAGTGGCGGTAAGTTGATGACCATCCGTGATAGTATCGTCCGTCTGTTCTTGTGAAACAGTCTACGTCCTCAACAACACAAACTCCGTAGCTTCCAGGAGTGGTTAGTGTAGTTTCTGTGTTTGATCCTACTGAAGGGTCAATGAGTACAGGGAATACGGTATACTCATCTAGTAGCCAGTCTGTGTTAACAGCGGTTACTATATCCAAACTCTGGCCATCTTCAGCAACTTGAATGAAGTACTGAACACCTGGCTTAGTGGAAGCTTCAGAAGGTTCTTGAGATTCATCGATTGAAGTGGAATCTCTTGCTACTGGTGCATCAATGAAAGCAACAACTGCTCCAGTAGTAGCATCTCTGATTGTCAGTAGAGAATCGTAAGCAAACACACCATCGGCTGCTGTTACCATGTAGTCGTCAGCCCAAAGCTGGGTGTTTTCTGGAAGAATCATTGTTTCCATCAAACCAAACATGCTGTTAGAGGTGTCATCTTCGTGAACCGAAGCAGTTGAGTCTTGCAGGTGAAGTTTTAGTTGAGGAGACAATTCCTTTAGAATCAATTCTTGCTTAACCATGTTAGGAGTTACGTGGTAAGTCAAGTCCATACCTTCAGCGAGTGGGTAAAGAATGCTTGAGCCACCAATTTCAACATTATCTGTTGGTTGGGTGAAGTAACTCATGTCAATGTCGTTGATTACATTGATTGGGGCAACCTTGGTGCCCGGAAGTTGTGGGTCAAAGGATTGTCCTTGCATGACTAATACTGGCATTGGGTCCAATCCAGAAACAATAACTGAGTCGTCCAAAGCCATGGTAAATCCTTCGTATGCGTTGTGACCAAAGACAACTGGGTTGAAAACATCTTCAACGTAGTATCCATTGTCCCAAGTTTTGATTGTTGTATCCAAATCAACTAGTTGACCTAGCTGGTTGGTGTAGTGTAGAGGCTTATCGGAGATTACTACCTGCTGCTTACCTTGATCGTCAAGGAAAGTCTTGGTATTCTCTGTCCTCATACCTAACATTTCTTGGTCTTCATCAAAGCCAAAATCTTCGGCTTCGAACGAAGTTGGTTCTGTTTCAACATCGACTTTGTCCATGTTGTCAATTTTCGTATCTTGGGAATCAGTTTCAACTGCTGATTCACTATTGATGTCAGAGTTGGTGACCATTGCCGACCAGGACATTAGTACCATCAAAACACACAATAGCGTGGCAATTCCTATTCCGCCAAATACGCTTTTCACATTTTTATTTCTTAGTTCTTTCATTTGTCATTCCCCCATGCGGTACCGCATGTAATGCTACCCACGCTTTAAGCCCCTTATAGGAGTTGGGGTACACAATTTTTGATTTCCCAAAATTGGGTATTAAAAAT
>WTIT01000122.1 GCA_011526375.1 Methanobacteriota archaeon
CCAATCTGCCGCCGGAAGAAGGAGGGCACCATGCGCGTGTTTTTGAATTGATTCCGTTCCAGCACTCACAGCTGGATGGCTCATGGCACACCAACAAGTACGGCGCGGAGGACGAGGAGGAGGAGTGATCTCGCTAAGTCGATAAATGAGGGTAGTGCACGTTTAGATGAATCCGTGTCGTGAAACAATGACGAAGCCCCTTTCGATCCGCGGAGTCGCTCACCCGCCCCCGCGTCGTGATGGTGGCCGAAGTAACCCGGCCGACTTGAGCCGCGCCGAAATTCAGTCAACCGACCTGGCGGGAAAGCCGCTGCTGAACGAGCACGACGCGAGCGAGCGCGTCGGGACGGTTTTGGCCAGCTGGGAAGGGCCGCGCGGCGAGCTGCGCATCGCGGCGAATGTAGAGGACCCGAAGGCGCAGCAAGAAGTGCGTGACGGCTCGCTTCGTGGCCTCTCATTAGGCACAGACATGATCATGAACATGGACGGCGACGTCGCGTACCGTGGCCAGGCTGAGCTCTCGGTCTGTGCAGAAGGGCGCCGCCCCGGAACTTGGATCGACCACGTGAATGGTCAGGTTGTCCACGCGGTTGAGACGTTCTCTGCTCGCCGGGAAAGTAAGCTGCCCCTTCCGCGCTAAAATGATAACCAGGCGTAGGGCAAGTGGGTAGTAAAGGCCTGGCGTGCGCCTTACTCAACTATGACCGACGCCTCCAACGCCGCCGCCGCCCCACCCGCAGAAACCGCTCGCGACGAGCTGGTCGAGCGGCTCAAGGCCGACCTCGCGGCCAAGACCGAGGAGACCGCGCGCGCCAACGCTCGGGCATCCATTTACGAGGAGAAGGAGCGCGAGAAGATCAAGGCCTGGAAGAATGACGCGGAGTTCTTCATGAAGGAGTTTGTCAATGACGAGATCGACAACTACCATTCTGGCACGTCGCTCAAGGCGGACGTGGCACCGCTGGGCGTGTGGGCGTCGGAGTATGCCGACAAGCAGGACATCTCCTCGCAGGGCGCGCTCGCCGCGGTTTCGTACGTCGCCTCCAAGGGGATTAAACGGCTCAGGGAGCAGGCCAGCGCCAACTCGGCCGCGGCCGAGACCCTTGCGGCCACAATCAAGCAGAACGAGGAGCTGACCGCCAAGAACGCCAAGCTGCAGGCGGACTACGACGACGCGCTCAAGTGCATGGCCGAGAGGCAGAAGGGTTTGGAGACCCTGCAGGCCGAGCTCTCGCGTGCCGGGCTCATGAACGAGAAGTTCGACTTTTCGAAGCTGAGCTCGCGCGAGGCCAACCCGCCGGCCGAGCCGGCCGCCTCCGCCGCGGCGACCCCGACGCCCGCGCTCGAGCAGGTCAAGATGGAGGCGTCCAAGGCCGCCGGCTCGGCGGCGTCCTCGTCGGCACGGGCCAACCCGCTCGAGGGCGGCAACGACCTCCTCACCAACCTCCTCTCGCGCTCGACCGGCGGCCTCAAGATGGTGCCCTCGGGCACCGCCCACTCCTACCTCGGCGCGCCCTCGGGCGAGCCCGACATTGCCTCGGTGCTGCGCGGGCACTTTTAAGCACGACGCGCCACTCCGCCAACCGCCCCTCCACCGATTTCCGCGTCGTAAAGGGGCTTTTTACGTGTTGTTGTTGTTGTTGTGTTCCTTAAGAAGATGCTACCATGGTCGTCACCGCTTCCCCCCCCCTCCCGAGCTGCCGCTAACGGCGCGCGGAGATTCCATCCCGCAGCATGCATACTTTGAGATGATGACAAAACTTGCGGGTATGCCGGGGGGGATCGATATATGGGCCCTAGCCGACGAGGCGCGCGCGCAGCAGAGCCGTGAGACGGGGGACGACATGATTGCGTGCGAGGAGGAGGCGGCGGAGCTGTTTACGAACAACGACCGAACGGTGCTGGGCGGCAAGCCGACGTTCACGCTCGACTCCAGAGGCGACGTCCACGTGTGCTTTGGAGTGAATTGCCCGCACGTCACGCTGGACCGTGACAAAAATTGGGTGTGTGCGGCTTCGGGCAACGTCGTGGGCGTCGAGTGCGCGCGCGAGCAGGACCCGTCGTGGACCGGCCGGTCCACCGGCTCGGCCAACCCCGACGATTCGGCGGGCACGCCGGTGGGCGGCTGGGTGAAGAAGCGCGACATGTACCAGGCGAGCGTCGCGGCGTACCGATCGGCGCACGCCATCTCCGACGCCGAGATCGCGCCGCATCCGTGCACGAAGGTGGCCAGCGTCGCGACTTCGTCGGTGGCGAAGCGTGGCGCGCTTTGCGTCGACGAGGAGGCGTCCGAGGCGCAAACGAAGCGGCCACGATCGTCGCGCAGGGAAAACTGGACGCGCGACACCCTCGACAAGCTCGCGAGCGAGGCCATCCGCGTCATCGACAAGCTGTTCATATCCAACGTGGACTTGCGCACGGTGGAGGCGGCGGCGGCGGCGGCGGCGTCGTCGTCGTCCTCGTCGATCGCGCCGCCGCTCGACGCGCGCATGCAGAGCACCGAGTTTGTGCGACCCTTGGCACTGCGAAGCTACGTGGCGGCGTGCGCAAGGGGGCAGCAGCTGCTCGACCTGGACACGCTCACGACGGTGTTGATCCACGCCAACGAGTACGTGCGCAGCCAACGCGCCCTGGCGGCCGAGCAGGCCAAGGTCAAAATGCGCGCGGCCAAGGCGGCCAAGGCGACCAAGGCGAGCACGGCCTGCTTCTCCGGGCAGGTGCGCAACCTGCTCGCGCAGCTCATCGTCTCGCTCTGGCGCGCCGCCTGCCTCACCAAGCACTTCAAGACGGCCAAGAAGGGCAACGACTCGTTCCGCCCTTTTGCGGCCGGCATTTTGTACCAGCTCAAGCGCGGGCTCTACCTGGACGACGGCACGTGCGTGGTGCCCGTGCTCGAGGAGCTCGCGAACCACCTTCCCGCACAGCGCTCCGCGAATTCCACCGCAGAGGCCAAGCAGCTGCAGTCGAGCAGCCACCGCGGCATCTGCTCGATGCAGCGGTCGATCGCGTCGCTGAAGGAGATGTCGGCGGGGGACGCCGCGCCGGCGATCGCGCTTCTGCGGGATGCGGCGCGCCAGGGCGCCTTTTTGAGAGAAATGGTCAGTCGGTCGTAATTGTTTTTAGAAAAAAGAAGGTTTAAATCCGCTCCACGCACAGGAACATGTCCCTAAGCAGGTCGGTGAGTTGCAGGTAGCTCCCCTCCAAGAAGGGTCGACCGCCCCTAGCCGCCTCGATCTCCTCCTCGAGCTTCTGTTGCGTTTTGTGCAGCAGCGCCTTCAGGTCCACCCGCGCCGACTGGCGCGTGTAGGCCGCGGACCACGGGTTGTTGCTGCGGTCGTAGCGATCGTTGCTGAGCGTCGCCGTCGTCGCGATCAAGTCCTCCATGGCGCGCATCTCGGCCTCGAACGCGTCCAGCCGCCGCGTCTCCTCCGTGGAGCGGGCGGTGCGTGCCGCGCGTACTGCGTCCTCGCCCTCGATCTCGCGCGCGCGCCGAAAGTACCACACGGGCTCGCGATCCTCCTCTTGCGGGACGACCGCGGCGGTGGCGGCGGGTGGCGGGTGGATGACGTGCGCGAGCGAGCGTTCCGAGAGCGCTTGGCGGTTGCCGTTGTGGTGATAGTCGTCGATGCGGTGATAGTAGGACCGTTCGCCGGCCGCATTTGCGACGTACACGTACCCCTCGCGCGTCAGCTCGCGCCGGATCTCCTCGTCGGCCTCCTCGTCCGTGTCCACGTCAAAGGGGTGGCCCTGAACGTCGACGTGGCCGCGCAGGATGTTCTGTCGACGGCGCACGCGCTCCACCACCGCGCTCTCCACCACGCGCTGCGTCTCTCCGGACGCGGAGTTGTACGCGTCCACCAGGCGCATGTTGGACTCGAGCATGGCCACCCGGCGCAGCACCGAGGAGGGCAACTCGAGACTCAGCCGTTCGGCCGCCTCGGCCTCGCGCGTCAGTTGGAAGAGCTGCTCGCGCTCCGCGTCTGGGCCGCTCGGAGAGGGCCGCTCGTGAAAGTGCGTGCGTGGCATCTTGCGCGCTTCTTGTCGATAAAAGCTCAGCGTTTTTCTAAATCGTCGCGCCGGTCGTCGTCCACCCGTGCCGTGCTTTGCGTCGACTCCGAGTGGGCCGAAGCGAACAGCGCTTTAGAGACGCCGAGGGCTGCCACGAAGAAGACGTACGCGATGCCGACGAAAAGTAGCACCGCCATTGCTACTTGAATCGTTTTTACAAAAACGCTCGGGTTGTGAGATTAGGCAAACCGACCCGCCGAGTTAGCGACGGGAGGGGGCCATGAGTGCCTCCGCGGCCCCCGTGGCCGCCAAACGGCCGCTGGTGCTCTGCGAGCGCCAGGACCTCAAGCGGCCCCAGCCGCCGCCGCCGTCGCCGCCGCCGTCGCAGGCGCAACACGCGGCCTTCTTTGCGGACCCCGAACGCGCGCGCCCGCTCGCCGCGAAGGAGGTGGTATCGACGACGGCGCAGTTTGACGAGGATCAGGTTCCGCGGGTGTGGACGACCGATGACAACAAGCGGCGGGCCCTGAGCCACCTCTCCATGGACGCGCCCGAGGTGGAGGCCTCGCTGCAGCGCGGCGGGTTTGGCGCGCTCTACGGCGTCCAACAGGAACAGGCGACCGACCTGTCCACCTGCGGTCTCAAGCGATTGGACGCGGGAACGTTCAACCAGCTGTGGGAGGGCACGATGAGGCGAGAGGGTCGACGCTGGTTTCCGCCGGAGATCGCGACGCTCTTGGAACAGGGACGCTTGGTCATCCGCGGACCGCTGCAAAACACGCACAGCTGCACGCGCCAGCAGATCATCGGCGAGATGGACAACGTGCTGCACGCGGCGTTGCACGGGTACGGCCCGCTCGTGGCGGGCATGGCGTGGGTCCGCACGGTGCATCCCGATTCGCAGGGGGAGGGCATGCTGCGCGTCAAGTACCGCTTGGTGACGTTCATGGAGAAGGGCAGCACCAGCGTGTACAACCGGATCAAGGAGGTGAAGGACCTCGGCATGGCGCGCAACGGGCACCCCTTTGCCACGCCGCAAGGGACGGCGCGCTACTTCGACTCGCTGTTGCGCTGCGTGCACGCCTACTCCGTCGACCGGTTCGTCTACTTGGACGCGACGCTGCGCAACTTTGTGGACTTTGTGGGCACGCCCTCGCAGTCGCTCGTCAAGGTGGTCGACATTGACGAGGGCGTCTTCCGGCGGTTTGGTGGCGAGAGCGTAAAGTCCAGGTCTCGCGCGTGGCAGCTGCTGTGGCTGCACAACACGCTCGTGGTCTCGTGCTTTCTGAAGCGGTACCTGTCGGAGGTTGGTGGGTTCACGCTCGGCGCGCGCAAGGAGCTCCGGACGGGGCAGCAGGTGTTCGACACCTACTGGTGGAGCAAGATCCAAAAGGCGGTGGCGGCGTCGCGACGGCTTCTTTCGCGTTCCGACGCCGACCCGCCGGGGGCGGGCGGTGCCGATCACGAGCTGGAGCGCAGTCGCGCCTTCCTGTCGGCGACGCGCCGGGCCGGCGACACGCCCATCGGCGCGCTTTGGAAATTTCCGGAGACGTCGCTGCCGCCCTACGCCGGTGCCTCGCCCTGCGCAATGGCCATGTCGGCGATGGCGTACTGCTACTACTACTTTGTGCGCCAGCCGATCGAGGAGGTCATGGCGGTTTACTGCCAGAAGGCCCTCAGGGCGATGCAACTGCGCGCGCAGCCAAACGTGCCTCCGCAGCAACGCCGGCAGGCGGACGAGGAGCACCGGGCCGGTGCCAACTGGTACAACGCCGCCGCGCGCCGCACGATCCTGCCGGCGGCGCTGTTCTTCTACCGCAAATTCAGCGAGCCGGGTGCGCCCGACGGCGGCAGCGCGCTCCTCGTCGACGTGATGGAGGAGTTTGCGTCGACTTCGCAGGAGGCGCTCGAGCGCCGCTACGCGGTGCGCCTCGTGCCCGCAGAGAGGCACACGCTCGACGACCTAAACCATTTGGACGGCGTGCTGCTGTCGTTGGCCTAAGGTGCCAACGCCAGGGCCACCATGGCCGCCCTCGCGCCAGCCCTCGGGCAAAAAAACGCGATGAGAATTTGGCAAGTTG
>WTIT01000063.1 GCA_011526375.1 Methanobacteriota archaeon
CAACAAGTCTATCAACTGTTGACCCTAAGGGAGGAGCTGGACTCGATAAAAATGTAATTTGGCTAGTATATGAAAGCTGGCCTGCTAATGTGTTGTCCCAATCTCCATTGACTAGCACATCGGTCAGGTTTGTAATTTTCAGAGTGGTGTTTTCAGCTTCCTCATCACTAATGTTCTCAACAGTAATTCGGTATACAATTATATCATCAGCTCCTAGTACCCCATCAGGTGTTCCAAGAGGATTATCTAAAATATCATGAACTGTCTTTACAACTTTAATAGCTGCATCTGAATTGATGTTAACAACCGTTGGGTCATTCGTTGGATCATCATCTGGGTCTGGTCCATCGAAGAGCTCATTTCCATCATCTGATACATCTTCAACATCATCAGTGTTTCCTGGACTAGATGCTGTGGCTGTGACTGTGTTTATTAATTTACCACTATTCGCATCAGCCTCTGTGATCACATAAAATGCAATATATTCTGCAACTTCGTCAATTTTAAGTGTCCCTTCAGCTGAGCCAAGACTTGAATCCGTTTGGAATGGACCCTCAAGTTCAGCGCTTAAGTCTGTCGGAACATTATTCTCAAGCGTATCGTTAAGGGTAAGACCCGATAGTTCCCTATTTCCTGTGTTGGTAACTGTTATTTTAAACTTAACCGTATCACCCTGGCCATCTATGTCATCCCCATTATCGAGAATCTCAAATGTTTTCACCACTTGCATCTTCGGATCAGGAGATGTGTAAACAATTGTCGGGTCGTTTCCAGTATCATTAGGTCCTGTATCTCCGTCATCAGAAATATCCTCAACGTTTCCTGATTCACCTCCTGTTGAGCCAGTCGCTGTAACTGAGTTACTTAATAATTCAGATCCATATCCATCTGCATCAACGATATAGCTAACTGTAAAGTTCACATACTCTGTTGGAGCTAAAGCATTATGATAATCCTCTAGATTTTTTAACCCTGACAGACTTTGGTAATATGAGAAAGTTTCTGAGAGTTCTTTAAGCACGTTTCCTCTACCGTCAGAAATTTGATCCACTAAATCAATGTCTGTGATATTTGTATCCCCGGTATTTGTTACAGTAATGGAATATACGATTCGATCACCTAAATCAACATTGGAACCGATGTCTCTTGGTTGTTCGTTTGAATCATAAATGGCCGATACCGTTTTAATTACCTCCAAAGAAGGATTTGTTTCAAGAATAGTTACTGTGGGATCATTATCAGTAATTCCATCAATTATATACTCAGAATCTAAAAGAGAATCAGAATCTCCATCAGAAATATCTTGAATATCACCATCTCCATCAGGCGGTGAACTTGCTGTAGCCTCTACAGAGTTCAATAGAATTTTCGAATCAATTGCAGCTTGGTCAACGGTGAACCGAACTTTATATACCTCTTTTTCACCTGGTGCCAGTACCCCTTTGTTTTCAGTGGCTTCAATTGATTTTACACCGTCTAAAAGAGTGTAATAATAAGTTTGATCTATGTCTAAATTTGTATCCGCTGCACTTTGTTCATCAAGAATGAAAGAGTTGTTTAACGTATATTCTTGTAAATGATCTTTTAACGCTAAATCACTTAATGTTACATTTCCTTTGTTCTCAACAGTTATGTCATATACAATTTCATCAGAAAGAATCCCTCTGTCTTCGGTGTGCATCTCTAAATGATCCAAATAACTCGAAGAGTGTCCCCACCCTTTAAACATAAAGTGATACTCATCGTTAGAATCAAATGATTCATCCAAGGAAACTTGTTTCCAGTAATCAAATGTTGGATCAGGATGTTCGCCGGTATCTAGACCTGCTAGATTGTTTGATGCAGGATTTTTTGAATAGGTCCATATTGTTGGTTTGCCATTTTCATCGAATCCTACTCGTACCCTTGATACAGACAACATTCTAATATACGAACCAAATTGGTAGTTGTTATGCTCCAATTTTGTGAAATTAGCAGATGACCCTTGAGGGTCTAGGTATAGACTACTTAAATTATGACCCAAGCGATCTCCACCATCCTCATACCAACTACCAAAGTAGAAGAATTTTGAATATGGCTCAGTTGTATTTTGTGCATGTGATGCATTAAAATATTCTGTGATTTCATCTATTGAAAAGTCATTGGTATTTACAAGACCAAATACAAAGTCATGACTGTTAAGCGCTCTGGTTTTAAATTCGAAAAACTCTCCTGGCTTTGAAATTGAGCGAACAGAAATAAATCCATCATTATAGTTTGCATTGCCCCCACCAACTCCAGAATTGTTCCAATTGCTTAATGATGTGCCTGTTGTTCCACCGAATGAAATAAACTCAGTATCTTTTTCTCTTATTCTCTGTGTCTTAGTGACTTCAATTAAAGGCGATTGAGAAATTAAAGTTTTTGTAGGATCATTTTCAAAATCTAAATCCCCATCTCCATCTTCACTATCTGTGTCTCCATCTGAAACATCATTAACTTCTGTATCATCTGGATCAATTGCAGTTGCAAAAACTGAGTTTAAAATTCCTCCACTATCAATATCAATCTGAACAATTGCATGCTCAGCAGTATAGGTTTCAATCTCTCCTGGAATCAGAGTGCCCACTTCATTTTCAACCCAATCCGCAACACTAGGGTTTACCGCGCTATCATAAGCTAGACTAAGTTCTGATCTAAACTCATTTTGCAAATTATATAACGAATCCTTTAATACAAGATTAGTCAGCGGAAGGTTTCCTGTGTTTTCTACAAGAATTGTGTACTTTACAAGGTCATCAACCTCAAGATTATCATCACTGACGACTACGGTATATTCACCATCGGTATCTTTCCTTAAAATTTCTTGAACTGTCTTTGTGACTGTCAACTGAGGATCTGGTGCAAGATCCACATCGGTAGGGTCTTTACCTGTGTCCACACCTTCAGTAGTATCTCCATCATCAGAAAGGTCAGAAATCGTATCAAACAAAGCCCCATCCTTATAAATTTCTGCTGTTAACTCAGCGTAATTCGAAATAAATGCAGCATTTGAAGAAGAACTTAAAATAGTATATTCAATCACATACTTTATCGTGTCTCCAGCCGCTATCTCCCCATCAAAAGAATTTGGATCTACAGTCACGCCTGCGTCTTCAAAAATTATTGGGGTTAGACCAAGTTTGTTGTTTCCATTTGAATCTACAATCGTATCACGAATGCTCGGAGGATTAGACAAGTCCGTGGTGTCAAATTTATCAACTCTAAGTGGCCAGTTACCATTGTTAATCGCAGATATATGGTATATAATCTTGTCTTCAACTTGAACACTATCATTGACTTGGATTGTGTAAATCCCATCAGTGTCTTTTCTTAAAATTTCGTGAACAGTCTTTATCACTTCAAGTTTTGGGAGTGGAGTCATCAATATGTCAGTCGGGTCATCTCCTGTATCACTTCCTGTAACGTCATTATGAGAAATATCAGAGATTGTGTCATAAAGCTCCATAACCCCGTCCCCATCATAGTCAGTTTCTACATCTGCTGTGATCTCAAAAGAGTTTGATAAAATTGGTGAAATCGCAGCAGTCGATGGAATTACATACTCTAGTTTATAAACCAGTGAGTCCCCTGCTGATAAGATACTGTCGAATGGTTCTGTATTTGTTATAAGCACCCCTGCATCAGATTCAAGTTGTAAAGCATCGGAAAGTACGTCCTTAGCGCCCCCTCTTGAATGGGTGATAGTGTCAACAGCTTGAATGTTTACAAGTGGCCAATTCCCTTTGTTAGTTACGACAATGTCAAAGAATACTTTGTCTCCAATATTTACATCCCCCTGTGCTACATCATCAATAAAATCAGGAGCTTTTTTAATTTGACTAATTGTTTTTACTGCCTCAATAACAGGGTTGGGTGCTAAATAAACTTTTGTTGGGTCGTTTTCAAAGTCACCATCATCATCACCATCTACTTGGGCAGTATCTCCATCTGATATGTCAAACGGTTCTAATATATACTCATCTGCTTCTCCCTCGTTTACAATCGTTTGCCCAACTACCTTGGCGGAGTTTATAATAATTGGTACAATAGAGAGAGAGTCCGCAATTACGTAATCAATTTGGTAAATAAGTGATTCCCCTACCCCGAGTTCACCATCGAAATCATTGGCAGTATCTGCATCCGTATTATCAATAGCAACCCCATTATCTGAAATTATATTATCATCAGTTACAGTTAGTTCAACCTTATGCATGGCTCTAGAGTCCGTGATCGTGTCAGTTACCACTAGATTTACAACAGGCTTGTTTCCTGTGTTTTCAACTTCAATATTAAATGTGATCTTATCTCCTGCTATGACCTCATTTTGTGCAATGGTATCAGTTGTAACCCCGTCAACCGTTCTGCTGATTTTATCAATCGTCTTGATAACATTAATCGACGGATAAACTAGCTCAACATCAGTCGAATCGTCTGTGTCATTTACACTGTTTCCATCATCATCAGCATCATTATTCGGGTCGTCACTTTGCACAACCAAAGGATCTCCCTGTGGTGGAGTAAGCGTGGCAGTAGCTGTGTTTTTAACCCCTCCAGCTTCAACTGCTTGATCATTAATTTTGAATTTAGCAGCGTATAGGATCGATTCACCAGGGGCTAAAGTGGTTTGTCCAGATCCAATCCAGTCAATATCATTACTTTCATACTCAATGACATAATAAAGCTCATTGTCAACATCAATATCATTCCAACCGTATGGTTCTGTTAGAGCCCAGCCAAGTGCATCTTGCTCATTCAGATTATTCTCAGCCATTGTGACTCCGTTCTCATCATCTTGTTGAGCGGCTGTGAAACTAATCATTAGATCTTCCCATGGAACTTTAGTGCCGTCAAAGTCAATATGATTCCAATACCCTTCTTGGTCTATATCCTCACCATTAATCCATAAATAGTTTTTCGGAGTAGTTGCAGTTGGGTCGTCCTCAGAGATTACAGTATTTGATAAGTCATCTTGTCTGTATTGAAGGGTGTCAAGAATTTGCTGAATCAATACATCTTTTTCAGTAGAATCACCAACTGGGGTAAACTTGAGTCGATATAATTTACCCCCTCTTTTTTGAGCAAGCGCTTTTGCCTGTAAATAGGTCTTTTTCTCTCTTACAAGCTCAAACCAATTATCTCCTACTTTAAACCTATCAATTTTTGATGCATCAATCCCTATTGTTCCGTTAAATAAATATGTTGGCCCATCTACTAAGGTTAAGTCCTCACCTGCAAAATCAGTAAGTGAGTCTAAAAGTGAAATATTAGTAAGGGTAACATCCCCAGTATTTTTTATTTCAATCTCATATTGAAGTAGATCATCAAGTCCATCAAAAGTATCTCCATTGTCAATAACGGTAACTGATTTAAGTACTTTCGCAGATGGAGTCTGCGTAAAGGAATCATCAGTTGGAGTGTCCCCTCCATTTGTCTCATCATTATCATTATCACTAACATCCGAAATGATATCCCCATCATCATTTTCAAAAGAAACAGTTAAGGAGTTAGAAACTCCACCTGAATCGAATGTAGCTTGAGAAATTGTGTAAGTAGCAGTATATGTTTCTGTCTCTCCAGGTGCTAATATCCCAGCGTCATTTGTCTCAGTTGAAGATGAGTAAATTATTCCTAAGTCTGTTACCCCTTCTAAAATTACCCATGGGACATATCTTGAGTGTGAAGTTTGTGTTGTGCCAGAGACTGTATTTAAATCTATTGGGCTAGTTGATCCAAGTACAAGGGTTTTATAATTAACAGCATCCCCAAGATTTCTTAATTCAAAAATCGTATTTGATGTTTGAGCTCCACCCTCGTTCTCTCTAACGGCAATTACAAGATTCTTACTTGGATCTCTAACAAATGGGGTGTCAAGCTCAACAATGAGTTGTTTAT
>WTIT01000083.1 GCA_011526375.1 Methanobacteriota archaeon
TCATGGGAGAGGGTAATTCAGCATCTTCTTCCGAGTCTCTATTCCATAAATTACACCTAGATTTCATTTTCATCGTATCTTTCATTGTTGTAGCACTGCTATTATGGTACGGTAGAACTACTAATCCTGAAACATTAACTCTAGACAGTAACGAGTCAATAGATAAAGTTCTGAAAGATGATGCTGACATCGCCTCAGTTGTCGATGCAGAACTGCTAGAAGGATAACAACAGGTGAGCTTGTGCGGACATTTAGTGACAGGGCGCTTGAAATCCAACCAACTGGCGTTAGAAAGATGTTTGATTTAGCAGGTGATGATGCAATCTCGTTTGGTTTAGGTGAACCCGATTTCCAACCACCAAAAGTGGCGATTGATGCCTTTCATAAGGCAATGGTTGACGGACACAATAAGTACACAACCACTGCAGGTTTACCTGCACTTCGTGAGAAAATTGCTCGGTCATGGGATAGCTATCAAAGTGGTATGAACCAAGACAATGTTTGTATTACAATGTCTGGTACAAATGCATTACTAAATCTATTCTTGACGTTAGTCAATCCTGGTGAGAATGTTCTGTTGCCGGAGCCATATTTCCCGCTGTATGGTCCAGATGTCACGATTTGCGGTGGCGAGGATAGGTATTATCCTTGCAAGTTTGAAAATGAATTTATCCCAAAAGTCGAGGATTTACAAGCATTGGTAGATGAAAACACTGTCGCAATCTTGTATAATTTCCCTAGTAATCCAACCGGTGGTACACTAAATCATGCTCAAAGAGATGCTCTGTTAGAATTTGCCAAACAAAATGATTTGTGGATAATCAGTGACGAGGTATATGACAGAATTGTGTTTGAAGGTGAGCATGTGTCATTCATGGGCACAGGTTATGATAAGGTTGTTTTGGTGAACTCATTTTCCAAAACCTTTGCCATGACGGGTTGGAGAATTGGCTACATTATTTCCGCAAATCTAGAAGCTATGGCTCAAATAACAAAGATGCAGTATTACATCACAGCTTGTTCAAATGATGCAATGCAATATGCGGTGCTTACTGCCATGGAAGAAGCACCTGATTATCCAGATATTATTGCTAATGAATTTATGGAGCGGTGTGAAATTATCGTTGAACGACTAAATAATATGCCAGGCGTTGAATGCCATAAACCAAAGGGAGCAATCTATGTTTTTCCCAAGGTACACGTTGAAGGAATGAACTCAGAAGAAATCGCTTTGGAATTACTTAAGGATGGAGTTCTATGTTCTCCCGGTTCAGCATTTGGCCCATCGGGCGAAGGCCACTTGAGATTCGCCTATACAATTTCCAAGGAAGATATCTTGCGTGGAATGGACAAAGTTGAAGCCACACTAAATCGATTGAATGGATTGTGAAAATAATGTCATTATTCGCTCCAGTGATGTATTTTTCTTTTGGATTTATTGTCGCTTTTTTGTTTCCTCGCTTACCGATAATTATGATTACTAGAGGTAAAGGTTTCAACACATCATTTCCAGAACACCCATTCCCAATCCCATTATCTCCAAAACTCACTCAACGAGTACTTCACATGCGAATGATCTATTGGATGGGATTCGTGGTTGCAACTATACCGTTGTTGTTTGGACTTGTATCAATAAAATGGGGTAATTCGGCCTTTGGTTTTGGACTCTGGTTGTCATCAGGTTGGTTTATTCTCTCGAGATTACAAACCTTTGTTGGTGGCCCAAAACCTCCTTGGACATTAACAATGGCTCAGCGACTTCAAACTGTTATGGATGAGACAAAATCAGACTCTAGTTGTTGCACTTACCCACAACCAGAATGGCAAATATTGACCGTATCTTGCTCGACATGTGGCAAGGTTTTGGATAAGATTCCCAGGCCTGATTTAGGCAGAAAACGAATGGATGGATTCTTTGTTGGTAGTTTCCGTTTATTGCTAACCGATGGTTATCCTACCGTTTCCGACCATGGAGATGAATTAGAGAATTTACAGGACTCTGAAGAATAGTTTGATTCAAAGAAATCGACAAATCCTGCAAAAACCATCAGCAATCTTTGATAATTGGTTAAATTGACGCTGCTGTATGGCGGGGAAGGGTCGTAAAAAACCATTTAGTGCTCGCCTTTGGTTGACTATAGTTGCACTATGTCAAGTCTTTTTGACACCGTTGATTGCCTTTACACTAACCTATCTCTTCGAGTTTAGTTTCTTTGGCGAAACCATCAATATTTCATTTCAGAAGGAGATGATTCCATGGATTGGTGCAGCATCATTGATGTACGGTTTGGTGGCATTATTTCTCGCACTGATAATTGGCGGTTACACTCCTATTGCCGTAATTGAAAGTGGTGGTTGGGGTAAATTCTTGAAATTTTCACGCTCGCCAAGAAGTGCTACACAAAGAAGAGTAGCACGGCAAAATTACGCATCATCTCCTCATGGTCAGATTACAGTACTAGCCCATCAAAGATGGCAGGAAGGACATTCTATTATCTCGACCCATGGTGGATTAATTCTTCTTGCAGTACCTTTCCAGGTATTACTTGCAACCCTTCCACTTGCAATGGTATTGATGGTCCCGGATAGTGTGATGAAGGAAAATCGCCGACTCGAATTAGCTTTGATTCTGTACATATTTACTTTAGGCATCGTAATGAAGTATTATCCGAAGATTGCCAAGAAGTACATTGGCATTGCCTCATTCACTAGAAAATGGTTAATTTCTATGACTAAGATTTCTTGGTTGGCTCCGGTACTTATTCTTTGGTTGATGGGTAGAATGGCCAGTGTTGTTGTCCTTGGATGGATTGGTTCAGATATCGATTTGAATATTGACTTCGAGAAATCCTTTTTTGAAACTACTTTGAATATCGGTTCTATCCCAGAAACTTCATTTTTGGATTTGATTGCTGCACTTGCAGTTATACCACTGGCGACATTTACTACTCTGGCAGTATTGGGGGCTGGTTCCGGTGATCCCCCCGAGTGGATGGTTGAAAACTTGGAATTACAACAATCAAGAGATAACAATTTGTCAGAGACAGTTGATACTCTATCCAATGCGATTGTCACACCAGAAGTATCAGAGGTAATCAGTAGGTTCTCTTCAACATCAAATAACAACGAAGAAAAGCAGGATGATTTTCATCCAAAGGAATTTGAGGAGCAGGAAAAACCAGAATCAGACCATTCAATAATTGTCGAGAATGATAACATAGAATCTGAACAAGGTTTAGATTTTGAGCATTTCTTTGACGGTGATTTTGGCCAATCACAAAAGCAACCCTCGCATGATGAACCATCCGTTAGAGGTCTAAAATGACATAAATTGACAAATTTATTGATAGACAATCAACAATTACTTTCATGTGTTGAATGTTCATGGGTGGTTTGTTGATGATGATGAAAAGGCTGTCTTCGATTACCCTTGTTAGTTTGTTGCTGTTGCAGACATTAGCGCTAAATTACCTCCCCGAAGCGGAGGCTGCATCTGCAAGAGGTGGCTCCAGAGATGATTTCAGCATATCAAGCATTGAATTAGGGAATGCAACCTTGGAACCAGAAATATGGATACAACCAGATGGAGCAGTGCAAGAATATTTAATTCAAGATGACAATGTGGAGGTCACCATTTCCGTGTTTAAAGATGGTCCTGTTACTGGGACTCAAAAACAAACTGATGCCAGATTAGATATTGTTCACCCAATAGGATTCATAATTGAATCATTCACATGGACTACTGAGTTGATGGCAGGTGGACAGGAGAAAGAGCACACAATCTCGTGGAATCCTCAAGAGGCTCATTCTGTATTAAACACTACAACAAATGAGTTGACTGGAGGATTGATTTTACGAGCCTCAGTAAATTACACCGATGATGACAGAAATGACAACGATGTCATGGAGAAGCAAATTCCAATTGCCGTTCACAAAGAAGAAATGGACACAGAACCCAGTTCGACCATACCATCTTTCCACCCAGCGAAGTATCCAATAGGCGGTGGCGATGCAAACAGCGCATTTGGTTCATGGTACATCGACATCGATGGCCAAACAGATGGTAACTCAGCAGTTGGTGGTGACCACTGGCGTATGATTAACCAAGCAGGAAACACCTATCCTTCCAGCTCCTTTGATAGGCTTGTTCACTCATTCTACTACGGAGATTCAAGCTGTAATGGCCAAGCATGGGATCCAGGAATGACCACATACTACGGAATAAACGTCTGTCGCCAACTTTTCCAATCGCAAGAGTACATTTCAACTCAAGTACACCTGCAAGCATGGGGGACAATGGGTGCTGGTGACGCTGCTTACCTAGAGTTCTGGAACGGCAACGGTAACTTTACAGATCCTCTCCAATCTGTGCACTGGGATGTTGCAGAAATTAATCCAAGTCCAATTCCGGGACAGTGGAAGAACATTTCTTGGGATCCGCAAACAGTTTGGTCGCAAAATCCGCAATTATTGAACCCCGACTTATTGCTGGGTGGTAACTCTTGGTCATTTAGTATAGTTTTACGTTCAGACAGTTCAGGAGCTACTCAAGGAATGCGGTTTGATGATTTTGTTCAGTTTGGTGTCTCGAAGGTAGACGGATTTACATTGACTGCAAATTGTGATAACCCTGTTGGTGGTTTTGAAACAGTGCCAAATGATTTGGTTTCTTGGAAGTGTTTGGTTACTAATAATGGTTACAAGAATGTCCAATTCCGTGCTGAGACAAATGTGACGAATGCTTCATGGATGGATCCAGTAGTTCCTCAACTTAGACTCGATACTGCCAATCCAAATGATAATGACTTCAATGTGGTAATCCCACCTATTGGCCCATTTGAAACCACAGAGGTTTGGGCAAATCTGTCAATCCCACCCGGTGCTGACGTCCAAATTCAAGATTGGGAGATATGGTTTACTGATGCTAGTTCAGCAAACACAGGTGAGAAAGCAAGAGTCTCCACAACAGTCTCAATCAATTCCCAATATAGTGTCAAATTGACTTCAACATCTCCCCAAATAGCCCTAAACATGAATCCTGGAGAATCAAAATTACTACCATTTACCGTGTTCAATACAGGTAATTTAGACTCAACTTTCCAGCTTCAGGCTACCTTCAGTGAAGATTTATGGTCTGGTATTGTCCAAGATGAACTAGGCAATGCTATACCATCGATTTTCTTGCTAAAAGGTACTTCAGCAAACCTCAATTTATTGGTCTCAGCCGAGCAGAATGCATTACCAGGTCAAGTAAGCGTAAATATCAGAGCCTCAAGAACCAGCGGAGATGTGGTTGGGGATACATTACTCACTCGTACGATAGATGTGCCGATATATCGTGATTTTGAATTGGAAACAAGTTATGCCTTGTTTAGTAATGATGACGGTAGGTTGTATGTGGAAGGATTTGCCAACGAGGAGGCCAAATCTATTCTTATGTCGCTGTACAATAACGGTAATGATGAAGAATCATACAATATATCTGTTACCAATGATTTCCCACTAAAGTATCGCCAATCAGGTGCTAATGTTGACTTCATGCAATCTCCGTTATTGGATGAGTGGGGCGGTTCTTGGACATTTTTCCTAAACCTACCAATGCCAATAGGACTGCCTGAGGGATTCTATGAGGTTGTAGTCACTGCGACCAACGTTGATGACCCTTCATTGAGCGTGAGTGAGGTAATACCCGTAGAAATTAGGAAAACGGCTAGTGTACATGTCGAAACCGATATATCAGAGCAATCTTACATACCAGGAGATATTGCTCAAGCAATGACATTTGAGGTGACCAACTATGGAAACATACCTGATACATTCGAAATGAGTCTAAACCTCCCCCAAGGAATGAATGCCCAATTCACCAATCTTGTCGATGGCCAATTCACTCCGATAATCGATAGCGGAGCAAGTTACAATGTAACAGTAGAATTCTCGTTTAACAGTGGCATAAGTGGTAATTTGCAAATGGTAATCATCGGAAAAAGCGTTTTCGACGATTCGGTCATTGCCAGTGGCGGTTCAACCTATTCCGTCGGTAGTTCTAACCAATGGCTTAAGATTCTCCCATCTCAGCAAGTAATCATCGATAATTTTGAAGACGAAGTAACTCTAGAAGTGACGGTTAGAAACCAATACTCCACAGCACAATCAGTTTCTATGGACATCGACTATGGAAATTCAAGCAGTTGGTATCAATCGAGAATCGATAGCAGTGATCGTCAATTCGTGCTTGGAACAGGTGATGATTCAGTTAGAGTCGTAACAATTAGATTTGAGGTTACCGAAGATACCTTGAAGACTCTAGAAAACCCAACTTTTGATTCAGAGATAATCCTGTGGGCTCGTTCTGATACGGTTAGTGATGCTGCTCAATCAACAATCCAAGTCCAGCTGCGAAAAATCATAATTGAAACAAATGATGAGGCGGAATCTGGTTTTGATTTTGCAGGAGCCGCTACTTGGTTAGGTTTCATCATTATCATTGTTGGTGGAATCTTTGTCACAATTAGAATTTTGAGAAACGTCGAAGATGAAGATGATGAATATGCCAACTGGGGTCAAGAGGGTTACCAAGATAGTCTGACTTCGAGTTATCAATCGGTAATCTCAGCACCAACAGTACCGTCAGGGCCACCATCATCTGGTCCACCATCATCAGTTCCTGCCGCAATGCCGCCACAGGCTCCAGAAGCACAAAAACCAGTACCCGAGATTAACCCAGTACCTGAAGCAAGTGCGCCAACTGGCCCACCACTACCTGAATCTGGGTTGCCTGCAGGTTGGACAATGGATCAATGGAACGCTTACGGTGAGATGTGGTTAGCACAAGATCAACAAAACTGAAGTTTATTGCAATTTTGTTTAATCGTAGGGTTCAATACTTAGTCTCCCTCGCAGACCATGAGGCGACTATATGTACGGTAATGGACAAGCACCTATTTTCATTTTGAAAGATGGTACACAGAGAACAAGAGGTAGGACCGCACAATCAAACAATATTGCAGCGGCAAAAGCTGTCGCTGATGCGGTAAGATCTACACTCGGTCCTAAGGGTATGGACAAGATGTTGGTTGATTCTATGGGTGACGTGGTAATCACTAATGATGGCGCAACGATCCTGAAGGAAATGGACATTGAACATCCAGCTGCAAAGATGATTATTGAAGTGGCAAAAACTCAGGAGCAACATTGTTTCGATGGTACCACCACTGCAGTAGTTCTCTCCGGCGAGTTACTCAAACGCAGTGAAGACTTGATTGAACAAAACGTCCATCCAACGGTTATCTGTGAAGGATTTAGATTAGCTGCAGAGAAGGCCGTTGAATTGTTAGAAAGTCACGGAATTGCAACAAAAAATGACGATTCTGTGCTGATGGAAGTTGCTAAGACTGCGCTTACTGGTAAGTCCGCTGGTGCTGTTAAATCCTTTATGGCTGACATTTGTGTAAGATCCGTTAACGCAGTAGGGCTCATTGATGGTGACCAAAGAATCGTTGACTTATCGGACATAAAGGTCGAGAAGCGCCAAGGTGGCTCAATAAAGGATTCAACCCTCATTGATGGTATTATTTTGGACAAGGAAAGAGTACATGCGGGTATGCCAAGGTCGGTTAAAGGCGCAAAAATCGCCCTTGTTAACTCGGCAATTGAAGTGAAGAAGACCGAAGTGGATGCCAAAATTCAGATTACCGATCCGAATCAATTATCAAAATTCCTTGAAGAAGAAGAGAATTACATTAAGGGATTGGTTGAGAAGATTAAAAATTCAGGTGCTAATGTTCTCATTTGCCAAAAGGGAATCGATGAACTGGCCCAACACTACATGGCTAAAGAAGGAATTTTTGCTATTAGGAGGGCCAAAAAGTCTGATATGGAGGCTTTGTCGAAAGCAACTAGCGGAAAAATCGTTACCAATCTAGATGATTTAACCGGTGATGACCTAGGTAATGCTGAGAAGGTCGAAGAAAAGAAAATCGGCGAATCTGAAATGACATTCATAACAGGATGTCCTGAAGCAAAATCAGTTTCTGTTTTGCTACGTGGTGGAACTGAGCATGTTGTTGATGAAATTAGAAGAGCATTTGATGATGCCGTCGGTGTCGTTTCAGTTGCTTGGGAAGATGGAGCAGTATTGACTGGAGGCGGCAGCGTCTTAGCAGCATTGTCTAGAGATTTGAGAACCTTTGCTGAGACGGTTGGTGGAAGAGAGCAGATGGCAATTGAAGCATTTGCATCCGCCTTAGAGATAATTCCTCGTACCCTCGCAGAAAATGCCGGATTAGACCCGGTAACAACGCTTATCGAGTTAAGAAAAGCACACGCAGACGGTCAATCAAATGCTGGAATCAATGTATACGAAGGTGGAGTAGTAGATATGAGAGGTGCCAACGTACTTGAGCCGATACGAGTAGTCGAACAAGCCATACAATCCGCAACAGAAACAGCGGTTATGATCCTTAGGATTGATGACGTAATTTCCTCCAAGGGCGTTTCTATGGGTGATGAGATGGGAGATATGGGCGATTTCCATATGTGATTTGGTCAAGAAATAATCACTAACTGAAAACGCTCTCCCTACGGGAGAGCAAGCAACCTTCAAAGACTACGGGGGATAGGCCTAGTCAACCCCAAGGTGATTATGCATGACAGTCGTCGCGAAGGTTTGGATTGAAGAGGATTGTATCACTTGTGATGCTTGTCAAGACATAGCTCCAGAAGTGTTTGAAGTTACTGATGATACTTCAAAAATTCTCGCAGCGGTAAGGACTGATGGAACATTCGATAGAAACACAGGCAAGGCACCTCTAGCAGGTGACTTTGGCACACAGTATGGTGAACTTATTCTAGAAGCATCAGAGGCCTGCCCGGTTGAAATCATCAAGTTTGAATTGGTCAGTGATGGTGCAGAAGTCGCTGTAGTTGAAGCATCAGCGGAGGTCGCTGCTGAAGCAGTAGCACCTGCAGCAGAAGCAGTTGCAGTATCCGGTGCTGCGAGTGCTGAGTTGATGGCACTGATGGAAGGCGATCGTTCTCTTGCAATTTTGTTCGGATCCCAAACCGGCAACGCAGCAGGTTTGGCTGAGAAAACGGCCAAACTTGCCGCAAATTATGGCTTAGTTCCAACAGTCTATGATATGGATGGATTTGATACAGCTACTCTTGCAAACCACAAGAGAACCTTGATCATAACCTCTACTTGGGGCGAAGGAGAAATGCCCGATAATGCCGAATCTTTGTGGCAAAGCGTATCCTCTCAATCGCCTTCATTGGCTGGAGTACACTTTAGTGTATGTGCAATCGGTGATACCGCTTACGATGAATTCTGTAAAGCAGGAGTAGATTGGGACAATAAGTACCAAGGATTAGGGGCAAACAGAGTACATGAGATTCAACTTTGTGATGTCGACTATGAACCTCCATGGGCGATTTGGGTTGCAGAAGCTTTACCAAAAATCGCTTGTGTTGATTCATCCGGAACCTTGCAAATTGAACTGCTCGATGAGATGATTGCTTACGGAACTAGTGGCGACGAAGAAGAGGTTTCTGGCGACTTTGCTCCTGGAACAGTGGACAAAACAGAATTATCTGTTACCCTTGAATTATTCAGATATTGCCCTACTGCGGCTGAGTCTGGCTGGGATACAGTAATGTGTACTCTGCCTGCAAATGCTTCAATTCAAGATATGCTATCAGCAGTGAAGAACAATGTTGACGGTAGTTTGACCTTTAGAACTGGAGATGGAACCGGTTCACCGACTGCTGGTATTAGGGTAAATGGTAGGCTTGTTTTAGCGGATATAACTGCAATTTCAGAAGTCATTGGTGCTGATGGTAGACTAAAGATTGAACCTATGTCAGGTTACCCAGTGATTAGGGACTTGATGGTTGATTATTCAAAGTTTGAAGAACGCCGTATGTCGGCAAAACCATGGATGTCATCCAGCCCAAGAGAAGGCGCATACCTAATCAATGGCGAAGCAGTTGGAGTAATGGAATCAACAGATGCAGTACGACTACATTTGATTAGCGATGTAAAGTCATATCACCTAGTGCACTCGATGTCTGATACTGTCGCATATGATTCCAATTATGAAGGCCCAGGCATACATCTTCAAAGATGGAACCGAATTATGGATCCACGTTCTAGTGAGAAGTACAAGAACTCCCTTATTTCATCACTAAATAATCCAACCGGAGTTTGGGGCGAGGCAGATCTTGCTTCGATTGCAAGATATGGAGCTGAAGGAAAGACTGCATCTAACGGGCTAAATGACATTCGTGCTTACATATTGAACCAAACAAATTACCGTGGACCTCACGGAAGATTGGTCAAATGGTACGGCCGTAGCGTAAAGTGGACAGGTAAATTGAACGAAACGACCCTCTATCGACAAGTATTGGGCCCGGTCGGATTAATTAGCAATATCTTTGACGGCGTTTCAGCAAGAATGGTATTAGGATTTACTAGAACAGGCGGACCACCAATACGCAGTTTGCAAGCCTTGATTTTGCCACCAGCGGGAATTGGTAAGATTCCAAATATGTTTAATTCAAAGGTTAAGAATCATCACCAAGTTGTAGGACTATTCAATGAAATTGACCAGAGGTTCTGAGTGATTGAAATGCCAAAAATAGCATATTATCCAGGCAATGTCGCTAGAGCAGCTTCAATGGAGGTGGAAGATTGTATTCAACCCCTTTGCAAAACACTTGGAATAGAACTAATTGAATTGCCAGATGCAACAAGCGACGGTGGCAATATCATAAAACAGGCCTCCAGCAAACTTCAACACGCTTTGGTTGCGAGAAACCTTGCTTTGGCTGAAGAAAAGGGTTTGGACATAATGACCACCTGTGCGACTAGTCACGGAATTATGAAAGACACCATGCAAGATTTGAACAATGACCCGGTTTACGCTGCACAGTTAAACAACTTGATAGCTAGATCAACTGGTGTAGAATATCGTGGTGAGGCTGATTCGTGGCATTTACTGCATTATCTTGTTGAAGAAATCGGCTTAGAGAAGGTGACAGATGCTGTTGTTAATCCGATTCAATTGAATGTGGCACCATATTACGGACCAAATATGCAAAGAGAAGGGTTCTGCGGAAATGATGACCCATTCATGCCTAACTACTTAGAGCAACTAATTATCGCTCTTGGCGGTAAACCGGTGAGTTATGATTTAAAGTGCCAAAGCGTTGGTGCACCTTCACTGCTAACCTTGGAGAAGCCAGTAATGTCTCTAATCTCATCAGTAATATCTGATGCAAAGTCAAACGGTGCAGATTTGATTGTTAGTGCGTGTACAGTTTCACATGCAAATCTAGACTCTTACCAGACAAAGGCAGGTAGAAAAACCGGCAAAAATACCAGCATCCCCGTTGTTCACCTCGCTGAATTAATCGCATTTGCATTTGGCCATTTCCCTGATAGACTCGCTCAATTAAGAACAAGAGCTATACTCATTGGCGGATGATTAGTAAAAAATCTTTAATTTTTCTAAATCATCTTTTGATAATTCTTCAGAGAGTTTGGTTAAACTAGTCCTAAATATTGCAGCAATAGATTGATATTTTTCAATTAATTTTCCACAAGTTTCAATGTCGATTTTGGTTATTTGTGAAAGCAAATTGATGTGTTTGGTAATACCAGTTTGCTTCCAGATGTTCATTAAATCACTCGAATTTTGGTTCTCATTTACCATTGATGATATTTCTTTTGATGCTGCTTGGCACAATCTGTCAATCTCTTTTTCATCATACTGATTATAATGAGTATATTCTCTTATTGAGTCAGCAAAACCACCACTTTGCTTGGCAATTAAGTAAACTAGATGGGCAGATTCCATCGAATTTTTTGTGGTAATTGTTGGTATTCCCAAATCTAGTGTGACATGAGCAAGTGCTCCTAAGACCGCGTTAGGGTGGACAGAATTACCAATTTCTCCAAGTTCAATAAGTAATAATGGTTTTATTTCTGCATCTCTCATTCTTTGACATTGTTTGAATAACCTACCATCAATAATCGATGTCAACAAGTCCCTCGATGTCTTCCTTTCGATTAGTATGTCTCCATCAATCAATATGTCTCCAGTAACTAAGTTACCATACTCCACAGTCATCCCAAGGCTGCTGATGTAGGCAGAGAGAGTTGAAGATGCTTCTCTATAATCTAATTTAACAATCGAATTTATCTCGACATTCATATTGCTGATTAGGTCATTCACCGCTTTGACAGCATCAAGTTCTTGCTTTCGCTGATTATTGTCGTTTGTTTTCTGGTCAAAGAACTGGTCGAGACCCATTTGATTTCTTGGTCGTTTATCCTTGGCCAAGATGGTTTTTTCCTGCTTGACTTGATTCATTGTGGTTTGTTCTCTAGCAGTTTCATTTTCTTGTTTCGGCGGGTAAAGTTCGGTTAGTCGTATAATTTCTGATTCGAGGAATTCATCCGCAGTTACACGTGTACCGTTGAATTCTATTTCGAAAGATGACAAGTTATCTGCTACACCGGGTCTGAATTCAATCCGCCCTTGGCGTTCAATTTCGGCTAAATTGTTGTACATTTTTTTCTCTCTTGCTTTGGCTGCATGACTAACAAATTGATCCCTAGTATCCTTGGCAACTAGAGTTTTGACAGTTCCTGAACTCTGCCTTGCAGTTCTACCTCTACGTTGTATTGATCTAATGGCGCTCGGTACTGGTTCATACATTAGGACAAGTTCAGCTGCCGGAACATCCAAACCTTCCTCACCAACTGAAGTTGCAACTAAAACGTTTACATCACCACTTCTAAATTCCTCAAGCCTAGCTAATTGTTCCTTCTGTGTCATCCCCTTTTGTTTTCCGCTAGTTGACTGACCAATAAATTGGGATACTTTGACTCCATCAATCTTTGCTAAGGATTCGGTCAGATTTTTTACCGTGTAGCGATACTCAGTAAAAATTAGAATTCTCGATTGTGGATTGTTGGTTATCTTTTCCCTTACCATTTCACTCACAATTTCTGCTTTTGGATGTAACTCACCCAGATTACCAGCATTAATTCGGAAATTGTGGATTACAGGCTGGGAAAGAAATCTGTTGGTACCTCTATCTCCACTGCGACCTTCTAATTCGGCCTTTTCTAAAAATGCTAATCCAGCCTTTACACCTTGAGTTTTCAGTAGGTCAAGAAGCATGTGCATTCTGCGTATGTCCGAGATTTTTCTAGCGGCATTGTAACCACGTTTGTCCCTTCGACTAATCGCCCTACTAACGGATTGCTGTGCCTCTGTAATTATTCTTGAAGTGAGGTTTTTTACCGAGCCCATAAAACCCATTCTTTGAATACTCTCAACTTCCCTTGATTGATGTTCTTGAAGAGGATAAATCAATGTCTTTAGAGATTCTGGAAGATCGACATAAATAATGTCATTGTGTAATTTTACTGCGTATGGTTTCAATAGAACTTCATCTTTGATGGATACATCCAGTCTATCAATTCCTAATCGCTTGGCTACTTCTAGAATTGCCGCCTTATTCGAACCTGGACTGGCTGTGGCAGCAAGTGTGAAGCCTGTTGGATTTTGACTTAGGTATAAATCTCCAACTTGTGCATATGCATGGTTGCCAGTTGCATGGTGAGCCTCATCAAAAATAATCAAGGAAACATCATCTAATGAAATTCTTCCATTTGTCGCATCATTTCTGATGACTTGAGGAGTTGCCATCAAAATTCTCCCCTTGTTCCATATTTCAATTCGTTTATCAGGCGGCGTCTCGCCAGTATAACGCAATATAATCTCAGGGTCAATATTCACCATTTCTCTTGCCATTCTTTGCTGTTGAGCAACCAATCCAGTTGTAGGTGCAATGAGGATAATTTTTTTGTCGTAAAGTCGTATAAACTCAGCCATTACCATCCATTCTACCGCGGTTTTTCCAAATCCTGTGGGCATAACCATAAGGCAGGATGAAGATAATGCATTTTTCAATGACCTTATTTGATAGGCACGCGCCTCTACACCGTTTTTAAGAAAAGGGTGTATTACAACAGCCATCAGTTCATCTTCGGGTCGAGGGTTCAAAAGCATGATGTTGTAAAATCACATACCTTAATGGATAAAAATGTCATGAATATCGCGTCGTATAATCGATTGACACAATCCCAATAACAACCGAACCACTCATATACCAAAGGTAAGTCGGATGGATGCTCAAAGGTGAGTAGCCAGACACAATGGGCCATCCCTCGAGGACCCCAATAGTCTCGTTCCGCAATCGTCGGAATGTGGCGCAGTGTCACGGCTACTCCTGTCCTGAGAGACCTCGTACGCCCTCTCGGTGGGGCCCCTGCGTTGTAGAAATAATGGAGGAATCCGAATGGCGAAGAGAAGTCACCCACGAAGAGGTTCGATGGCGTTCAGCCCGCGTAAGCGTGCTAGGCGACCTTTCGGACACGTTAAGTCGTGGCCAAAAACCGAAGCGAGCGAAGTTAGAATACAAGGATTTGCTGGATGGAAAGCCGGTATGACTCACGTTCTAGCTCGTGATTTAAACCCAAGAAGCCCGTCCGCAGGTCAGGAGAAAAGAATCCCTGTCACTGTTGTAGAGTGTCCAAAGATGCGTGTATTAGGCGTACGTGGATACCAAATGACACCTTACGGTAAGCAAGCCGTGGGTGAAGCATGGGCTGATGCAGGACAAATTGCTGATGCGTTTAGCGACCTATTCAAGCGATTGCCAGAACGCAAAGAGCATGATGCAGACAAACACTTCGAAAATCTGGAAAATTCAGATCTAGTTGAGGTAAGAATGATTGTTGCGACACAACCAAGTCAAATCACTGGAGTGCCAACCAAGATTCCTGATGTTATGGAAGTTGGACTAGATGGTGGTAGCGTAAGTGAACAACTCAATTTTGCTAAGGAAAAGTTCGGTGAAGAATTCTCCTTTGCTGATTGTTTCGAAGAAGGTGGCTTAACAGACATCGTCGCCGTTACCAAAGGCTACGGATGGCAAGGTGTTATCAGAAGATTTGGTGGTAAACTACAATCACACAAGAACTCCAAGAAGCGAAGACAACATGGTAACATGGGTGACTTCGGTACAGGTTATGTTCGTAAGACTATTAGACAAGGTGGCCAAACAGGATATCATCAAAGAACTGAATACAACAAGAGAATTCTAAGAGTTGCTAACCCAGAAGACCACTCAATCACACCAGCTGGTGGATTCCTACACTACGGTGAAGTCAAGTCAGACTACATACTAGTCAAAGGCAGCGTCCCTGGACCTTCCAAGAGATTGATTAGATTCAGAGACGCAACGAGAGGGTCAAACAAGACTCTTCACGACTATGAGATTACATACGTAAGTACAGCATCAAAGCAGGGGGCCTGAAGATGAAAGTAGCAGTTAAGGACATTACTAACACAATCAGTGCTGACGAACTAGATGCAGGTAGGTTACAAGATACCTTCGAAATATCTGTAGAAGATGGCTCAAAAGTTACTCTACCAGAATCTTTTGCCACCCCTCTAAGGGCAGACTTGGTAAAACTTGCAGTCGCCTCAAGCCGTGCAAACCGAAGACAACCATATGGATCCAGACCACATGTTGGTAAGAGAAGACCAATGGCTGGTATGAAACATTCAGTTGAATGGTGGGGCAAGGGTCGTGGTGTCTCAAGAATTATGAGAAGAACTGGTCAAAGAAGAGGTGCTCAAAACCCCCACACACTTGGTGGTAGAAGAGCACACGGGCCTAAAGTCGAAAAGAACTGGGCTAGAAAATTGAATCAAAAAGAGCGCAGACTTGCAAGAGACTCTGCACTGACTGCAACCATGGATATGGAAATGGTAAGTTCTCGTGGACACAGGGTGTCCGATGAAGTAGATTCACTACCGATTATCCTAGGTAACTATGTTGAAGTTAGAGATGGCAAGTCTCAAGAATTCGATATCGAGTCATTTAACCATGGTTCTGCTACAAGAAAGGTTCTAGCCATCTTCAATGAACTAGGACTTGGAGATGATCTGCAAAGGGCTAGAGACGGAAGAAAGATTCGAGCCGGTAAAGCAACCATGAGAGGCAGAGTTCACAAAACTCCTAAATCAGTACTATTGGTTGTCAAGGAAAAATCTGGCTTGGCTCAAGCAGCTAGAAACCTACCTGGCGTAGATGTTGTTGCTGCTAAGGACTTGAATGCAGAGGACTTGGCACCGGGTGGCGATGTTGGTCGTCTAACCGTTTTCACAAAATCTGCTTTGGAGGAACTCAACTGAGGTGATAATTATGAATGCATACGATATAATCATACAACCATGGCTAACTGAAAAATCCATGGAAGCAAGATCGACTCAACAAAGACTTGAGTTCATCGTTAGAAGAAGTGCATCAAAGAATGATATTGCTAAGGCAGTTGAAACTATTTTCGATGTGGAAGTAGAAAAGGTCAATGTAAGAAACAGCAAGCATGGTAAGCATGCATCGGTAAAACTTGCAGAAGGCTATGATGCTGAAGATGCGGCTATGCGTCTAGGAGCATTCTGAGGTGATAATTATGGGTAAGAGAATACGTGCACAGAGAAAAGGTTCGTCACCAAGATATCGTGTGGCAAGCCACAGATTCCCTGGTTCAAACAGAATGCCAAGAGAAAACGGAATCGTCGGAGAGGTAACTGAACTGATTCACAGTCCGGTACATACCGCACCCCTTGCAAGAATCAAACTACCTGATGGCGACACAACACTAGTTGTTGCTACAGAAGGGCTATCCGTTGGAAGCAATGTTGCAGTCGGAGAAAATGTCTCACTAAGACCAGGCAACATAACCAACATCGGTAGCATTCCAGAAGGTACTGCGATCAACAACCTTGAACTTCGCCCCGGCGATGGCGGTAAGGTTGCAAGATCTGCTGGCAATTCATGCTACGTGGAGGCCAAGATAGGCAACAAGGTACGTATAAGAATGCCATCAGGTTCGCTAAAAGAGTTGTCTGCTGATTGTCGTGCAACCATTGGCGTCCTTGCAGGTCACGGTAGAGACGAAATGCCACTAAGAACTGCTGGTGCCGCATACTACAAGGCAAAAGCAAGAGGAAAACTATACCCGCATGTCAGCGGTGTAGCAATGAATCCAGTAGACCACCCGCACGGTGGTGGAAACCACCAAGCTGTCCACGGACCAAACTCTGTGGCACGTGGAACTCCACCTGGTGCTAAGGTTGGAATTATTGCTCCAAGAAGAACCGGTAGAGGCCGTGGAAAGAAAATTTGAGGTGAGATAATATGGGACGAAAGAAGAAGAAGTCGTTTATGACCCCAAAAGCCAGTAGAAGAAAGGCAAGAAAGCGCTTGTCAACCACTACTGGACGTGTAAAGAAAGAATTCACCTACCGTGGATTTAGCATGGAAGAACTATCTCAAATGGAATTATGGCCTACTGAAAATTCAGAAACTTCCATCATTCAATTATTGCCATCAAGAGCAAGAAGATCAATTGGCCGAGGAATGTCTACTGAAAACGAACATTTCCTTGCTAGAATGCGCAGAGGCAACTCCAAAACTGTCAGAACACACAGAAGAGACATGCCTATCCTACCAGAATTTGTTGGAAGGAGAATTGCAATTTACAACGGACAGAATTTCGTAGAGATTGACATCAAGCCAGAAATGATTGGTCATTATCTCGGAGAATTTGCCTTGACAAGAAAGAATGTGGCCCACAGCGGTCCTGGTGTAGGTGCTACCCGTTCATCAAAGCACGTTGCGTTGAAGTGAGGTTGATAATATGGGAAAACAAAGACAAATGGATAGAAGAACAAAGAGGCGCCAACTGCCTCAAAAGGGATTCACCCAATTACTTCAAGGTAGCAGAATTGCCTCAGCAAGAGCTGTTAATGTCGACATGCACGTAAAACACTGTTTTGAAGTCTGCCGTGCCGTCAAGAACATGACTGCAGGTAGTGCAATAGATTACTTGAACGAGGTCCTGAGAATAGACTCGGATCGTGCAGACATAAGAAGAAAAGCAGCAGCAGTTCCTTTCAGACTAGGTAGCGGTAACAAAAAGCGCAAGCGCAGTGGTCCATCAATGGTCGGTCACCGAAAAGGTGGAGTTGGACCTGGTAGATATCCTGTAAAAGCTTCCCGTGCGGTAATCAAACTTATACAGAGTGCTATGGACAATGCCAGACACCAATACGAAGATATTGATGCTGAAGAGATGGAGATTACTCACATCGCTGCGCACCGTGGTCAGATTAGAAGAGGTTGGATACCTCGAGCAAGAGGTAGAGCGACGCCATCTAATCATTATCAAGTCAACTTGGAAATATTCCTTGAGGACTTTAACACTGTAGACGATGAATTGGAGGACGAATTCTGAGGTGGATATTATGAGTGGAAAACAAAGTGTACTTAGAACAATTGTCAACAGAAATGTTGAGCGACAACTCGTCAAGGAATTCTTGATGGAGAATACCAAAACTGCAGGTTTTGGTGGGCTAACAATCAACAGAACTCCAAACGGAACAAGCGTCGAGATAAGAGCAGAGAAGCCGGGAAGAGTTATCGGAAAGCGTGGAAAAATCATTAATGACCTACAAAAGCGATTAAACGATGAATTTGAATTGTTTAATCCTAGGTTATCTGTCGAAGAAGTTGAAGATCCTACTTTGAATGCTCAAGTAATGGCTCAAAAAATCGCCTCTGCACTAGAACGTGGATGGTACTACAGAAGAGCCGGTGCTTCAGCAGCGGTAAACATCATGGAAGCAGGCGCAAGAGGTGTAATCGTCACCGTTGCAGGTAAACTAACAGGTGCTAGAAACAGAACCCAAAAATTTATTCTCGGTCACGTCAAGTATTGTGGAGAAACAGCGCTTGAGTTTATGGACAAGGGATATGCTGTAGCAGTCAAGAAACTTGGAACTATTGGTGTAACAGTACAAATCATGCGTAAGGGCATTACCTTACCACACGAAATTAGTGTGTTCTCCGAGGAAGAATTGAGAATTCGCTCCGAAGCGGAAACATCAGACGTTGAAGTCGTTGAGGAGGCGAGTGAATGAGTTACGTTTCAAACAGAGAGATTGCTGCAATGAGCGCAGAAGCGCGCGAAGCAAGATTGCTCGAACTGCAAGAAGAACTACTTCAATTGCGTGCTGAGAAATCCCTCGGTGGTACCCCAGCAAGCATCGGTGCATACAAAGCAACGAGAAGAAGCATTGCTAGACTAAAGACACATATGAACAATGGATGATTAAGGAGAAGAGTATTCATGATGAGTGGAATTTGCAATGTTTGTGGACTACCAGGTGAATTATGTATATGTCAGGAGATAGCAAAAGAACAACAATGTGCGATTTTGTCAACCGATAGAAGAAGATATGGAAAAATAGTAACAAAAGTAGAGGGTTTGGAGGATTCAGCGATAGACATCAATCAATTGGCTAAACTACTCAAAAACAAATGTGCTGCAGGTGGAACGGTAAAAGGAAGAACAATTGAACTTCAAGGAGATCACAAAAAGAAAGCAGCTGGTGTACTCAGAAATAATGGATTTAATGTGGAGGTGAGATGAACATGAATATTTACAATAACAACTGGTTGGGTAAGAACCTAAATGTCATCCATTCCAATGATAAGACACTTGTCTCTAAGCAAGGACTGGTTATTGATGAGACAAAAAAGACCATCACAATTCAAGAAGATGGCAGATTGGTCAAATTAGGCAAATCTAGTATCAAATTCACAATTAACGATAGTGATGTCGTTATTGACGGGGCGTTGGTGGGACAACGTCCAGAAAACCGAACCCACCGAAAATATAGGATGGCGTGATACCATGCGAGATATAGGAATAGATGTAAAACCCCCTACTGCAGAGTGGGATGGAGATGAAAACTGCCCATTTTATGGAAGCCTGCGCTTACGAGGACAAGTCCTCGAAGGAACAGTGTCCAAAGTAGGTATGCAAAAGACGATTACATTGGAGAGAAACAATGTAAGATACATGCAAAAGTATGAGAGATTCGAGAAGAGAACCAGTATCCTTTCTGCTCACTTACCTTCGTGTATCGGTGAAGTCAACGTCGGTGACTCAGTCAAAGTAATGGAATGCCGTCCACTATCCAAGACAGTATCATTCTGTGTTGTCGAAATTAATGGAGGTGAAGCTTGATGCGTGGAATAGCAGGTAAGCAAACCAGAGGTCTTCCAACCGCTGCAAGATTGCATGTTGCCGATAACACCGGTGCCAAAGTCGTTCAGATTGTCAATATCTTGAAACTTGGAGGTACCATGCGAAGATACCCGGCAGGTGGCGTAGGTGACCTTGCTAAGGTTTCGGTCAAGAAAGGTACTCCAGATACAAGAAGACAAATGTTCAATGCAGTTATTATCCGTCAAAAGAGGCCATTTAGAAGAGTCGATGGTACATGGGTTCAGTTCGAGGACAACGCATGTGTAATCACCAATGAAAAAGGCGATGTCCAAGGTTCTGATATCAAAGGGCCAGTATCAAGGGAAGCAGCCGAGCGCTGGCCACGTATTGCAGCGAATGCAAAGCAAATTGTTTGAGGTGAGAATATGGTAAAAAGTATGAAACCAGGAAAGCAGAGAAAGGCACACTTTAATGCAGCAATGCATGAAAAGAGAAAGAGACTTTCTGCCAGACTACAACTAGAGAAGCCTGATGCTCGATTTGACGGCGTTAGAACAGTCACCGTAAGAGTTGGTGATACAGTTAAGGTCGTCAGAGGAGACCTGGCATATGGTGGAAAGCGACATGGTGGAACAAGAAATGCTGAAGCATTGACAGGATCCGTCATTAGAGTAGATTCAAACAGTGGCAGATTGTACATTGAAGGTGCAAAAGCCAGTAAATCAGACAACAAAGAGGAGGCAGTCCCGGTTAGTGCTTCAAATGTTGTCGTCGTGAAGTTGGATGAGACAGACAAGTATCGAGTCCAACAACTAACCGGTAACAGGAGTTGAAAAAGATGGGAAGCAGTAATCACTTGAAGCGTTTAGCAATGCCAAGAAGTTGGCCTTTGCCTCGTAAAACCTCTATATGGGTGACCAGAGCTAATGCAGGTGCACATGCACTTGAACTATGCATGCCAGTAAGAGTAGTCATTAGAGATGTAATCGGCTATGCAAAGTCTGCAAGAGAAGTAAGACACATCTTGCACAACAACCTAGTATCAATCGATGGTAGAGTTTGCAAGGATAGCAGAAGAGGTGTAGGTTTCATGGATGTCCTGACCCTAGGAGAAGAAAACTACCGATGTATAATTGACCGAAAAGGTAGACTACGATACAGACCTATCTCCAAGAAAGAAGCAGAGACAAAGGTTTGCCGAATCAACGGCAAGACTACCATTAAGGGTGGTAGAACTCAGCTTAACTTGCATGATGGTAGAAACATATTGGTAGATGACGCTGCTGAATACAGCACTGGCGATTCTCTAGTTATCTCACTACCATCTCAAGATATTAAGGAGCACATCAGATTCGCAGAAGGTACCAAGTGTTACTTGACTGGCGGTGCTCACGTAGGAGAATTTGCTGAAGTTTCAGAGTACATCGTTAAGCGTTCAAGCATGCCTAATGAGGTACAATTTGATGAGTTCGGTACAATCATGGACAATGTTTTCGCCATCGGAGGCGAAAAATTACCGTCAACAGAGGTGGTTGAATGAGTCAACAAAACCCAATGATGAACCCAAGAATTTCCAAAGTTTGTGTCAACATCGGTGTTGGTGAAGGTGGAGACCGCCTGGTCAATGCTGAGAATGTTCTTGAAATGGTTACTGGAGTAAAACCACAAAGAACCTTGGGTAAAATCCAAAATCGTGACTTGAAGGTTAGAGTTGGCGCGCCAATCGGTTGCAAAGCGACAATTAGAAATTCAGACAAAATTCAACAATTCCTAACCGATGCATTTTCTTGCAGAGAGAACCTAATCCCATCATGGAACTTTGACCGTGAAGGAAATCTATCCTTTGGTGTCAGAGACTACACAGATTTCCCAGGGCAAAAATATGACCCAGATATCGGTATCTACGGTATGGATATCACTGTAGTACTAGAGCGACCAGGTCATCGAGTTAGTCGTAGAAGAAGAGCCAAGAGCAAGATTCCAGTCAGCCACAGAGTGACTGCAGATGAGTCAAGAGCTTGGTTTGTTGATAATTTCAATATCAA
>WTIT01000044.1:0-6506 GCA_011526375.1 Methanobacteriota archaeon
GTTGGATAAACCACAACTCCATCGGAGTGTAGATTTTCAAGAATCTCGTCGGTAATTATTGTCATGTCTACTCCTCAGGAGTTAACAGTCCATTCTTCAACATGTAGTTTAGCGACTTGGCCAGCCAAAACCTTGTCCTCGGTTTTCACGAGTAGTTTACCACTTGGGTACAGAGTTAAGTCACAAGGTCCTGTGAAAGTCCAACATAGCCTATTTTGGATGCCGACGGTATATCCTGCAGAAGCAATTGTATTTCCTACCGCCTCTAAATCAATTGATTCGATCCCGTCCGGAACTATTTGCCAAGCGGCTCTGTTACCGCACAATTCCATAACAAATCCGTCGGACATAGAATCACTTTACATCGGGGGTCTGGTTGGTTTCTTTGATTTTGGGGGGCCAGACGGAGGACCAGATGGTGGGCCGGTCGGAGGACCAGTAGGAGGTTTGCTTGGCGGCCCGCTCGGTGGACCTGATGGTGGCTTACTTGGTGGGCCACTAGGTGGTCCCGAAGGTGGGCCTGAAGGCGGTTTACTTGGCGGTCCAGAAGGCGGCCCAGAAGGGGGTTGAGTTGGTGGTGAGCTCGGTGGACTCGCTGGTGGTTGACTTGGAGGTTGAGTTGGTGGTGAGCTCGGTGGAATACTTGGTGGCATACTTGCCACAACTGGTTCTTCGACCACATCATTTGCTGTCTGAGGAGGTAACGGAGGCGGAGTATTTGCAGTAATTGGGGGAGTTTCTGCCTCTTCTGACGCATTGCTTACTTGTTTGGAAAATGCAAGTAAATCTGCTGCTGGTGGAGTTGGTGCCTCATTTGTCACCGTTTCAGCAGGTTCCGGCGTGCTTGGTATTGGGGTGCTAAGAAGAGGATCATTACTTCTTTCCCAAGGCGGCACTCTTGGCGCATCTTCGGCTTTTACCTCTGCTGAGGGGGCGCTTCCGGCAGTAATTGATGTTGAACCGCCAGCGGAATTTTCCCCATAATACGAGGTCATTTTGATACTCGAAGCATCGATTAATCCACGCTCTTCAACATTACCAAAGTCGTCAAGATCAGTTGAAAATGCATCAGTGAACATTCCACTGCCAATCGCATTATTGTAGACTCTACCCTTTTCTGCTTGATAGGTGAAGTCGTGTTGATATGGGCCCAAATCAGCCTCAACAGTAGGAGACCTCAGCATGAATGTCCAATTGCCATTTTGTAGGGGAAATTCAAAGGTAAATTTACGGGTAAGTCCTGGGCCAAGGGAACTGATCCCCTCACTTGATTCGACTTTCTTGTTGTCACTGGTTTGAATGAAAATATCCAATCCACCAATCGGCATTGCAGCTTCATTAGAAACCTCTACGGCAACCTGGATGACATCTTCATCATCATCATCGATTTCCATCGATGTAGACATTAGCCGACATTCGATTGGCGGGGCTCGTGTAAAATGTTCATCGCTCATTGAGACCACTCCAAACAATAGGTACAATCGGTAATACTTGAAATAGATGTCTAATCGTTCTTTATCTTAATTTTGTTCTGGTCTCAACAGGTAGTGACCAATCGACTGCTGCGACAGTGTGGTTCTTTTTATCGATTGAAGTTCGGTACTCAGCATCTTTAGAACGGGCATCGAATGCGTCTCTCAAGCCAAACCACAGCGGACCAACAAGCGGTAGCAGATAGATTAGTTTACTCACGGCTCTTGAACCCCAATGATGTTGTTCAAGGGCGGTTCCGTTATCATGAACAATAGCAATTCTAAACGCTCTTTGGCCGAGAGAACGACCGTATACTCTGCCAGTATACTTCCAGTATAGCCAGTGTGAGGTGAGCAAGATTGCCCAATTAGATGAGAAAAACAAAATGTACTCTGCTCCGCCAGTTAGGAGTTCAAAATTTAGGAGATTCAAGGTTAGTTGGCCGTTGGTTAAGAAGGTCAAGATAATCGAGATTAACATTACATCGAGCATGAATGCGGCGATTCTTTTCCAAATGGGGGCTATTAACATGCCCTCAGGTGCACTTGCCAGTACCGCTTGCGCTAGTGTGCCGCCCCCTTGATGCAGACTAACTGGGCTTTCCGCCATGTAGGTTGCTCAATGGCCTAGTTTGTCAATCTACGCATTAATCCTGAGAAAGATGCCAGGCGAATAAATTCCTTTCACCAACCCAATCAAGCCAAGAATTCCAGGTGCCATCATGGCGTAGAGTATTTGGATTACCAATGATAATCAAGCCACGTTTTGCTCTAGTTAGTGCGACATTTAACCGTCTCCTATCGCTAAGGAATCCCACTTCTCCAGTATCATTAGCTCGTACCGTAGAGAAAACAATGACCTCTTTCTCTCTCCCTTGATAGCCATCGACGCTCTTGATTTCTAAGCCATGAAACGGCTCACCCAGATCGCGACCACCGGCTTGCTGGAATAAATCGGAGAGGATTCTGACCTGACCATTATATGGCGTGATTACTCCGATATCCTTGGTGCCTAAATCACCAATTTTCAACAATCCCTTGACGACGTTGAGTACCTTTGCCGCTTCAGCATAATTTGACCGACTGCTACCATCCTCATCTTGTAATTCAGCACCATCCACAGGAATGAATGCTAGTGGATTATCCCAATCAGGCCACAGTAAACCGCCTGGGGCTGGGCGCTCACTTGCAGTACAACCGTCCTCTAGCCTATTGTCATAAAATCGAGCACTAGGAAACTCTCTGATGACCGGATGCATTCTGTACTGCGTAGTTAGCATGTGTGCGGGAATGCCGCACTTATTCAACCGTTCAAACAACGACTGATTAAGACCACCCTGTTCGGCTTTTTCGCTGATAACAGTTGGTGGTAGTTGTTTGTGATCGCCGACCAAAATCAATTGTCTGCAGCCGCGTATTATTGGAACTAGGGCGCTCGGTTCACTGGCTTGTGTGGCCTCATCAATTAGCACAATGGGAAATTTTCTGTCACCAAGAACGTGATGCCCCGCCCCTATCGTTGTAGCACAAATGACTTCTGCACTATCTAATAGAGAAGCAATAACATTTTTTTCTAGATTTCTTATATCTTTGAAATTATTTTTGATGTCTCGGTGAGCGAGACCTTTTTCCTTACCTTTCAAAGAGTTTAGATCCTTTCTCAAGTCATCATTTTGTTGCTTGATATATTCGATTTCATCCTGCAGTGGATGCTGTTCAATAAGGGCATCCAAAGTACTGTTTCTGAGGGATTCTCTGACTTTAACCGGTTTACCAATTCTAACAGCATTAACGCCGATATTGACCAAACCTTCCAACAAGTTATCAACAGCAACATTTGACTCAGCACAAGCAAGTATAGGTCCTCTGCCCATCTGCGATAGTTGTTTCAAAAGATGTACGGCAGTAAATGTCTTTCCAGTGCCGGGCGGGCCTTGAATAAGACTTAATCTTGAGTTAATCGACTGTTCAACGGCGTTTTTCTGCGAACCATTCAGCGGGCTATTCATGGCTGCTTGGCTTTGTTGAGATTTACCGGTTATTTCGGGCGGCCGTGCCGCAGAGGTAGCCGGGTCGTGCAGAGATGCAAGTATCAAATCACGAAGCGGTGTGCCACCTGTGGATTCAGTTGAATGAAACGCAATCAAAGCTTCATGCATACGGTCATGAGCGATTCGATTTGCTCCTTTGTCAATTCGCCATCGGCCTTTTTTCAAATCTTTGGGTTTTTCATTTACTACTACCCTAATTCTGGTAGGCCCTCTATCCAGTACAATGCCCTCGTATACCTTCTCACCCCACGGTTTTGTGCGCGATATCAGAACTATATCGCCGTGACTGAAGCGATGAGCAGGTAATCGATTTCTATCAACCTGCTCAAAGACTATTATTGGGTCGCCGTAAAATCTGCCCTGTCCTCGACACGTCAAGTCAAACAGGGTCAATCCAGCGCTAACCAGTTGCTGTTTGCTCCATTTTTTCCAACGCTCCTCTACCATTGCGGTTTCATCTTCAAGTTCAATTTTGATTAACTCGGTAAATCTCTTGAAGTGCTCTTGACCTTTTTTCCATGATATCGGCATTTCCTCGGTCAAATCTAGTTTTGTATTGTTGGATTTTGGCATCGAACTATCCATCCTGCGGACAGAACCCTTCTTTGCCATGGTAATCCCAATATTTTCCACCAAATGATAGTGTTGATTGAAATGAATGATAACCTAACCGTGAAACCCTATCACTTAAACACTCAATCAGTCGCCAATAAATTGGTGGGTGCTATGTTTGGATGGCGGAAGAAGGACTCTTCTGACTTACAGAACATTTGCCCATATTGCAACACACCTAACGAAATAGGTAGTAAGGAGTGCAAATTATGCTACTATGACCTAACTGTTTCAGCTAGAGACCAGCCAATGGCCACTCCTTCTAGTACTGAATCAGACATCATGACTACTCTGCTGGGTGATGATACGTCAGATGAGGAAGAGGAAGATTACGCAGTAGAAGCAGTACTATCTCTTGATGAGGTAACCATTGACATCGATCAGTTTGAAGCCAACAATCCTGATGAAGAAGGACAATTTGAGTTTATTGCAAGTTCGGGCCCTACTTTGTCTGAGGTCCAAGATTATTCAACACCGGATGAAGTGGAACTATCACCGGATGATGCGCCCAAGCAAGAATCTAATTTCATTGTTCCAGAAGCTAACCCTCTCGATGAGGTCGCCGAACCAGTACATACAGGACAAGGCTCACTATTCTTGGATTCCAATGATTCGGATGGAGATTTTAGTGATGCGGTTGGACCAAATCAATTACGAAATATGGAGCCAGAAATTATTTCTGAAGGTTTGCAAGAAAACAGTGTTTCACTCGCCTCAGCGATATCCGAGGAAACCAATGAGACTCCTGAATTACCTGATATTCCGGATTCAGCAACTGATTTGCCTGCTGAGATAACTCCAGATATTCCTGATCTCCCTGAAGCTGCAACAACTGATGAGATTGAGGACACACCTATGGTCCCCGATATCCCAGAGGACACTTTAGATGATGTCACAACCGATATTGAGGAAGACACACCTATGGTTCCCGATATTCCTGAAGACGTTGCCAGTGAAGCCTCCGATCAAACGCCTGAAGTTCCGGATATTCCTCTTGATAACGAAGAGTCAATGCAACAAAACGATGCTTCAACAGCTCTAACTCCAGCACCAACGCCGCAGTTTAATGGTAGAATATGGCCCTGGCCGGCAAAGGATGCGTGGGATGAAAGGCAGGTTTACCGAGAGGTAGTTTCCATGCTTGAACTAATCAAGACTGGTAAACTTACCCAAACCGCTCAACAATTAGACAATCTTGGCCCTCACCTAGATGGTAATCTCGATATGCTGGCCCACATTGGGACAATTATGCGCTATCTTGGCCGAGAAGAGCACCTACAATGGATGTTGAAGATGGCTCAAACAACATATCCCGGGGACCCTAACGTAGCCCGAGCAATCGCTCACTTATCATGAGGTTTTACCATGACAAAAACTCCCAAACTTTCAGTTGATGGTGGTTTTACGCTGAGCCCTTTGAGTAAGGTTGCACTGACGCCGATTCTTAATGCGTTTAATGAAGACCCAGAGTCGGCATATTCTGCCCTACCTTGGCTAGACAAGGAGAAAGAGATTCGTCAGCAGATTAGAGACATGTTGTTTGATGTAGAATCTCAAGCCGATTCGGATGAAATTCATTTTTGGTCGATTATGCACGATGAAGATAATGAATTCGTTGGGCTGATAGGCTTAGGGGATGAATTACAATTACTCCATTCAAACTACAATTTAGGATATTGGGTGAGGTCAAAATATCGTCGTCAGGGAATAACTATTGCTTCAGCTAATGTAATCCTTCAGTGGTTAACCGGGCGTAATGATTTCTTCCGTATCGAAATCACTGTCCACCCGCATAATGTCGCTGGACTTGCCACAGCAGCCTCGTTATGTGATAGTTGGGATGGAGAATTAGTCGACGAATTCATCGGTATTGAAATCGGTAATAGAACGGTACCCCATAGAATACACATAATCGATATCAATCGAGGTGGCGATAGTTGAATCAAACTTGGCTGACAATTGATTGCGACGATTATAGACACATACCAAAACACCACGGGCATCCAACCCGCACAAAATCACCGATTGCCTCGAAGGAGTTGTCTGACGATTTTAGGTTAGGTATGCAGGGTTTTGCTGCATGGTTAGCTAGCCACAATAAACCCGTTACATTATTTGTTATTGCAGATTCTTTAGCGGATGATGAATTCCGCTCTTGGCTTGCAGATCTTATTTCTGTTTACAACGATAGGCTAACCATTGGATGCCATGGCTTAGACCACAAATCTTGGTCAGCGTGGCCGGAAAATCCCACCTTATTCAAGCAGTCAATGCTTGAAGCGATCGAGATTATTTCCGAGTTTGCTAAAGCTAATTTTTGCCCTTGGTTTAGGGCTCCGGCAGGTTACATGGCGCCCTGGATGGTTGCTCA